>JACRGJ010000031.1 GCA_016212425.1 Micrococcales bacterium | reverse complement strand
GCGCCTGTGCCGCGTCCCTCCGCCCGGTCATTCACCCCAATTGGTTCACATGACGGCGATCCGGGCCCCATTTGCGCCAGATGACGAGGGGCGTGAGGCCTAGAGTCGCGCGGCGATCTCGCTCCACGACGGCATCGCCGCCGTCGCTCCCGGGCGCTCCACCGACAAGGCGGCCGCGGTGGCGGCGGCGTGACCGGCATCCGCCAGTGACTCCCCGGCGGCGAGCCGCGCGACGAGCACGCCGACGAACGTGTCGCCCGCCGCGGTGGTGTCGACCGGATGCGCGGGCACCGACGCGATGGAGCCCACCACGGCGCCGTGCTCGGCCACGAGCGCGTCCTCCGCCCCGCGGGTCACGATCACCCGGCCCGCACGGCGGCTGAGGAGTGCGGCGGCCTCGGTGGTGTCGTCGACCCCCGCGAGCGCGCGGGCCTCCCCGGCGTTCGGCACCAGGAGGTCGACCAGCTCGAGCAGGCCGTGCACCGGCGGCGCGGCGGGCGCCGGCGTGAGCACCACCGTCGCGCCCGCAGCACGGGCCAGGCGCGCCGCCTCGAGCAGCAGAGGCTGCGGCCGCTCGAACTGCGTCACCAGGAACGCCGCCTCGGCGATGGCCGCGCGGGCGGCATCCGTCAGCACCGCCTCCGCGTTCGCGCCGGACACGACGACGATCGCATTCTCGCCCCCGTCGAGCACCGCGATGTGCGCGGTGCCGGTCGGCTGGGCGGAGCGCGTCACCGCATCCGCCGCGATGCCCTCGCGCCGCAGGAGAGCCAGAAGCTCGTCGCCGTAGGAGTCCGTGCCCACCGACCCCACGAAGGCGACGGCCGCCCCCGCCCGCGCCGCGGCCACCGCCTGATTCAGCCCCTTGCCGCCGGGAACCGTGTCGAACGCCGACCCGAACATCGTCTCGCCGGGCTCGGGCAGCCGCGGCTGCCGCACCACGAGGTCCATGTTGGCACTGCCGAGCACCACGATGCCGCCCACCCGGCCACGCTAGCGGCCGCTCCGGGCCCCGCCCGCGCGCATCCGCACCGCCCGCTCGCCCTGGCACCCCTCGGCGCCGGCCCGACCGCGGCGGGTTACCCGCGTGCGGCCTGCGCCTCGGTGATCGCGAGCTCGGTGGTGGCGAGCGCCGCGCGGCGGGGAAGGGGCGCCGCGTCGAGGGCCACGCGCCAGCGGCGGCCGCGGTCCCAGCGCAGGTGCACCTCGTTGCGGCGCAGCCACCAGACTCCCGCGACGCCCGCCGCGACCAGGCCGCCGAGCGCCCCGATCCCGAGACCCCACCGCGGACCGAACGTGTTCGCGACCCACCCCACCAGCGGCGCCCCGAGAGGGGTGCCGCCCATCAGCACCGCCATGTAGAGCGACATGACGCGTCCGCGCATCCGCGGATCGGTGGTGGTCTGCACGTACGCGTTGGCGTTGTTCAGCATCGTGATGGAGGTCAGCCCGACCAGCGGCAGGACGGCGCCGAACGCGAGGTAGTCCGGCATCAGCGCCGCGGCGATCAGCGCGAACCCGAACCCGGCCGCGGCGAGCACGACGCTGCGCAGGCGCGGCCGCTCGCGCCGGGCGGCGAGGAGCGCACCGACTACGGATCCGAGCGCGAACGCCGACGACAGGATGCCGAACTCCCCCGCGCCCCGGTGGAACGCGATGCTCGCCATGGTCGAGGCGAACAGCGCGAAATTGAGCCCGAGCGTGCCCATCAGGAACACCATGACGAACAGCACACGGAGGTCGGGGCGGCGCCAGACGTACCGGAAGCCGGCGCGGATGGCCCCGGGCTCGCGCCGCGCCCGCGGTTGCGGCGACAGCTCGTCCTCGCGGAGCGCGAGCAGCATCGCGATCGTTGCGGCGAACGTGACCGCGTTGATGAGGAACACCCACCCGGCGCCCACCGCGGCGGTGAGCAGACCGGCGACCGCCGGTCCGACGAGCCGGGCGGCGTTGAACGAGGTCGCGTTCAGTCCGACCGCGTTCGAGAGGAACGGCGCCGGCACCAGCTCGCTCACGAAGCTCTGCCGCACGGGCGCGTCGAAGGCCGAGCCGATGCCGAGCAGCAGCGCGAAGCCCCACACCATCCAGAGCTGCACGGCGCCGGTGAGGGTGAGCACGCCGAGAGCGAGACCCAGGATGCCCATGAAACTCTGCGTCGCCAGCATCAGCTTCCGGCGGTCGACGCGGTCGGCGATGAGCCCGGTGACCGGCACGAGCAGCAGCTGCGGCGCGAACTGCAGCGCCATCGTCACCCCGAGGGCCGTCGCATCGTCGTCGGAGAGCTGCGTGAGCACGATCCAGTCCTGGGCGGTGCGCTGCATCCAGGTGCCGATGTTCGAGACCGTGGCGCCGGCGAACCAGAGCCGGTAGTTGGCGAACCGGAACGAACGGAACGCGCTGCTCACGACTGGGCGAGCCGGCGCAGCACGGGCGCCGCCGCCTCCAGCGCCCGGCGATCCTCCGGGCTCAGCTCGGCCAGCCGTCGGGTGAACCACGCCGTGCGCAGCCGCCGCGTCTCCTGCACCAGAGCCGCCCCGGCATCGGTCATGCTCACCAGCACCCGTCGCGCGTCTCCCGGATCGGGCCGGCGCCGGATCCAGCCCGACGCCTCCAGGCCCCCGAGCGTGCGGTTGATCGAGGGCGGGGTGACGTGCTCGTTCTCGGCGATGCGCCCCGGCGTCAGCTCGCCCTCCCGGTCGAGCAGGAAGAGCACCGACAGCTGAGCGTCGGCGATGCCCTGGTCGGGGCGGTTCGCGCGGATGCGCCGCGCCAGCTTCTGCACGATCAGCCGCAGCTCATCCGCATCCATTCGTGAGCCCATGTTCATTAGCCTAGCTCATTAGCCGGCCTAATTGATGCCGGGTCGGAGATCGGAGCCGCAGCCGGACCGATCTCGGCATCGGGTGGGGCTGCCGGGGCGGATGGGGCGCGCACGCCCCACCCGCCGCACGCTGCGCGGTTCTAGGCTGTGGCGGGGAGGCACCGATGCCGCGGTTCGTCGAGCGCGTGGAGCGCACCTTCGTCGACGCCGAGGGCGTCACGATCCACTTCCACGTCTGGCCGGTGGTCGCTCCCACCGCGATCGTGCAGCTGCAGCACGGCCTCGGCGAGTACGCCGCGCGCTACGAGCCGTTCGCGCAGGACCTGGCGAACGCCGGTTTCGCGGTGTGGGCGGCGGATGCCCGCGGGCACGGTCGGACCGGACTGGAGCAGCACGGCGGCGACGCCTCGAAGCTCGGGCGGCTGGGACCCGGCGGCATCCGGGCGACGGTGGCGGGCCTGCGGCGCTTCACCGACCTCATCCGCTCCGAGAACGCGGGGGCGCCGCTCGCCCTGCTGGGGCACAGCTGGGGCTCGCTGCTCGCGCAGCTGATCCTCGCCGAGAGCGCCGCCCCCTTCGATGCGGTGGTGCTGAGCGGCACCGCGTTCCGCACCTTCCGGCACATGAACTCCGGCGATCTCGCCCGGCGCCACGCCGTTCGCGGCGGTCCGCGCACCGAGTGGCTGAGCCGCGACGTCGCGGTGCAGACCGCGTTCGCCACCGACCCGCTCACCTTCGCGGCTCAGGCGACGAAGCTCTTCGGCATCCGGGAGGGGCTTCGGCTCCTCGGCACGCCGCGAGCGCTCGACAGGGACGTCCCGGTACTTCTCCAGGTGGGCGAGGACGACTCCTTCGGCGGACCGAGGTCGGTGCAGCGGCTCGCCGGCGCCTACCGAGCGGCCGGCGTGAGCGACGTGACCGTGCAGGTGTACCCGGACGCGCGGCACGAGATCTACAACGAGCTCAATCGCGACGAGGTGATCGCCGATCTCATCGCCTGGCTCGACGGCCACCTGAAGTACGTCCCCCCGCGCCGCCGCCGCTGACCCCCCCCACCCCCCGGCGCGCCCGCGAACGCGGTCCTACGCTGGAGCGGTGCATGGCGAGTTCAAGGTCCCCGGCGGCAAGCTCGTGGTCGTCGACCTCGATGCGGTCGACGGGCGGATCGCCAACTTCCGCCTCGCGGGGGACTTCTTCCTCGAGCCGGACGAGGCGCTCGCCGACATCGACCGGGCGGTCAACGGCCTGCCGGTGGGGGCGGATGCGCGCACCATCGCCGCGCGGGTTCAGGGTGCGCTTCCCGAGGGTGCGCTGCTGCTCGGGTTCGCTCCCGAGTCGGTGGCCACCGCCATCCGCCGCGCTCTCAGTGTCGCCACCGACTGGGCCGACTACGACTGGCAGCTGGTGCATCCAGGACCCCTGCCGGCGAACACGCACCTCGCGCTCGACCAGGTGCTCACCGAGGAGGTCGGTGCCGGGCGCCGGCGACCCACGCTGCGGATCTGGGAGTGGAGCGAGCGCACGGTCGTGATCGGCAGCTTCCAGTCGGTGCGCAACGAGGTGGATGCCGCCGAGGCGGAGCGGGAGGGGTTCCGCGTGGTGCGGCGCATCTCAGGCGGCGGCGCGATGTTCATCGAGCCCGGATCCGCAGTGACCTACTCCCTCTACGCGCCGGCCGCGCTGGTGCAGGGGATGAGCTTCGCCGACAGCTACGCCTACCTCGACGAGTGGGTGGTCCAGGCGCTGCAGAGCCTCGGCATCGACGCGAGCTACAAGCCGCTCAACGACATCACCTCGCCACTCGGGAAGATCGGTGGTGCCGCGCAGAAGCGCACGGGCTCGGGCGGCGTCCTTCACCACGTGACCATGAGCTACGACATGGACGGCGAGAAGATGGCCAGGGTGCTGCGGATCGGCCGCGAGAAGCTCAGCGACAAGGGCACCACCTCGGCGGCGAAGCGCGTCGACCCCCTCCGCAGCCAGACCGGCCTCCCGCGTGAGGAGGTCATCCAGCGGATGCTCGACACCTTCCGTTCCCTGCACGGGCTCACCCCCTCGGAGCTGACCGAGGCCGAGCTCGCCGCCGCCGACTCGCTCGTGCGCGAGAAGTTCGGCACCGAGGAGTGGCTCCAGCGCGTCCCATGAGCGCGCCTCTCAGCGCGAAAGCAGGTCCGCGTACTCCGGATGCGCGCGCACCAAATGCGCGACGGGAGCCCATTCAGCGGTACAGCAAGGCGATCCCGGCCAGATTGAAGAGGACGTGCCCGACCACCGCCGCACCGATTCGTCCGGTGATCACGGCAGCCAGCCCCGTCAGCGTCCCGAGCACCAGGGTGGTTCCCACGACCTGCACCGCGGGAGAGCCCTGAGCGCCGCCCACGACCAGATGCAGGAGCGCGAACACCGACGCCGTCGCGACCAGCGCGGCACCCCCTCCCCACCGTGCCCCTCCCAGCCGCACGAGAAGCCAGCGCTGCAGAAGGCCGCGGAAGAACAGTTCCTCGATGATCGGGGTCACGACCCCGGTCCCGACCACCAGCAGCAGGACGGACGGGAGGTCGTCGGTGCCGATGATCGCCGCACCGCCGCCGTCAGCCGTCCCGTAGAGGGCGAACGCGAGGAGGGCGTCGACCGCGCGGGCGCCGACGGCGAGCAGCAGGCCCCACCCGAGGTCCGACGGGCGTAGCCGAGCGCCGAGTACGGCGGCGAGAGATCCGCCCGAGACCGGACCCGCGGCGCGGACCCAGAGGCGACCGCCGACGAGCGCGGCGGCCAGAAGGGGCAGCCACTCGGCCAGATCCGCCCAGAGCGGCCACAGCGCTGCGGGACCGAGAAGCGGCGGACGCGCCGCGAGCGGAACGAGGACCAGCACCAGTGCGATCGCCCCCAGCGCGACGAGGAGCACGCCCGCCGGGGCGGTGCGTCGGGGCTCGTCGCAACTCATCGCCGTCCAACCTAGGAGAGCGGATGCGGCGGACGGCGAAAGCCTATGATGCGAGTCATGTCGGACCTGCCCGAGTCCGGACGGTCCCCGCGAGCGCGCCTTCTTCCCTCGCGTCGCGCTGGCGTGACGGTCGTGATCGTCCTGGTCGCGGTGCTGCTGGTGATGGCCGCGTGGGTGGCCATCCGGGCCCTTCAGACGAAGAGTGATCTCGAGAACTGGGTCACATCGGCGGGCCGATTGCGCTCGCAGGTCGCCGCGCGGGATCTCACGGCGGCCCGGGCCACCGCAGACGTGCTCACTGAGAGCGGGGCATCCGCGGCCACGCTCGACCGCGACCCCGTCTGGCGCGCGGCCGAATTCGTGCCCTTCATCGGCGATGACCTTCGAGCCATCCGGCAGGTGGCCGATGTGGTCGGCGATCTCTCGAGTCGCGCCGTCACCCCGGCGACGCGCCTCCTCGCCACGGTTTCGCCGACCTCCATCGAACTCCGCGATGGACGAATCGACGTGGCCGCGCTCGAGCGTGCCTCGCCTGACGCCGCGCGACTCGCGACCGCGCTGAAGCGGAGCCGTGACGACGCGGACGCGATCCAGCTGTCGGGAGCCCTGCCGCCCATCCGGAGCGCCGTCTCACGACTGCGCTCGGCCCTCGGTCGCGCCAGTGAGCAGGCCTCCGCCGCCGACACGGCGCTCGAACTCGCGCCCGCCGTACTGGGAGCGGACGGCCCCCGGCGGTACCTCGTGCTCGTCGAGAACAATGCGGAGTTGCGGGCGGGCGGGGGGATCGTCGGCGCGGTGGCTCTGGTCACCGCCGATCGAGGCAGGATCTCGTTGGTGCAGGAGGAGTCCGGCGTCTCCTTCGGGCACCGGGCCGAGCCCGTGCTGCCGCTGTCCGATGACACGCGCGGTCTCTACGGCTCGATCGTCGGCGAGTACATGCAGGATGTGACGCTCACGCCGCGGTTCTCCACGAGCGCCCGGCTGGCTCGCGCGATGTGGACGGAGCGGTTCGGCGGCCGGGTGGACGGCGTCGTCGCCATCGACCCGGTCACTCTCGGCTACGTACTGAAGAGCACGGGTCCGATCCGACTCGAGTCCGGTGACACCATCACCGCCTCGAACGCGGTGCAGCTTCTCTTGAGCGACCTCTACGCGCGCTACCCGGATCCGCGGGCGCAGGACGCCTTCTTCGCGAGTGCGGCCGCCTCGGTCTTCGCCGGCGTGACCGGAGGCGGGGCCGATCCGGTCGACCTGCTGCAGGCGGTCGGTCGCGGCGCTGCGGAGGGTCGGGTGGCGCTGTGGAGCGCACAACCGTCCGAGCAGCGCGTGCTCGCCGCGACGTCGCTCCGCGGACTCGAGCCGAGTCGCGATGACCGACTGCCCACCGCCGGGGTGTACCTCAACGACGCGACGGGAGGGAAGATGGGCGTCTATCTCGCGGAGAGGGTGTCGACGGGGAGCCGGGTATGCCGTGCGGATGGACGCCCCTCCTGGGTGGTCGATGTCCAGCTCACCAACACCGCGCCGGCGGATGCCGCCGAACGCCTCCCGCCGTACGTCACCGGTGCCGGAGCCTTCGGTGTCGATCCCGGCGACATCCGGACGAGGATCCTCGTCTACGCACCCTCTGCTGCTGCCTTCCTCGGGGCGACGCTCGACGGCGAGCCGGTGGAACCCCAGGTCGCACGCGACGGCTCCTATCAGGTGGTGCAACGGGAGACCAACCTCGGACCGGGGCAGAGCACGGTCCTGCGTGTGGCGTGGGTCGGAGCCACAGAATCGGGCGCCGCTCCGCTCGCGGCGAAGGGCACTCCCGGAATCCGGTCCTTCACCACTCGACGGCTAGCGCTCACGTGCGCAGGTCCGCTACCGTAGACCCACTTCATCGCGATCCGGTCGGGGGAACGGCACGCTGTGATCAACCCCGAATCCCGAATCGCCCCGACACCCGAGTCGATTCCGATACCCGTACCCGATCGGAATTCCCCCATGAAGAAACTGCTTCCCACCGCCATCATCGCCGGGGCTCTCCTGCTCGCCGCCCCTGCTGCGGCCATGGCGTCCAGCTACGTGCCCTCCGGGACGGTCTCCGTCTCGGGCTCGGCCGTTCCGGGGGGGACCGTCACGGTGTCCTTCTCCGACGGCTACTTCGCGCCCTCCGAGTCCGCCCGGGTCTCGGTGAACGGAGCCGGGGCGGTGACCATCGGATCGTTGCCCGCGGCCACCATCAGCCGCACGAAGAGCACCTCGACGACCGGTGCGCTGTCCGTCGCCGTGAAGCTGCCGGCGCAGGCCAGTGGGAGCTATTCCCTCACCGCTACGGGGGCGACCTCGGGCGACGTCGGAACGGCGTCGTTCACCGTCGTCCCGGCCGCGGGTCAGGCCGCCGTGCAGAGCGCCGCTCTCGCCTCCACGGGAACCGGAGTCTCGATGCTCGCGGTCTGGCTCGCCGTCGGTGCCGTGGTGCTCGGTGGTGGCGTGGTGGCCGGGGTGGCCACCCGCCGGAAGGCCGTGCGGGCCTGATCCGGCGCGTCACAGCCGCTGGGGGTCACCGTTCTCGGCTGCGTCGTCGCCCATCGCCTGAGAGCGCCCCTGTTCAGCGCGTGAGCAGGTCCGCGTACTCCGGATGCGCGCGCACGAAATGCGCGACGAAGGGACATTCCGCCGCCACCCTGTCCTCGGAGGCGACACGCACCGCGTCGAGGGCACCGGCCACCAGACGTGAGCCGAGGCCGTGCTCCTGCTCGGCGGGATCGACCTCCGTGTGCGTGAACGCGATGACGCCGCCGCGCCTCTCGTAGGAGCTGGAGCCCACCGCCTCGCCGTTCCTCTCGAGCACGAAGCGGCTCTCCTCGGGACGATCGATCACCAGGTAGGCCTCTCCCGACATACCTCGACCGTAGACCGGGAGGTCGACCGCGGGGGGATCTGCCCCTTCTCGGATCGAAGCCGAAGCATAGGATCACGACCGTGTCCGGCCGAGCCCCGCATCCGTCCCGCCGCCAGGCGGTCGCGGTCCTGCTCGCCGGGTCGGTCGCCGCCGGGCTGGCCGCCTGCGGGGCGCTCGCCCCGGCGCCCACCCGGTCACCGACGCCGCGGATGCGCGCATCGCCGGGACCGACCTCGCGCCCGACCCCCACCCCCACTTCCACGCCGACCCCGACCCCCGCTCCCCCACCGGTCCTTCCGGCGCTCTCGATCGACGACCCGGCAAGCGACTGGGTCGTCGTCGACAAGCTGCGCCCGCTGAACCCGATCGACTACGCCCCGCCGCTCGCCGCCATCGCCCTGGTGGGGCAGGGGGGCGCATTGCGGATGCGGCCGGCTGCGGCGGTCGCGGTCGCCGCGCTGGCCGCGCAGTTCCGTGCCGAGACCGGGCTCGCCCTCGGATCCGTCAGCGACTACCGGCCGTATGCCTCGCAGGTGCGGGTGTACAACCAGACGCGGAACGACAGCCTCACGGCACGGCCGGGGTACAGCGAGCACCAGACCGGGCTCGCGATCGACTTCTCCAGCCCCGCGGAGGGGGGCACTCTGCAGGCCGCCTTCGGCGCGACGCGCACCGGGCAATGGCTGGCGGCGAACGCGTGGCGCTGGGGTTTCATCCTGCGCTACCCCGACGGGCTGCAGCCGATCACCGGATTCCAGTACGAACCGTGGCACTTCCGCTACGTCGGAGTCCCGCTGGCCACCGCGATGCGGGAGAGGGGCATCCGCACCCTGGAGGAATGGTTCCGCCTTCCCGCGGCGCCGACCTACCCGTAGTCGTCCGGATCTCGCGGCGGCTCAGATCTCGCGGCCGTTGCGCTCCAACTCGCCCTCCGGCCAGGGCGCACCCGACACGGCGCGATACATCAGGGGGCCGGTGAAGCCCTCCACGGCGTTGTCCAGGTCGATCGCGTGCAGCACCGGCGTCGCCGCCCGCACCCACCCGACCGCCTGGTAGAAGCCGACCCGGTCCTCGCCCGTGGTCAGCGTGCCGAACTCGACCCCCAGCGCGACGAACTCAGCGGCGGCGCGCTCCATCAGGGCGCGCCCGAGACCGCCGCGCTGCTGCTCGGGGTCGACGCAGACCAGGCCGACATCCGCCGCCAGCACCGCGGCATCGGTCGCGCGCACCCGGATGAACCTGCGCAGGATGCCGATGTGCGCGACCAGCCGCCCGCGGTCCCGGCCGAGCAGCCGCAACTCCGGACGCTCGCCGGACCAGCCGCGCCGGATACCGCCCGGATGCCCGGGGAAGGCGCGCTGCAGCAGGGCGGTGATCTCCTCGAGCTCGGCGGGCGTGAGAGCGGTCTCGAAGCGGCGCTCCCAGGCGAGCGACGTCACCGGCGCGCCATCACGAGCGGGCCGTCACGAGCTCAGGGCCCGGTCGACGATGGTCTTCGCCTCCGCCTGCACCTCGGCGAGGTGCTCCGGCCCGCGGAAGGACTCCGCGTAGATCTTGTACACATCCTCGGTGCCCGAAGGGCGTGCCGCGAACCAGGCGTGCTCGGTGGCGACCTTCACGCCGCCGATCGCTGCGCCGTTGCCCGGCGCCTCCGAGAGTCGGGCGGTGATCGGGTCGCCGGCGAGGGTGTCCGCGGTGATGTCCGAGCCCGAGAGCCTCGCCAGCCGCGCCTTCTGCTCCTTCGTCGCGACCGCATCCACCCGCGCGTAGGCGGGGTCGCCGAACTCCTCGGTCAGCTCGCGGTAGAGCTCGCTCGGCGAGCGGCCCGTCACGGCGCGGATCTCCGAGGCGAGCAGGGCGAGCAGGATGCCGTCCTTGTCCGTCGTCCACGCCTGCCCGTCCGTCTCGAGGAACGACGCACCCGCGCTCTCCTCCCCGCCGAAGCCAACGGACCCGTCGATCAGCCCCGGCACGAACCACTTGAAGCCGACCGGCACCTCCCACAGCCGTCGGCCGAGCGACGCCGCCACCCTGTCGATCATCGAGCTGGAGACGAGCGTCTTGCCGACCGCGGCATCCGCTCGCCAGTCCGGACGATGCGCGTAGAGATACTGGATCGCGACCGCGAGGTAGTGGTTCGGGTTCATCAGCCCGCCGTCCGGGGTGACGATGCCGTGCCGGTCGGCGTCGGCGTCGTTGCCGGTCAGGATCGCGTAGTCGGCCCGATGGGTGAGGACGGAGGCCATGGCCGAGGGCGAGGACGGATCCATCCGGATCTTGCCGTCCCAGTCCAGGGTCATGAACCCCCACGCCGGATCGACCTGCGGATTCACCACCGTGAGGTCGAGGCCGTACTGCTCGGCGATGAGCTGCCAGTAGTGCACGGAGGCCCCGCCGAGCGGGTCCGCGCCGATGTGGAGGCCGGATCCGCGGATGGCATCCACATCGATCGCGCTGCGGAGATCGGCGACGTACTCGCCGCGGAAGTCGTAGCTGTCGACGGCGCTCGGCTCGCCGCGCGTGACGCCGCGGAGTCCGCCCGCCATCAGCGCGTTGGCGCGGTCCGCGATCCAGCCGGTGGCATCCGAGTCGGCCGGTCCGCCGTGCGGCGGGTTGTACTTGAAGCCGCCGTCGCGCGGCGGGTTGTGCGAGGGCGTGATGACGATGCCGTCCGCCTGCGGCTGGCCCGGGTGCGCGCGGTTGTAGCGGATGATCGCGCGGCTGAGCGCGGGGGTGGGCACGTAGTCCTGGTACTGGTCGGTGAGGGCGTGCACCCCGTTCGCCTCGAGCACCTCCAGTGCGGTCGTCTCGGCGGGGCGCGACAGGCCGTGCGTGTCGCTGCCGATGAACAGCGGCCCCGTGGTGCCCTGCGCCGCGCGGTACTCGACGATCGCCTGGGTGATCGCCGCGATGTGCGTCTCGGTGAACGCGGAGTCCAGGCTCGAGCCGCGGTGGCCGCTCGTGCCGAAGATCACGCGCTGCGCCGGATCCGACGGATCGGGCACCCTCGCGTAGTACGCCGCGACGAGCTCGCGCACGTCGATCAGGTCGGATGGCTGCGCCGGCATCCCCGCTCGATCATTCACGGCGTCAGTCTGACATCCGTCCCCGCCGTCCTGAACCCCCGGTGTACCCCGAGAGGGGACGCGCGGAGCGGATGCGGCGGCTCGTATCATCGCGGTGACGGTGGGGGCCGTCCTGCTCGCGCAGCGCGGGCATCGAGACATCGACGGGGGATCGGGTGGCCGAAGAGCGCACGCCGGCCGGCTGGTATCCGGACCCGAGCGGTCTGCCGCAGCTGCGGTGGTGGGACAACCACAAGTGGACGGAATTCGTCTCCGACTCGCAGCTCGAGGACGGCACCGCCGACGCCGAGGCCCAGCCCGTCGACTCGATCCCGGCGTCGACCGGTGCGCACGCTGCGTCGCACTCCGCGACCGCGAGCGCCGAGCGGCACACCGCATCCGGGTACGCGGCCGAGCATGCGGCGGCGGCGCACATCGCCGCACAGGCCGCGCGCTCCGAGCCTGCGGCGCACGCCGTGCGTCCCGAGCCCGCGGGTGCCCAGCCCGCGGGTTCCGAGCCCGCGGCGTACGCGGTGCATTCTGAGCCCGCCGCTCACCCCATCCATTCCGAGCCCGTGCGTCCTGAGCCCGCCGCGCAGCCCGTGCGGCCGGAGCCGATCATCGCCGAGCCCGCGACGCGGTACGACGCCGGTCCGCGGGTCGATCCGTCGACGGCGCCCGATCTCCGCTCGGCGTTCGACGCCATGTTCACCGAGCCCGCCCCGGAGCCGGCATCGGCGCCCGAGCCGAGCCTCGTGGAGGCCTTCGACCAGACCTTCGGCTACGCCACCCCGGGGGTACCCGATCCGGCGGAGGCGCTCTTCGCCGCATCCGCCACCAGCCCCATCGGCGTGGGCACGGGGGAGACGATCGGGGAGGCGTTGATGCGCGCTCTCCAATCGGCGTAGCCGCACCCTCTGCGCCCTCGGACGCGGGCGGGGACGCCGCACGCGGACGCTCACCTGGCCCGGTTCCACTCATCTGGCCCAATTGGGTCATCTCAGGCGGCTGGTCACCCCGATCGGGTCATCTGGCGCGGCCGGTCACCCCGACGGGGTCATCTGACGCGGCCGGTCACCCCGACGGGGTCATTCGAGCGAGGGCTCAGGCGCCGAGCATCGCGCGCGCGTCGCCCAGCAGGCGGCGGGCGTAGCCGGCGACCTCCGCGTCGCGCGAGCCCGACTGCATCCCGAGGTGCGCGACGATCTGCGAGCTGTGGAACGACACTCGCGGGTGACGCCGCACCGCATCCGCCGCCCCCTCCCGCTCGATGAGGCGATGGATCGTCCACAGCGCATGGAAGGCGAGGTACAGGCCGAGCAGCTCGAGGGGCTGGTCGAAGCGGATGCCGGTGTCGAGACCGCGACCGCTCGGCGCGACGAGGCGGAAGGTGCCGGCCTCGGCGATCACGGTCATCGGGTCGCCGTACTCCGAGCGCACCACGATCCCGCCGCCGGCGGGTACGACGAGCACCTCCTGACCGATGCCCACGTGGGCGAACTGGGTCGAGAGCGAGCGCACGAGCGCGGTCGCATCCATGGCGGGCCTTTCGGGTTCCGGATCGGGCATCCGTATCGGGGTCGGGTCCCCCGAAGTGCGGACAGCGTATCGAGCCAGGGGGACGCGGCGACATCCCCGAGTTCGGGGGAGGGCCGCGTTCGGCGACGACAGCCGGAGGGTTATCCGGACCGGGAGGCCGGATCTGCACCGGACCCGCGCTGAGGCGGCGCTCGTCCGGAGAACCCCCGCCCCTGCGAGCGCCCGGCGACCCGCCCGCGGATAGGCTCGCCGCATGCCCGACGCCTACAGCTATCTCGGCCCGGCGGGCACGTTCACCTGGTCGGCGCTCGGGCAGGTGCCGCAGGCTCGGGGCGCCGAGTGGCGCTCGGTCCACAACGTCGGCGAGGCGCTCGACGACGTCGCATCCGGGCGCAGCCGCGGCGCGGTGATCGCGGTGGAGAACAGCGTCGAGGGGGGTGTGAACGCGACCCACGACGCCCTCTCGCGCATCCCCGGCATCCGCATCTCCGGCGAGTACCTCGTGCCGGTCGACTTCGATCTCGTCGCCCGCCCCGGCACCGCCCTCGCCGAGGTGCGGGTCGTCGTCGCGCACCCCGTGGCCTACGCGCAGTGCCATCTCTTCCTCGACCGCGAGATCCCCGGACACGCGCACCTGCCGGCCACAAGCAACGTCGCGGCGCCGGCATCGCTTCAGGAGTCCGACCTCGCGCAGGCCGCCGTCGCCCCCGCCGGCATCGCGGGACGGTACCCGCTCGAGGTGCTCGCGTCGGGCATCGGCGACAACCGTGGCGCCGTCACGCGCTTCGTGCTGGTCGAGCGCGCCGGACGCGTCCCCGCCCGCACCGGAGCCGACAAGACCAGCCTCATCGTCGACCTGCCCGATGAGCAGGCGGGCGGGCTGCTGGGACTGCTGGAGCAGTTCGCCACCCGCGGCATCAACATGAGCCTGCTGCAGTCCCGCCCCATCGGCGACGCGCTCGGCCGCTACCGTTTCGTGATCGATATCGACGGCCACATCGAGGACGAGCGGATCGCGGATGCCCTCCTCGGCGTGAAGCGATTCAGCCCGAGGGTGGTGTTCCTCGGGTCCTACCCTCGCGCCGACGGTCACCGCCCCGAGGTGTCGTCGCGCTTCACCGACGCCGCGTTCGTCGAAGCCCGGGACTGGCTGCAGGGGCTGGTGAGCGGGGTCCCGGAGCGCGGGAAGTGACCGAGTCGCCCCGTCGCACCGAGGTCGATCCGCGCTACGCGGCCCTGTTCCAGCGCGGCTACGACCCGGCGGAGCACGCGTCGGTCGAAGAGCCGGAGCGTGCGGCGTCCGAGCCCGCCGCGTCCGAGCCGGCCGCGTCCGAGCCGGCCGCGCCGGAGCCCGCAGCGCCGGAGCCCGCAGCACCCGACCCCACCGCCGCGCCCGCACCCCCCGCGGCTCCCCCGCCCGCGCCGGCCGGGTCGGTCGATCCCGCCGCCGAGCCCGCGCAGCCGCCCGCCGATCCGAATGCGCTCGTTCCGACCCGCTCCGGGTGGCGGCTCGCCCTTCCCGTCGGCGTGGTCTCGCTCGGATTCCTGGTCGCCTCGGCGGTGCTGGTGCTGACGCCGGCGCCCGCGGAGGCGTCGTTCGTGCTGAGCTTCCCGGCGCTGCTGCGCGCGACCCTGCAGCCGGCGCTGGCCCTCGGCGGCGGAATCGGACTCGCGGTGACGATCGTCGTCGCCGCCCTCCGCATCCGTGACGACGCCCCCGACGCGAGCCACGATCCGGGCCCGTCGGGCCCCGAGATCCGCGGATGACGAACCGCCCGTCGCCCGCCCCCGCCGCGCACCCGGTCGCGGTCGCGTTGGCGGTGCTTCTCCTCCTCGCCGCCGGCGCCGCGCTCGGGGCGGGCTTCGCCCTGGAGGAGCAGGTGCGCCGCCTGATGCGCGATCCGGGCACCGACACGACGATCTTCACCCGCATCGGCCAGACCTCTCTGACCGCCGAGCACGTGGAGTCGATCGCCGCTCCGCTCGCCACCGGGGCGGCGGTGGCCCTGGTCATCGCGCTCGTCCTCCCGCGCCTGCGCGCCGCCTCCGTCGTCCGGCTCGACCTGCGGATACTCGCGGCGCTCCCGGCGCTCGGCACCGTCCTCATCGCGCTGGGCGGCGTCGCCGCGGCCGAGTACGCGCGCCGCCAGACGGTGATCGGCACGCTCACCGACCCCGGCGCGGAAGCCGCCCTCGTCCCGTCGGCGGAACTCTCCAGTGCGCTCGTCACGGCGGGCGGCGTGGCCGTCATGGTCTGGCTCTGCCTGCTCGCGACGGCCGGCCGCGCCGGCCGCGCCCGTCGCCTCGCGCCGTGGGCGGCGGTGGCGGCGCTCCTGGCGGCGGGGATCGTCCTCTTGCAACTGCGGATCGGGGGGTATGTGCGGATGCAGGGGCTGTACGCCGGCTTCTACGCGGCCACACCCGACCCGCGGGTGGCGGGGCGGGAGATCGTCGCCCTGCAATCCCGCGATCTGCTGTACAGCATCGTCGGCACGTCGCTGTTCGCGGCGGCGTCCGTCGGGGTGGCGCTGGCCGTGGCGGCGCGGGCCTTCCGCTCGCGCCTGTCGGTCAGTCTGCGGTGAGCGGATGCCCCTCGGGCACGCGGATGCGCAGCGAGTCGTGGTCGACCGTGCACCGGAACGCGACGACTTCCCCGTACGGATCGCCGTCGAGCTCGAACTCGGTGGGCCGGTGGTCGATCCGCACCGTGATCCTACGTCCCCGCAGGTAGCGCAGGGTGCGCACCGGCTTCGTCATCGAGAGCAGCTTGCGTCCGGCCAGGCTGCGGCGCAGCACCCCGTTCTCCCAGGCGATCTTGAACCAGATCTGCACCCAGCCGAGGAACCCCTTGGGTCGCAGCGCCACGATGTCGAACAGTCCGTCGTTCACCTCCGCTTCCGGCAGCAGGAGCAGATTGCCGGGCAGGGTGCCGCAATTGCCGATCAGCAGGCTGTGCACCCTCGTCGTCGTCGGGTCGCTGTCGTCGAGTTCGTAGCGCAGCACGATGCGGTTGCGGTCGAGCAGTGACCGGCTGATCGAGTGCACGTAGGCGATCCAGCCGAAGCGCTTCTTCAGCTCCGGATTCGTGTTCGCGGCCATCTGCGCGTCGACGCCGATGCCGGCCATGACCATGAACGCGTGCTCGTCGCGCGAGCCGTCGCGGCGCTCGAGCCGCGCCACGCCCACGTCGATCGGTGCGTCCTCGCCGGCGAACGCGTTCTCGATCGCGTCCTCGATGTCATCGAGGGTGAGGCCGAGGTTGCGGGCCAGCAGGTTGCCCGTGCCGGCCGGCATGAGCGCGAGCGACGCCGATCCGTCCCGCAGGGCCTCGGCGACGGCGCGCACCGTGCCGTCGCCGCCGGCCGCCACCACGACCTCCGCTCCCGCGCCGATCGCCGCGGCGGCCTGACCCCCACCAGGATCTTCCTCGGTGGTCTCCAGCCACAGGCTGTCGGCCCAGCGGTGGCGCTGCTCGGCACCGGCCACCGCGAGCCGCAGCCGCGCCAGGTCGACCTTGATCGGGTTGTACACGATCGCGGCGAGCCGGGATCCGGATGCGGTGGGCTCGGCCATGAGCCCACGTTAGGGCGTCGGAGCCCGCGATCGTTCCGGATGGCGGCGGTGGGCCGGGAAAGGGGCGAACGCTCACCGGGGGTGCCGCTCGACGCCCACTGCTGCCGCGGATATGGCCGAGCGCCCCGAATAGGCTGGCGGGTGTGATCGACACGCAGCTGCTCCGCGACGACCCCGAGCAGGTGCGGGAGTCGCAGCGGCACCGCGGAGAGAGCGCCGAGGTCGTCGACGCGGCGCTCCGTGCGGATGCCGTCCGACGCGCGGCGATCACGTCCTTCGAGACGCTGCGGGCCGAGCAGAACGCGTTCGGCCGGAGGGTGGCGACGGCGCCGAAGGAGGACAAGCCCGCGCTCGTCGCACGGGCGCAGGAGCTGGCGGGCCGGGTCAAGGCGGCGCAGGCCGAGGCATCCGCCGCGGCGGACGAGTTCGAGCGCATCGTCGGGACGATCGAGAACATCGTGCTGCCGGGCGTGCCCGCCGGCGGCGAGGACGCCTTCACCACCCTCCGCGAAGTGGGCGAGCTGCCGAGCTTCCCCTTCGAGCCGCTCGACCACCTGGCCCTCGGCGAGCGGCTCGGCGCCATCGACATGGAGCGGGGGGCGAAGGTCGCGGGCTCCCGGTTCTACTTCCTCACCGGGGTCGGCGCGCGCCTCGAGCTGGCGCTGATGAACCTCGCCCTGCAGCGCGCCGTCGAAGCCGGGCTCACCCCCATGATCACGCCCACCCTGGTGCGCCCGGAGATCATGGCCGGCACCGGCTTCCTCGGCCAGCACGCCGACGAGATCTACCACCTGGACGGCGACGACCTCTACCTCACCGGCACGAGCGAGGTCGCGCTCGCCGGCTACCACCAGGGCGAGATCCTCGACCTCGCCCGCGGTCCGCTCCGCTACGCGGGGTGGTCCACGTGCTACCGGCGCGAGGCGGGCTCGGGCGGCCGCGACACCCGCGGCATCATCCGGGTGCACCAGTTCCACAAGCTCGAGATGTTCAGCTTCGTGGACCCGGCGGACGCGGTGGCCGAGCACGAGCGGATGCTCGCCATGCAGGAGCGGATGCTGAACGACCTCGGCCTCGCCTATCGGGTGATCGACACCGCGGCGGGCGACCTCGGCTCGAGCGCCGCGCGGAAGTTCGACCTCGAGGCGTGGGTGCCCACACAGGGCCGCTACCGCGAGCTCACCTCGACCAGCAACTGCACCACCTACCAGGCGCGACGGCTGCGCATCCGCTTCCGCCCGGAGGTCGAGGGCGGCGACGGGGCGACGCAGCCGGTCGCGACCCTCAACGGCACCCTCGCGACGACGCGCTGGCTGGTCGCGATCCTCGAGACCCACCAGCGCGCCGACGGCTCCGTCGTGGTGCCCGAGGTGCTGCGCCCGCTCCTCGGACTCGACCTGCTGGAGCCCCTCGCGTGAGCCCGGTGCCCGAGGATCAGCGCTGGCTGGTCGCCCTGGATGTCGACGGCACGATCATGCAGGAGTCGGGCGTGATCGCGGATGCCGTCACCGAGGAGATCGAGCGGGTCGCCGCGGCCGGCCACCAGGTGGTGATCGCGACCGGCCGCTCCGAGTCGACGACGCTTCCGGTGGTGCAGCGCCTGGGCATCGCGCCGGAGTTCCTCGTCTGCGCGAACGGTGCGGTGGTGCTGGCGCGCGAGCCGGATGCCCCGGTCGGGTACGTGCGGGAGCACGTGGAGACCTTCGACCCGTCGGAGGTGCTCGGCACGATCCGCGGTGCCCTCGAGCGGGCGAGCTTCGCGGTCGAGGACGAGGAGGGCCTCTATCGCTTCTCCGGCTCGTTACCGGACGGTGCGCTGGGCGCGGCGAGCATCCGCACGCCCTTCGAGGAGCTGCTGCGCCTGGAGGCGACCCGCGTGGTGGTCATCTCGCCCGAGCACGAGGTGGAGGACTTTCTCGAGGTCGTGGAGCAGATGGGCCTGCGGAAGGTGAGCTACAACGTGGGCTGGACGGCGTGGCTGGACATCGCCCCGGACGGCGTGAACAAGGCGACCGGTCTCACGCGGGTGCGTGACGAACTCGACATCCCGGCAGAGAGGGTGCTGGTGGCCGGCGACGGCCGCAACGACATCGAGATGTTCCAGTGGGCCGTCGCCGGCGGCGGCGTCGCGGTGGCGATGGGCCAGGCGCCGGAGGACGTGCGCGCCGCCGCGAACGCGACCACGGCATCCGACACCGCAGACGGCCTCGCCCGGGCCCTCGGCCGCCACTTCCCCGCCTGAACCGATCCCGCACTCGGTGCGGTGCCCGGGGGTCTTCCCCCAGGGCCCCATGTCGCCGACAACAGCTGTTGTCGGCGCCTGCAGCGGGGATCTCCGCTGTGGCGGGAGACCGGGGCTGTCGCGCGATCCACCTTCGCCCTCCGGCGGCCGTTCCCCCGGGTGTCGAAGAGGCGTACCCTGCGCACATGCTCTTCACCCAGGGCTCGACGGACGTCGGGGGCGACTTCCGAGACCCGTCGGTGCTCGTCGAGCTGACTCAGCTCTCGTCCTCGGATCTGCGGCTCGCGCTCGCGAATCGGATCGCGGCGCTGGTCGCCGCATCCGCCGCTCTGGTGATGGGCGTCACCGCGGTCGCCGTGCCCAGCTCGAACGGTCCCGCCGAGTTCTTCCTCCTGGTGCTGCTCGTCGCCGGCGCGGTGCACGTCCCCATCCGCGCCGGCGCCCTCTGGCGCGTGGTGCACGAGACCCACGACCGCGCCTGGCGCGAGCGGCTGCAGGCCGCAGCACTGCTGCGCGGACCCTCGGTGCCCCGCGAGCGCTCGGTCGCCGAGGTGCGCCTGCACGCCCACGCCTGACCGTTCCGCGGCGCTCGCCGCGACGCTCACCGCGACGCTCACCGCGGCTAGGCTCGCCGACGGAGGGCTGTCCGAGCGGCCGAAGGATCCAGTCTTGAAAACTGGCGTGCAGGCGACTGCACCAAGGGTTCGAATCCCTTGCCCTCCGCGGTGTGATGACCGGGCAGCGGATGCCGGCACACCAGGTCGCCGATCTCCGCCGCGCTCGAGCTGAGACGGATCCGGTGCACAGGAGCGCGGCTTCATCGCGCGCCGGCGATCCCGAAGATCACGAGGACGCGGCCCCGACGCCCTAACCCCCGCGCGGCACCGCGGGCGCGTTGAGCGCGAGCAGGGCGCCGGCGCCACGGAGGTCGCCGTGCTGCGGAAGGCGCACGGTGGTGAGGGCGGCATTGTGCAGGCTCGGGAACCGGTCGCGGTAGCCGTCGAGGGGGAGGCCGAGCAGCGCGCAGAGGGCGAGTCGGATCGCGGTGGTGTGGCCCACGATGAGGACCGGTCCGTCGGTGCCGCGGATGGCATCCGCGAGCGCCGCGAGCATCCGGTCGGCCACTACGGCGCCGGGTTCACCGCCGGGAAGGGGCGAGGTCGCCGGGGCGGCGAGGAACGCGGCGCGCGCCTCCGGGAAAGCGGCGTCCATCTCTGCGGCGGTCAGGCCCTCGGCGCGCCCGAAGTCGATCTCGCGCAGCCGGCTGTCGATCTCGAGGGGGAGTCCGGCGGCATCCGCGGCGAGGGTCGCCGTGTCTCGCGCGCGGCCGAGGTCGGACGAGAGCACCCGCGTCAATCCGGCGCCGGCGGCCCACCGGGCCAGCTCCTGCGCCTGCATCCGCCCCCGCTCGGTGAGCGGCACGTCGGTGCTGCCCGCGTACCGGTTCTCGGCGTGCCATACCGTCTCGCCGTGCCGCACCAGGTGCACGTCGGTCATGCGGCCTCCTCCTGGACCAGCTCCGCGATGCGGCGACGGAAGAGGCCGTACGCCTCCTCGACGCGGTCGTCATCGAGCCCAAGGGGCTGCACCGGACGGCCGCGCGGGATGAGCCGGCGCGTCGTGGCGTCGAGGTCGCCGGGGGTGTCGCCGACCGCGGCCGCGGCGAGGACGGCCATCCCCGCGGCGCCCTCCGTCTGCGCCGGCACGGTGAAGGGCCGCCGCGACACCGCCGCGCGCAGGCTCGTCCACCACGCGTTGCGCACGCCACCGCCGCTCGTGGCGATCCGCGCCATCGGAGCGCCGAGCGCCGCCATCCGCTCGAGGGCGAGCCGTTCCAGGAACGCGACCCCGAAGGCGATCGCCCGCAGGAGCTCGTCGTCGGCCATGTCGCTCGGATCACGGGGCCAGAAGCCCGGCGCGCGGTCGGCGACGAACGGGAAGCGCTCGCCGAGCCCGAGGAGCGGGTAGCAGACCGGGATCTCGCTCCGGCGCGCCGCGGCAGCGGTGAGCGTGGCGGGATCGCGCCCGGGCAGGAGCGCGCTCACCGCCCCGGCACCGACGCTGGACGCACCGCCCGGGAACCAGCCGGCGCCGAAAGGAGCGCGGTGCGCGTACACCGCGCCGGAGGGGTCGAGCGCGCGGCGGGCGGCGACGCCCTTGAGCACGAGGGTGGTGCCGAGCACCGACGCGCCGTCGCCCACGCGGATCGCGCCGGATCCGAGCTGCGCCGCGACCCCGTCGGTGGCGCCCGCCACGATCGCGCAGCCGCGGGGCAGCCCGGTGTCGTCGGCGACGGCATCCGACACGGCGCCGAGGATCGACCCCGACTCCACGACGGCGGGCAGCTCCCCCAGGGCGAGGCCCAGCCGGTCGAGCACGTCCACCGGCCAGGCCACGGCGTCCAGATCCGCTCCGGTCTTCAGGGCGTTCGAGAGATCCGTCGCCAGTGGATGCCCGCTCAGGTCGTCGACGACGACGTCGACCTGATGCCCCCAGAGCTGCGCAGGCGACTCCTCGCGGAGGGCCAGCAGCTTCGGCAGCGCCCAGGTCGCCTGCATCCGATACCCCATCCGCCGCCACTGCTCGCCCCCGGCGTCCAGCACGCGGTCGAGGTACGGAGCGCCGCGGCGGTCGTCGTACATCGCCGCCACGCCAGTGGGGCGCCCGCGGCGATCGAGGGGCACGACCGTTCCCGAGGTCCCGTCGACGGCAAGCGCGCGGATGCGGACGCCCGCCGGGAGCTCCCGCACCGCGCCGCGGATGATCTCGCGGACGACGCGGAGCCACTCGCCCGGATCCTGCTCGTGCCGGCCCTCGGCTCGCCGGCTGGAGAGGGGCGCGCTCGCGGAGGCGAGGGTGGCCCCGTCGTCGCCGAGCACGATCGCCCGGGCGCTCTGGGTGCCGAGGTCGATGCCCAGCCAGGCATCGCTCACCGGGTCGCCGCTCGCCAGTGCGCCCACCGCGGGGCGAGGGCATCCCGGGTGGCGAGGAAGTCCGCGTGCCGCGCCTCCAGCAGCGCCGCCGCGGGCGGGTCGGGGTCGAACACCACGCGCTCGGTCGCGATCCGCGCGAGCGCGGACGCCTCGTCGGGGGCGGAGCCGTCGGCGACCAGTGCCGCGACCAGGGCGCCGCGGGCGCCGAGCTGCGCGCCGTCGCCGCGCACCACGGGCACCCCGGTCACGTCGGCGATGGTGCGGCACCACAGCTCGCTCGCCGCACCGCCGCCGGAGAGCGAGAGGCTCGCGGGGCGCGGACCGGCCGTGTCGAGGCAGTCGCGGATGACGTGGGCGAGTCCCTCGATGGCCGCGCGGGCGATCTCTGCGGCTCCGGTCTCGAACGACAGCCCCGCGATCACGCCCCGAGCGGCCGGGTCGAGGAACGGCGCCCGCTCGCCCGCCGGGGAGAGGTAGGGCCAGAGGCGCACGCCGCCGGCCCCCACCGGCACTGTCGCGGCCAGCTCGGTCAGCTCCCGCGCGCCGCCGAGGCCCAGCAGGGCGACCGCCCAGTCGATGACGCCGGTTCCGGCGAGGGTGGGGAAGGCCCGCACGGGCGCCTGCCCGGGCAGCCCGAGGAGGGTGAGCCCGGAGGGGACGCCCGAGGTGGCCGGCGTCGACACCCGGACCCCGGTGCACAGCGTCGTGCCGAGGATGCAGAACGCATCCCCCACGGCGACCGCGCCGCTGCCCGTCGCGGTGGCGACCACGTCGTACGCCGCGAGGGTGACGGGGATGCCGGGGTCGAGCCCGCCGACCTCGGCGGGCTCGGCCCGCAGGGGCGCCGTGAGCTCGTGCGCATCCAGGACCGGAGGGATGAGGTCGCGCGCCCAGGCCAGGCCGTAGAGCTCGACGAGCTCCTCGGAGATCCCGCCCGTGTGCATGTCGAGCCACGGCGCCGAGGCCTCCGACGGGTGCAGCCCGCACACGCCGGTGAGGGCGAGGTAGAGCCAGCTGCCGCAGGTCAGGACCGCGGTGGCGCCCTCGAGCGCGCCGGGGTCGTGCCGCCGGGTCCAGGCCAGGATCGCGTTCGGCAGGCCCAGGTTGCCCAGCGACCCGTTGATGCGGAACGCCCGCTCCAGGGTGCCGTCGGCACTCCAGCCCTCCACCACCTCGTCGGAGCGTCCATCGTTCCAGAGCGCGGCCCGGCCGAGGGGATCCCCCGCCCCATCCACCAGCCACGCTCCGTCGCCCTGCGCGGTCACGGCGATCCGCTCGATCCGACCGGGCGCGAGGCGGGCGGCCTCGCGCAGGCACTCCAGCACCGCCTCCAGCACCTCGGACATGTCCTGCTCGCTGCGCCCACCCGCCCGGGTGAGCACCCGCGTGGGGCGGGAGGCGATGGCCAGCTCGCGGCCCTCCTCGTCGAGCACCACCGCCTTGATCAGGCTGGTGCCCGCGTCGACCGCCGCGGTGAGACCGCTCATGCCCCCACCCGCTCCAGCACCTCCGGATTGGCGACGTGCGCCGGCCGCTGCCCCGCGGCGAAGAGCGCGACGTCGTCGGCGACGATCGCCGCCGCCCGCTCCGCCGTCTGCCGCGTCGCCCCGGCCAGATGCGGGGACAGCACGACGTTGGGCGCCGTGAGCAGCGGCCAGTCCGGCGGCGGGGGCTCCAGGTCGTAGACGTCGAGGGCCAGCGCGCCGAGCCGCCCGCTGCGCAGCAGGCCGGGCAGGGGCGCGTAGTCGAGCAGTCCGCCGCGGGCGCTGTTGACCAGCACCGCGCCGGGCTTCATCCGCTCGAGCGCCGCGGCATCCAGCAGGTGCCGGGTCTCGGGGGTGAGGCGCGCGTGGAGGCTGACGATGTCCGAGCTCGCGAGCAGCTCGTCGAGGGGCACCGCCCGCACCCCGTCGGCCGCAAGGGCGTCCGGATCGGCGTAGGGATCCGAGGCGACCACCTCCGCACCGAAGGCGATCAGGATGCGCGCGACGATCCGTCCGATGGCGCCGTAGCCCACCAGCCCGACGGTCGCGGCGCCCAACTCGGTGCCGACCGCGTCGAGAGCGTAGTAGTCGCCCCGCCACACCCCGTTGCGCAGTTCGTGATCGGCGTCGGCGATCCGCCGCGACGCCGTGAGCATGAGAGCGACGGCGTACTCCGCCGCCGCCTGGGCGTTGCGGCCCGGTGCGAAGGTCACGACCACGCCGGCCTCGGTCGCCGCCGCGAGGTCGACGTTGACGGGACCGCCGCGGCAGACGCCGACGAGGCGCAGCCCGGGCCGGGCGCCGAAGACCTCGGCGGTGAACGGCGCCATCTGGGTGACCGCGATCTCGGCGTCGCCGAGGTGCTCGATGGTCTCCTCCGGCGTCCCGCTCGCCTCCTCGACCCCGGCGACGCTCCCGAACGGCTCGTCCGGCCACGGGAGCTCCCAGTCCGTGTAGCGCGCCTCGCCGCCGAGCCGACGCTCGAGCGCCGCGCGGAAGAGCGCGGGCGTCACGAAGCGGTCGCCGGCGATCAGGATGTGCGTCATCGCGGTCCTCCTCCGCCGAGCGGCGGCAAGGGTCGCCTCCGGCATCCGGACTGTAACACGGCGGATGTTAGGTCTACCACCGTCGCTGGATCAGTGTGTCGGGACGAGCTGCAGCGCCGCCCGCTCGGCCACCCGCGCGGCGATCTCCGGATCGACGTCGTCGGTGAGCAGCACGTCGGTGAACGCCGACACCGGCACGAAGCGGTGCAGGGAGGTGTGGCCCACCTTGGTGCCGTCCATGAGCAGCACCCGGCGCGTGCCGCAGCGCAGCATGGTGCGCTTCATGCTCACCACCTCCTGCTCCTGGTGGTAGGTCATCGACTCGTCCATGGTGGAGGTGGACTGGAAGGCGATGTCGACCGCGTAGGACTCGACGTTGGTCTGGTCGGGGGGACCGATGAAGGAGTCGTGCGTGCGGGAGTACTGGCCGCCGATCACGATGAGACGGATGTCGGCGGCGTCCGACAGGCGCTCGAGCACCTGTCGGTAGTTGGTGATCACGGTCAGGGGAGCGATGTCGCGAAGGAGTTCGGCCATCGCGAGGACGGTCGTGGAATCGTCGAGCATCACGCTCATCCCCGGCTCGATCATCCGTGCCGCCGCGGCGGCGAGCGCCGCTTTGGACTCGGTGTGCCGCTGGCGCCGGAAGTCCGAGCTCGATTCGAACACGCTGGTCGGCAGGGCGGAGACGCCGCCGTGGAAGCGGCGGAGCAGCTGCCGCTGCGCCAGATCGTCCAGGTCGCGGTGCACCGTCATGACGCTGCGCCCGGTCAGCTCCGCCAGTTCGGCCTCGCCCGCCTGTCCCCGCGCGAGCACGTGGTCGAGGATCTGCCGCTGGCGTGCGATCCGCGATCCGGCCGGATGGGGGGTCGTCATTCGCGCTCCTTCACCACTCGAGAGTGTATCGAGGGGGCCGATCAGCCAATCGAGCAACGAATTTAACACCCGGGTTGACAGATCTAACGTCGAGGTTGGTAGGGTGCGTCCACGGCGCGCGGTTCTGCGCCCGTTCCCCTGCACCACCATTCTCGATGAGGAGATCCGATGACGAAGGCCCCTCGGCGCTGGGCGATCGCGGCCGCGACCGTCTCCGCCCTCCTGGTCCTGGCCGGCTGCGCCGGCGGGAACAGCGGCACCACCTCGGGTTCGGGGGGAGGTGCGGCCGGCAGCACGGTCGCCTTCCTGATGCCCGATCTCGCCTCCACCCGCTACGAGCAGCAGGACAGCCCGCTGTTCAAGGCCCGCATGAAGCAGCTCTGCTCCGATTGCAAGGTGATCTACCAGAACGCCGCCGGCGACCCGGCCAAGCAGCAGCAGCAGGCCGACTCGGTGATCACGCAGGGCGCGAAGGTCATCGTGATCTCCGCGGTCGACACCACGGCCGCGGCCGCGATCGTCCGGAAGGCGCAGTCCCAGAAGATCAAGGTCGTCACCTACGACCGCCCGATCGTGAAGACCGCCGCCGACTTCTACGTCTCCTTCGACAACGAGGGCATCGGCAAGCTGATCGCCCAGTCCCTGGTGGACAAGCTCCAGGCGGACGGGGCCTCGGGAGGCGTCCTGCAGATCAACGGATCCCCGACCGACGACGCCGCTCAGCTGATCAAGAAGGGGGTGAGCTCGGTGGTCGATCCGTCGGAGTTCAAGGTGCTCGCCGAGTACGACACGCCCGCCTGGGATCCGCAGAAGGCGCAGGACTGGGCCTCCGGACAGGTCACCCAGTTCGGTCCGCAGATCGCCGGCGTCGTCGCCGCGAACGATGGCACCGCATCCGGCGCCATCGCCGCCTTCAAGGCCGGCAACGTCGACCCCGTGCCGCCGGTGACCGGCAACGACGCGGAGGTCGCGGCGATTCAGAGGATCGTCTCCGGGTCGCAGTACAACACGATCTCCAAGCCGATCAAGATCGTCGCGGGCGCCGCCGCGGAGGTGACGTGGGCGCTGCTGCAGGGCAAGAAGCCGAAGCAGACCGACACCCTGTTCAACACCCCGTCGCAGCTGTTCACCCCGAAGGTGGTCACCAAGGACAACGTCAAGGAGATCATCTTCGACGGCGGCATCTACACCGCGGCGAAGGTCTGCACCGGCGAGTACGCGGCGGGCTGCGCCGCGCTCGGCGTCCAGTGACCGTCGGCAGCGTCACCGGGGTCGACCGCCCGGTCGACATCCACCTGACGGTCTCGTCGGGTGAGGTGGTTGCGATCGTGGGCGACAACGGCGCAGGGACGTCGACTCTGGTGAAGATCCTCTCGGGGGTGCACGCGCCCACCTCGGGCACGATCCGCTTCGGCGGCGACCCGGTGACGCTGCCGACCCCCCAGGCCTCCCTCGACCGCGGCATCGCCACCGTCTTCCAGGATCTGGCGCTCTGCGACAACCTCGATGTGGTGGCGAACCTGTTCCTGGGTCAGGAGAAGCGCAAGCTGAACCTCGACGAGATCGGGATGGAGGTGCGCAGCTGGGAGCTGCTGCGGCAGCTCTCGGCGAAGATCCCCTCGGTCCGGATCCCCATCGCGAGCCTCTCCGGAGGTCAGCGCCAGACCGTCGCGATCGCGCGGAGCCTCCTCGGGGAGCCCAAGCTGATCATCCTCGACGAGCCGACAGCGGCGCTCGGCGTCGCCCAGACCGCCGAGGTGCTGAACCTGGTCGAGCGACTCCGGGATCGCGGGCTCGGCGTCATCCTGGTCAGCCACAACATGGAGGACGTGAAGGCGGTCGCGGACCGGGTGGTCGTGCTGCGTCTGGGACGCAACAACGGCGAGTTCCGGGTTGGCGAGGTGACCACCGAGGAGATCATCTCGGCGATCACCGGAGCAACCGACAACGCCGTGTCCCGACGCGCCTCGGGACGCGCCGGCGCCGAGGAGGGCGCAGCATCATGACCACCGCCATCCCCACCGACCTGCAGGACGAGCGGCTGCGCGCCGACACCGGGCTCGCCGGTGCCGCGCGCGCGTCCCTCGGGCGCATCCGCGACGGCGACCTCGGACTGCTGCCGGTCATCGCGGGCCTCATCATCATCTGGACGATCTTCCAGATCCTGAACCCCGTGTTCCTCTCCCCCCGCAACCTCTCCGACCTGCTCATGCAGTCGGCGCCGGTCGGCGTGATCGCGCTGGGCATCGTCTTCGTGCTGCTGGTGGGCGAGATCGACCTCTCCGTCGGCTCGATCTCGGGTCTGTCCGCGGCGATCTTCGCCGTGCAGTACGTAAACAACGGGCTGGCGCTTCCGCTGGCCATCCTGCTCGCCGTGCTCACGGGCGCGGTCATCGGATGGGTCTACGGGCAGATCTACAACCGGGTCGGCGTGCCCTCGTTCGTCATCTCCCTCGCAGGACTGCTGGGCTTCCTCGGTCTCCAGCTCTACGTGCTCGGCCCGGACGGCACCATCAACATCCCGTTCGACTCGCCGCTCGTGCTGCTCGGTCAGCTGCTCTACGTTCCCGACTGGCTGGCGTACGCGCTCGCGGCCGTGACCGTGGCGGTGTTCGTGGTGCAGCGGGTCGCGGGTGCGCGCCGCCGCCGCGCCGCCGGGCTCTCGGCTCCCACCATCGGGGTCATCGTCGTGCAGGCGGCGATCCTCGCGGCGGTGCTCGTAGCCGCGGCGCTGTACCTCTACCAGGCCAGCGGGGTCGGCTGGATGTTCGTGTTCTTCGTCGCGCTGGTGCTCGTCGCGAACTACGCGCTGACCCGCACCTCGTGGGGCCGGGCCTTCTTCGCTGTCGGCGGCAACCGGGAGGCGGCGCGCCGCAGCGGCATCCGGGTCCGCGCGATCTACACCTCCGCGTTCATCGCCAGCGCGACCCTCGCCGCCGTCGGCGGCCTGCTCGCCGCCGGCCGGCTCAGCTCGGCCGCGCAGTCCAGCGGCGCGGGGGACGTGAATCTCAATGCGATCGCAGCCGCGGTGATCGGCGGCACGAGCCTGTTCGGCGGCCGCGGATCGGCGTTCTCGGCGCTGCTCGGCATCCTGGTGATCTCCTCGATCTCGTCCGGCCTCACGCTGCTGAATCTCGACTCGTCCATCCGCTACATGGTCACCGGGGCGGTCGTGCTGATCGCCGTGGCCCTCGACGCGCTGGCGCGGCGCAGCCGCAGCTCGCACGGGCGCGCGTAGGGCACGGGCGCACGCTCCAGCGGCTCCGGGCGACCGAGCTCTCGTTCGTCTCGTCGCTGACGCTGCGGGGCACCTGCGCCCCGGCGGCGGGTGCCTCGAAACACCATGGCGATCGAACCCACGCGCCGCCCTGAGCGAGCGTCCGCGGAGCCGGTCCGGTCGCGCGGGACGTCGACGGACAGCGCAAGTGCCCGCCCGCCCAGCCGGGAATGAAAGTACCAGAAGCGTGGAGGGGAGCCGCTAGTACCGGCAGCCCGCGCCGCAATACCGTCACTCCTAATCCGTCGCCCGCAGCATCGAATCGGCGGCGCTTGCATGTCACACAAAGGAGTATCCATGCACGTCAAACGCAGCATTCTCGGGGTGGGCGTCACGCTCGTCGCCGGTGCCCTCGTTCTCAGCGGCTGTGCCGGCGCCGGGGCGGGCAACACCTCGGGCGGCAAGACCACCCTCACCCTCGCCACCGTCAACAACCCGCAGATGAAGGACATGGAGGAGCTGAAGGGGGAGTTCGAGAAGAAGTACCCCGACATCAGCGTCAAGTTCATCCAGATGGAGGAGAACGACCTCCGCGACGCGGTCACGAAGGATGTGGCCACCAAGGGCGGTCAGTACGACATCGTCACCGTCGGTGCCTACGAGGTGCCGATCTGGGCGAAGAACGGCTGGCTCTCCGACCTGACCCAGGCGACCAGCAGCAAGTCCTACGACGTGAACGACCTGTTCCCGCCGGTTCGGGCCGGACTCACCTCCGGCGGCAAGCTCTACGCGGTGCCGTTCTACGGCGAGTCCTCGTTCCTGATGTACAACAAGGACATCTTCGCCAAGGCCGGCCTCACCATGCCGGAACGCCCGACCTGGGATCAGGTCGCCACCATGGCGCGTCAGCTGAAGACGCCGACGCAGGACGGCATCTGCCTGCGCGGCAAGCCGGGCTGGGGAGAGCTGTTCGCTCCGCTCACCACCGTGGTCAAGACCTTCGGCGGCAACTGGTACGACAGCAAGTGGAACGCCACCGTCGACGACGCGAAATTCTCCGCGGCGAGCCAGTTCTACGTCAACCTGGTGCGCGACGCCGGGGAGGCCGATCCGGTGTCCTTCGGCTTCACGGAGTGCCTGAACAACTTCAGCCAGGGCAAGAGCGCCATGTGGGTCGACGCCACGAGTGCCGCCGGCTCCGTCGAGGACCCGAAAGCGTCCCCCGTGGCCGGCAAGGTGGGCTACGCCCGCTCTCCCGTCAAGGAGACGAAGGAGTCGGGCTGGCTCTGGTCGTGGAACCTCGCGATCCCGGCGACCTCGAAGAAGAAAGATGCCGCCGAGACCTTCGTGAAGTGGGCCACGTCGAAGGACTACCAGAAGCTGGTCGGCCAGAAGCTCGGCTGGAGCCGCGTTCCCCCGGGGGCCCGCACGTCGACCTACTCGATCCCGCAGTACCAGAAGGCCGCGTCCGCGTTCGCCCCTATCACCAAGCAGATCATGGAATCCGTCGACCCGAAGAACCCCGGCGTGGAGCCGCAGCCCTACACCGGCATCCAGTTCGTGTCGATCCCGGAGTTCCAGGACATCGGCAACCAGGTGTCGCAGGACATGGCCGAGGTCTTCGCCGGGCGCTCGCAACTGGCGCCCGTGCTGGCCAAGGGGCAGAAGCTCGCGCAGGCCGCGGGCGACAAGCAGAAGTGAACAGCCCGCTCCCGTAGTTGGTGACGGGAGCCCGCGGTGCCGGTCGGAGTCGTCCGATCGGCACCGTCGGGCTTCCCGCCCGACGCTCCGACCAGCAGCCCCCCCCGAATCAGCCCAGCTCTGACCAACCCAGGAGCGACGACGATGTCGACGACAACACCCTCCACCGCGGCGACCCGGATCGCCGACGGCCCGCCCCCGCAGCCTCTTCCCGGTCCCGCCGCTCCGCCACGCCGAGGGCTGCGCCGGCTCGGGGTCTCCCGAGCACTGCTCTGGCCCGCCCTGATCGTCTCGATCGTGCTGACGCAGGTGCCCTTCGTCATCACCATCTACTACTCGCTGCAGTCCTGGAACCTCCTCCGACCCGCGGATCAGCGGTTCGCCTGGTTCGAGAACTACGCCAGGGTCTTCTCCAACGGATCCTTCCTCTCGTCGCTGCTCGCGACGGTGGTGATCACCGGGTCCACGGTGGTCCTCTCGACGGTCCTCGGTCTTCTGTTCGCGGTTCTGCTGGACCGGCCGTTCCGGGGCCGCGCGCTGGCGCGGACCATGATCATCACCCCGTTCCTGATCATGCCCGCCGCCGCAGCGCTCATCTGGAAGTGGTCGATGTTCGAGGCCTCGACGGGCATGGTCAACTGGGGGCTCGGGCTCCTCGGGCTCCCGTCCGTCGCCTGGAACACGGATGTCCCCGTCGCGACCGTGATCCTCGTTCTGACCTGGCAGTACACCCCGTTCTTCACCCTCATCCTGCTCGCGGGTCTGCAGTCGCAGTCCCGCGACATCCTCGAGGCGTCGTCCGTGGACGGCGCCGGCGCGTGGCGCACGTTCACGTCGATCACGCTGCCGCACATGCGCCAGTACGTGGAGATCGCGGTGCTGCTCGGGTCGATCCAGCTGGTGCAGGTCTTCGATCCGGTCGCCATCATGACCCGCGGATCCGGCGGCACCAAGACCCTCGCCTACCTCCTCTACGAGCGGGCGTTCGTGGGGCTCGAGGTGGGCGAGGCGGCCGCCTACGGGGTCATCACCGTCCTCGTGACGATCGTCATCGCGACGGTCGCGCTCCGCACGCTGTTCAAGGTCTTCACGGAGGGAACCCGATGACCACCGATGCCCTCGCCCCCAGGGCGACCGCCTCCGCTCGTCCGCTCGGCCGGCGACTGACCGCCGCAGGGACACGTCGGAGGATCCGGGGCGGCGCGATCACCCTCCTCACCTGGGGCGTGGTGGTCGTGTTCTTCTTCCCCGTGCTGTGGATGGTGCTCACGGCGTTCAAGCCCGAGCGTCAGGCGGCCACCGATCCGCCGACGTTCCTGGCCGATTGGACGCTCGACTCGTTCGGCAAGGTGTTCGCCCGCGACATGGCGCCGTACCTCATCAACTCGCTCACCGCAAGCGTCGGATCGACGATCATCGTGCTGCTGCTGGCGATCCCCGCGGCCTACGCCCTCAGCATCCGCCCGATCGTGAAGGTGCGCGACGCGCTGTTCTTCTTCATCTCGACCCGGTTCATGCCGGTCGCGGCCTCGATCATCCCCGTGTACCTGATCCTGCAGACGCTCGGACTGCTCGACAACATCAACGCCCTGATGATCCTGTACGTCGGCGTCAACCTGCCGATCGCCATCTGGATGATGCGATCGTTCCTCTCCGAGGTGCCGGTCGAGATCGTCGAGGCGGCCCAGATCGACGGGGCGAAGCTGCGCACCGAGCTCTTCCGGGTCGTGATCCCGATCGTCCTCCCCGGCATCGCCGCGGCGGGGCTGATCTGCTTCATCTTCGCCTGGAACGAGTACTTCCTCGCCAGCATCCTGACCTCGACGGCGGCGCGCACGACGCCGCCGTTCCTAGCCAGCTTCGTCGACGGGCGCGGCTTCTTCCTGGCCGTGCTGTCGGCGGCCTCCACCATCGCGGTGCTCCCGGTCGTCATCGCCGGGTGGGTCGCGCAGAAGCAGCTGGTCCGCGGACTGGCGATGGGAGCGATCAAGTGAGCGTCACGAGTCCCGCGGATCTCTCCGCGCCCGATACCGGGTCGGCCACGACGATGCGCGCGTCGGTGCTCGTCAGGGAGGGCGAGATCCGGCTCGAGTCCCGGGCGGTTCCCGTCCCGGATGCCGGCGAGGTTCTCGTGCAGGTCGAGGCGGTCGGGGTGTGCGGCAGCGACGTGCACTACTACCGGCACGGCCGCATCGGCCCCTACATCGTCGACGAGCCGCTCGTGCTCGGCCACGAAGCCTCCGGTCGGATCGTCGCGGTCGGCTCGGATGTCGACCCCGGCCGCATCGGCTCCCGCGTCTCGATCGAGCCCCAGCGGCCGTGCGGACGGTGCCGGCAGTGCCGGGAGGCCCGGTACAACCTCTGCGAGCGGATGGAATTCTACGCCACCCCGCCGATCGACGGCGCGTTCGCGGAGTACGTGCTCATCCACGCCGATTTCGCCCACGATCTGCCGGACGGCGTCTCGTGGGAGGCCGGCGCCCTGCTCGAGCCACTCTCGGTCGCGATCTGGGCCTGCCGCAAGGCCGGGATCGGGCTCGGCTCGCGGGTGCTCGTGGCGGGTGCGGGACCCGTCGGCGTGCTCGTCGCCCAGACCGCGCGGGCGCTCGGCGCCCGCGAGGTGACGGTGAGCGACGTCTCGCCCGAGCGGCTCGCGCTCGCCGCCGAGCTGGGTGCGACCCGCGTCCTCGACGCGCGGGAGCCGCTCCCGGATGAGCTGCGCGTCGACGCATTCATCGACGCGTCGGGCGCGGAGCCGGCGGTGCGCGCCGGCATCCGCGCCGTCGACAGGGCCGGCCGGGCGGTGCTCGTGGGCCTCGGAGCGGAGGAGATGGCGCTGCCGGTCAGCCACATCCAGAACTTTGAGATCCTCGTCACCGGGGTGTTCCGGTATGCCCACACCTGGCCGGCGGCGATCCAGCTCGTCGCCGAGGGCCGCGTCGACCTCGACGCGCTGGTGACGTCCCGGCATCCGCTGGAGGAGGTCGAGGCGGCGTTGACGATCGGCTCCCAGCCGGGGCAGATGAAGGCCGTCGTGCAGCCGCAGCTGTGAGGCCGACCTGCGAGGCTCAACCGATGACCGCTGTCATGACCCTCCTCGGCGACCTCGACCCCCGTCGGCGGTTGCTGATCGGGATCGTCGGCGCCCCCGGCTCCGGCAAGTCGACCCTCGCCGAGGAGGCGGCTCGGCGCCTGAGCGCCAAGGGCACCCCCGCGCAGGTGCTGCCCATGGACGGCTACCACCTGAGCCAGGCGCGGCTCCGCGAGCTCGGCCGGCGGGAGCGGATGGGCGCCCCCGACACCTTCGACACCGCGGACTTCGTTCAGACGCTCCGCGCCCTCCGCCGCGATCGCGACGTCGCGATCCCGCTGTTCGACCGCGAGGTGGAGGAGCCCGTTCCGGATGCCGGACTCGTTCCCGCCTCGACGCGGGTGGTGCTCGTCGAAGGCAACTACCTCCTCTTCGAGACGGGCGGGTGGACCCCCGTGCGGGAGCTTCTCGACCGGGTCGTCTTCCTGGAGGCGCCGGAAGAGCTGCGGCGCCGTCGCCTGCGCGCCCGGCACGTGCTCTACGGGAAGTCGGAGGCCGAGGCGATCGCCTGGATCGAGCGCGTCGACGATCCGAACGCCCGCCGCATCGCGCAGACCCGGCACCGAGCCGACGCCGTCCTCGACCCGGCCGCGCCGCCCACCAATCCACCCATCCCCCTCTCATCCGCTCAGGAGCGCTCATGACCACCGCACCGATCCACCTCGAGACGACCGCGCTGCCGCGAATCGACCGCGTGCCGGTGCCGCAGTACGACCGCGCCACGGTCACCGCCGGGATCGTGCACATCGGCGTCGGCGGCTTCCACCGCGCGCACATGGCGATGGCGATCGACACGCTGTTGCGGCGCGGCGAGGCCCGGGAGTGGGGCATCTGCGGGGTCGGGCTGCTGCCGGCCGACGTGGGCATGCGCGACGTCATGACCGATCAGGACTGCCTGTACACGCTGATGCTCAAGCACCCCGACGGGGCGCGGGAGGCGCGGGTCATCGGCAGCATCGTCGAGTACCTCTTCGCCCCCGATTCCCCGGAGGCGGTGGTCGAGCGGATGACCGACCCGGCCATCCGGATCGTGTCCCTCACCATCACCGAGGGCGGCTACAACGTCGACAGGGTCACCGGCGAGTTCGTCGAGACCACTCCTGCCGTGCAGGCGGACCTGGCCCCGGATGCGGTGCCGACGACCGTGTTCGGGCTGGTGACGGAGGCGCTGCGCCGTCGACGGGAGCGCGGGATCGCGCCGTTCACCGTGCAGTCCTGCGACAACATCCAGGGCAACGGGGACGTGGCGAAGCGGATGTTCTCCGCCTTCGCTGCGCTGCGGGACCCGGAGCTGGGCGCCTGGGTGCGGGAGCAGGTCGCCTTCCCCAACTCCATGGTCGACCGGATCACCCCGGTGACCACCGACGCGGACCGCGCCGAGGTCGCCGAGCGCTTCGGCATCGCCGACGCCTGGCCGGTGGTCGCCGAGCCCTTCTTCCAGTGGGTGATCGAAGACGGGTTCCCCGCGGGTCGCCCGCCCTACGAGTACGCCGACGCCCAGCTGGTCGAGGACGTCGAGCCCTACGAGCTGATGAAGCTGCGCCTGCTCAACGCGAGCCATCAGGCGCTGGCGTACTTCGGCTACCTGATGGGCTACCGGTTCGCTCACGAGGCGACCGCCGACGAGTCGATCGTCGCCCTGCTCCGGCGCTACATGGCGGAGGAGGCCACGCCCACCCTCGAACCGGTGCCGGGGGTGGACCTCGCCCGGTACCGGGAGACGCTGATCGAGCGGTTCCAGAACCCGGCGATCGGGGATTCGCTGGCCCGCCTCGCCGCCTACACCTCCGATCGCATCCCGGTCTTCCTGCTGCCGGTGGTGCGGGCGAACCTGGAGCACGGGCGTCCTGTGGCACTGTCCGCGGCGATCGTGGCGAGTTGGGCCCGGTACGCCGAGGCCGTGGACGAGGAGGGGGAGCCGATCGAGGTCGTCGACTACGCCGCCGCGCAGCTCACCGCCCTTGCGCGCGAGGAGCACGAGCATCCGGGCGCGTTTGTCCGCAATGCGGTGTTCTTCGGTCGGCTGGCCGATGACCCGCGCTTCCTCACGCCGTACTCGTCGGCTCTCGACCGCCTGCACTCCGTCGGAGCGCGCGCGACGCTGGACGCCGTGCTGCGGGACTGACCGCGGCGGTCAGCGTCCTCCCGACGAGCGCACGGCGCGCGGCGTCTGACCGGTGACCGTCTTGAACTGCCGGTTGAAGTTCGACAGGTTCCCGAACCCCACGCGCTGACTGATCTCACTCACGGGGGTGCTCGTCTCGGTCAAGAGCCGAACCGCGTGGGACACCCGCAGCTTCCGCACCATGTCGGTGAAGGTTAGTCCGCTGGCGAGCTTGAAGTGCTTGGAGTACGTGGACGGCGACACGCTCGCCCTTCGTGCCGCCTCGGCCAGGCTCACCTGCCCGGACAGGTTCTGCACGATGTAGGCGAGGCCGGATTCGACCGCGGCCTCGGTGACCGGGTCGACCGCGGCGACGAAACCCTCGGGTGACATGGCCCGCCGCTCACTGGGAGGCGCGTTGACCAGCACCTCGAACAGCGTCAGCAGGTGGCGCAGCCGGCTGAGCCCCTCCGCCGCGCCCACCGCCAGGATCTCCGCGCCCGCGGCGCGCGCCGTGTCGCCGAGGAACTCGATGCCCCTGCTCGCCTGGTGCAGCAGGGTCTGCATCTCGTGCAGCTCGGGGAGGAGCTCGCCGGCCGCCTCGAGCCACTCCGGAAGGAACTGGATGAGGGCGTCGCGATCCTCGATCACCTCGCCCTCGGCGAGATCGCTCATCCAGTCGTGCGGCACCCCTGACCCGACGATCGCCACGTGACCCGCTGAGAAGTTGCCGATACCGGAGCCGACGATGAAGCGCCCCGTGCCGCGCCGGATGAGGTGGATCTCCACTTCGGGGTGGTAGTTCCAGCGCGCGCGAGCCGTGGGGTAGCCATGCTCGCTCCAGTAGACGGAGTGCAGCGGGTCGGGCGGGATCAGCTCCCGCTCGGCCGGCGTCCCGTCGATCGTCGGAACCCGGATGCGGGTGCTGCGCCGTTCGTCGCTCACGCCGTCCCCGGTCTTCTCGTCCGCGTCTCGGTTCCGATGCTCCCACAGGGCGACTCCTGGGCAGAGAGCAGGTGGAAACCGGGTGCGATGTCGGTGGCTGGTGCAAGTCTGAGGGCATGGAAGAAGTCCTGTCCAGCGGCCTTTTCGAGACGCGCCTTGGTCGCTCGATGTCGGGGATCGAGGACGCCTTCCAGGAGGTAGCGGGGGCGACGGCGCTGCTCTGGGGGCGCATCGCGGATGCGCTCGAGGAGGCTCGCCGTGAACCAGAGGAGTGGGTGCCGGTCGCGCCCGGCGACACGGGACCGCGGGTGCGGGAGCTGGCCGAGCGCTCCGCCGCGGCCGATATCGCGATGCGACTCCGTCTCTCCGATCAGACCGTTCGGGCCTACGGTGCGCTCGCCGTGCGGCTGCGCGACCGGCTCCCGCGGATGTGGGCGGCGTTGCGGCTCGGCTCGGTCACTCCTCAGGCGGCTCGGACGGCGCTGGAGCTCAGCGACGTCCTCGATCCCGACGCCGTGCACCGCTTCGACGAGCAGATTCTCGGCCCCGCGCTGACGGGAACGCCGTCGGTGCTGCGCAGACGCGCACATGCTCTCGTCGAGCGGCTGAGCGGCTCCACGCCGACCGATCGACACGCGACGGCCGCGCAGCGCCGAGGGGTGTGGTTCGAGGACGGGATCGACGGCATGGCATGGCTGCACGCGCACCTGCCTGCTGCATCCGCCCATCGGGTGAAGGTCCGCCTCGACGCGGAGGCAGCGGCGCTGGCGGCCGACCAGCAGCGGATGAGCGTTGCCGAGCCTCGCACTCGCGACCAGCTGCGGGCCGACGTCGCGGCGGACCTGCTCACCGGCGACGGCACCCCGTCGGCCGTGCGGACCGAGGTGGTCGTGACCGTCCCGGTGCTGGCCCTGCTCGGCCGCGACGAGTTGCCCGCTTCGCTCGACGGGATCGTGCCCATCGACGCCGCGACGGCTCGCGAACTCGCGGCCGACGCGCCGTCGTTCCATCGCCTCCTCACCGACCCGATCGACTCCGCGGCGCTCGACCTCGGACGCCGGTCGTACCGCCCGCCGTCCGACCTCACGCGATGGGTGCGGATGCGGGACCGGGTCTGCGCCCGACCGGGCTGTACCCGCCGCTCCCGGGACTGCGACCTCGACCACGTCGTCCCCTTCTCCGAACTCGGAGCGCGGGGCGCCACCGCTGGTCGCAACCTCGTCGCGCTCTGCCGCGCCGATCATCGCCTGAAGCACCCGACCCGCTGGAGGGTCACCGGCGCCGACGGCCGGCTCACCTGGACCAGCCCCACCGGCGCGCATCACACCACCGATCCGCCGTTCTAGCAGGCGCGACGGGCGTGCCCGCGGGTGGCGGGATCGGTCAGCGCCCGACGGGCTCCAGGGGCACGGAGCTCGTCTCCACGAGCGAGCGCCCGGTCGTCTCCGGCGCCATCCGCTGGGACAGGACGCCGCCGCCGACGCTGATCGCCGCGCCGATCAGCAGACACGCTCCGGTGCCGATGGTGTCGATGCCGATGGGCAGGAGGAACGTGCCGATCGCCGCCCCGACGCGGCTGCACGCGGCGGCGAAGCCCACGCCCGTCGAGCGCACTTCCGTCGGCAGGATCTCGATCGGGTACACCGCGGTCAGGTTCGACTGCAGCGCGTTGAAGAACGAGAACACGACGAAGCAGGTCACCACGACCGCGGCCGGCGCTCCGGCCCACAACCCGACGATGGCGAGCACCACCGCGGTGATCCAGAACGGGGGGATCAACTGCCGGCGCCGCCCGAGCCGCTCGATGCTGAGCATGCCCACCAGCGCTCCCGCGGCGGCCATGGCGTTCAGCACGATGGTGCCCGCTGCCTCGTTCGGCAGGTCGAGGGATTTCAGCACCGTCGGGGCGAAGGTGAAGATGGCGAAGTAGGGCGTCACGTTCGCCGCCCAGAACAGGCAGATGAAGACGATCCGCCGCCGGTTGCCGGGCGCGAACAGCACCCGGTAGCCGCCAGGACGGCTCGGCTCGGCGTCGTAGGCCTCGTCGCGGAAGTAGGCGTCGCCGCCGAGGCGCTCGCCCACGATGGTGCGCGCCTCATCCGGACGCCCGTGGTTGAGCAGCCACCGCGGCGACTCGGGCATCCCGAGCCGTACGAGCAGCGTGATCACTGCGGGCAGGGCGCTCGTGGCGAGCACCCACCGCCACGACAGCCCGGCCAGATCGGTCATCGCGTAGGACACGACGACGGCCGCGAGGTAGCCGACGAACCAGCTGACGAGCAGACCGGAGATCCGGCGTCCCCGCCCGCGCGCCGGGGTGAACTCCGCCACCACGGCGGCCGCGACGGTGTACTCGGCGCCGATCGCGATGCCCAGCAGGAGGCGCACGACGAACAGCTGCCAGCCATCCGCCACCACCGCCTGCAGCAGCCCGAGCACCACGAACGCGACGAGGTCGGCGAGGAAGACGATGCGGCGACCGAAGCGGTCCGCGATCCGGCCCGCGAGAGGCGCGCCGACGAAGATGCCGATCAGCGAGGAGGCGGCGACCAGCCCCGTCTCCACCGGCGACATCCCGAGTCCGGTCGTGATGAGCGGGAGCGTCACGCTGAGGACGCCGAGGTCGAAGCCGTCGAGACCGTGACCCCAGGCGCAGGCGAGCGTGACGCGGCGGAGGAAGGCGCGGACCTGCGGATCGAGGGTGGAGGACGAACGGGGGGAAGAGCTCGACACGGTGGCCTCTCCGTGCGACTCGACCGCCGCGACCTGACGACGGTAGGCAGCACCGGGCGGTGACGGTGGTGCTCGCACACCCAACTCCCGGGTTCCCGGGCCCCTGGTCGGGTCTCCCGCACCGGAACGCTGATCGACAGCCCTCCTTCTCGCCGCCGGGCGTCCGGCCCTTCTACGGTCGAGGGCATGAAGCGATGGACGCGCGAGCACGGACTGGTCCTCGTCAACGCGACCCTGTTCCTCGTGTTCCTCCTGGGCATGGCGGCGAGCGGGTGGCAGGTCTCGAACAGCGACCTCATGCAACACGGGATGCCGCCGGAGTCGCTCGGCGCGTATCTCGCAAGCGGCGACTTCGTCGAGTCGCTCTTCGAGAACTGGGAGAGCGAGTTCCTCCAGATGGGCTCGTACGTCGTGCTGACGGTCTTCCTGTTCCAGAGGGGATCGCCCGAGTCGAAGCCCCTCGGCGGCGACCCGGAACTGGATGCGGACCCGCGTCGGCACGCCGACGACCCGCGGGCGCCGTGGCCGGTGCGGAGGGGCGGATGGGTGCTACGGCTCTACGAGAACTCGCTGCTGATCCTGTTCGCGATCCTGTTCCTCGGTGCATTCGTCTCGCACGTCATCGGCGGAGCGGCGGCCTACAGCGAGCAGCAGAGTCTGCACGGGATGCCCCCGGTGACGCCCTGGCAGTACCTCGGCACGTCGCAGCTGTGGTTCGAGTCGTTCCAGAACTGGCAGAGCGAGTTCATGGTGGTGGCGGTTCTCGCCGTCGCATCGGTCTACCTGCGCCAGCGCGGGTCGACCCAGTCGAAGGCGGTCGCAGCCCCGCACACCGACACGGGCGGCTGAGACTCCGTATCGCTTCCGCTGCCCGCGTGCGAGACTCCGAACGTGGCGAAGCGCGGCGTAGCGGTGACACTCGGGCAGTACGGCGGAGTCGAGGGCCTGGCCTTCCACGGCCAGGTGCCGCGGGATCCGGATGACGATGAGGTGCTCGTCGAGGTGGTCGCGGCAGGCGTGAGCCACATGGATGCGTTCGTGCGGGCGGGGGAGTTCCAGGACGAGATCCCGCTGAGCTTCCCTGCGGCGCAGGGCTCGAGTTTCGCGGGCATCGTCCGCAAGGTCGGGCGGAATGTGAAGAACCTGCACCCGCGGTCGGAGGTGATCGGCTTCGACCCGGCCCACGGGTCCTGGGCGAATCACGTCACTGTGCCGGCAACGGCCCTCACCCGCAAGCCCGAGCGGCTCGACTTCGAGATCGCGGGCGGGCTCTACCTGGTGGGCTGCACGGCGTTGCAGGTGGTCACTCCGCTGGGACTGGCGGAACGCGACACCGTCGTCGTCTCCGCGGCGGCCGGCGGGGTCGGCCACATCGAGTGCAAGCTCGCCCGCCTCGCGGGGGCGGAGGTGATCGGGATCGCCGGAGCCGAGAACGCGGACTACCTCCGGTCGCTCGGCGTGAAGCCGGTGCGCTACGGCGATGAGCTCGCGGCGGCCATCGACGAGGCGGCGCACGGCCGTCCGGTGACCGCCTTCATCGACAACTACGGCGGCTACGACGACCTGGCGGCCGAGCTCGGTGTCGCCCCGGCGCGATTCGCCCCGAGCTCCCGCCGCCGGCGGATCGAGATCGACCTGTACACCGACCCCGGCACCGATCCCCGCGCGACCCAGGCGCTGGCGGACATCGCCGAGCTGCTCCAGACCTGGGGCATCCGGGTGCTCGTCTCGGGGTTCTACGCCTTCGACGACCTGCCCCGAGCCGTGGCGGACCTGCACGCGCTGCACAGCCGCGGAATCGTCGTGGTGGGAATGCATCCCTCGGACGGCGGCGCGAACGCCCGAGGTCCGAAGCTGCGCAGCCTGTACGAGGAGCGCGGTCGCTGATCCGCGCCCGCCCTCTGCCAGCATGGGCGGGTGAGTCGTCGCGGGGTGCTGCTGTTCGCCGCGCTGGGCGTCGCGTGGGGCATCCCATATCTGCTCATCAAGGTCGCGGTCGGCGAGCTCGACCCCGCGATGGTGGTGTTCCTGCGCAGTGGGCTGGGCGCGCTGCTGCTCCTGCCGCTCGCGCTGGCGCGGCGGCAGGTGCTGCCGGTGCTGCGGCGCTGGCGTCCGCTCGCCGGCTACACCGTCGTCGAGATCGTGCTGCCGTGGTTCTTCCTGAGCTCGGCCGAGCAGCGACTGCCGAGCTCCACCGCGGGCCTGCTCCTCGCCGCGGTGCCGATCGCCGGGGTCGGCATCGCCTTCCTGTTCGGACGCCCCTCGGGATTCACCGCGGGCAACTGGGTCGGTGTGCTGCTCGGGATGCTCGGGGTCGCCGCGCTCGTGGGGCTCGATGTCGCGGGATCGGACCTCGGCGCCGTCGCCGAACTCTCGATCGTGGTGGTGGGCTACGCGCTCGGTCCGGCGATCCTGTCGCGCTGGATGTCGGATCTGCCTGGTCTCGGAGTGGTGGGCGTCTCGCTCGGCCTCGCCGCGCTCGTGTACGTCCCGGTGATCCCGCTGACCGGGGCGTGGCCCACCGCGGTGCCCTCCGCGCCGGTGATCGCCGCCGTCGCGATCCTCGCCGTGGTCTGCAGCGCCCTCGCGTTCCTTCTCATGTTCGCGCTCATCGCCGAGATCGGCCCGGTACGGATGACGACCATCACCTATGTCAATCCCGCGGTGGCGATCGGCGCTGGGGCGCTTCTGCTCGGGGAGCGGGTGACGGTGTGGACCCTCGTCGGATTCGTGCTCGTCATCGCCGGGTCGTTCCTCGTCACCCGGCACCGGGCCGCTCGCGCCCAGGATCCGACGCTCGAGCCCGAGGGCGTCGTGCGCTGACCGCCGCCCGCGGGGGCCCTTCTCAGGAGCCCGCAAACGCGCTGAGTACACTCTGTTTCTTGTGCCGGGATGCCGGCGCTGCTCTCGCGACCACGGACTCCAGGAAGCGCCCACTCCACCATGACCGACGCACGCCGCCCGTCGAGCGCGGCCCGCATCCGCCACGGACGCCAGACGCGGTCGACCGTCGCCCGTAACCTGCTGGCCTTCGTCGGCATCGCGCTGTGCTGCGTGCTCGTGGCCGGCGTCTCCCTCGCCGCGATCTACACCTACCACCTCGGCTCGAACGTGGCGAAGAACTCGGTCGACATCGGCGGGGGGAAGACGCTCAAGGCTCCCACCATCGGCGAGTACCCCGGCGCGTTCAATGTGATGCTGGTCGGCGTCGACAACGACCCCTCGCAGAGCACCGCGGCCTACGGCAAGCGCGGCGGCGCGATCCTGAACGACGTCAACATCCTGCTGCACGTCTCGGCCGACCGGAAGAGCGCGACGGCGGTGAGCATCCCGCGCGATCTGGTGGTGCCCTTCCCGTCGTGCACGAGCGAGGACGGCAAGCGGACGACGAGTCCGGCCTCCGGTCTGGCCTTCAACAACGCCTACGCGTACGGCGGGCTCAAGTGCGTGGTCGCGGTGGCCGAGAAGCTGTCCGGGCTCGACATCCCCTTCGCCGGGGTGGTCACCTTCGACGGGGTGGTGCAGCTCTCCACCGTGGTCGGCGGGGTGGATGTCTGCGTCAACCAGGCGATCAAGGATCCGTACACCGGTCTGGATCTGCCCGCCGGCCATTCGAGCATCCAGGGCGCGCAGGCCGCGGCGTTCGTGCGCAGCCGGCACGGCGTCGGGGACGGCAGCGACCTCGGGCGGATCAGCTCGCAGCAGGTGTTCATGTCGTCGCTGGTGCGCAAGCTGAAGTCGGAGGGCACGCTCGGCGATCCGTCGAAGCTGCTCCAGATCGCGGAGGTCGCGACCACGAGCATGAAGCTCTCGACCTCGCTCGCGAGTCCCATCCGGATGGTCTCGATCGCGCAGGCGCTGCGGAACATCCCCCTCGAGACGGTGGTGTTCGTGCAGTACCCCGGCTCCACGGGCGGTTCGGGTATCTTCACCGGCAAGGTGCAGCCCAATGTCTCCGTCGCGACGAAGATGTGGTCGGCGCTCAAAGCCGATCAGCCGATCGCACTCGACGCGCAGTCGGTCGGAGCCGCCGGCGGCTCGGAGCTGGATCCCACCGCGTCCCAGACGCCCGCGCCCACCGGATCGGCGTCCGCGTCCCCGGCCCCGAGCGACGGCACAGGATCCGGGACCGCCACCGCCATCAGCGGGCTGAAGGGCCAGACGGCGGCGCAGCAGACCTGCTCGAAGGCCTACTCCGGCGGCTGAGCCGCGGCACGGCACGGTGCGGCTAGGATGGCCAAGCGCAAGCCAGGAGACGTCGCATAGTCCGGTCGAGTGCACCACCCTGCTAAGGTGGAGAACCCTCACGGGTTCCGAGGGTTCAAATCCCTCCGTCTCCGCTCCCACCCCTCGGCGCCCACCGCGTCCTCGTGCTCCTGGTGCTGCCACCAGATCACCGCGGCACGGACCCGGTGGTTGGAGGAGTCGCGGTCGACGAGACCGAGCTTGCTGAAGATCGACCGCACATGCTGTTCGACGGTGCGTTCGGACAGGAACAGGTCGGCCGCGACGCCCGCGTTGGTGGCACCGGCGGCGATGGCGGCGAGCACCTCGTTCTCGCGGGGCGACAGGCGGGAGATGTGGGTGATCGATGTCGGTCTCGCGATCGCCAGGTGGCGCTCGAGCCAGACGACGGCGCCCACGGCCCCCGCCGCGGTGACGAGAGTGACCGCGACCGTGACCGCGACGCCCGCCGCGACGGGCCTGATGGTCGCGGCGTACACCCCGGCGAGCAGCGCGATCGCCGCCGATGCCGAACCCGAACATCACGGCGAACATCGGCCAGCTCCGGTTCTCCAGCAGCCCGGTCACCACCACCGAGCTCACGCGATCGACGGCATCGACTGGCGCCTGCGGGGCGAGGAGAGCCGCGTTGACGACCGCGATACCGAGCAGACCCAGACCCCGTGCGAGGTCCGGCGCGAGGTCGCGCGAAGGTGTCCCCACGTCGTCGCGGGAGGAAGCGGAAACAGCCGGTTCAGGATGCGGGGCGGTCACGAGCAACACACCGACGACGCTCGCCGGCTCGGTCATCCGTGCTGTCACGCAACTCCGGCAGCCGCGCGGAGTCACGGACTCCGGCTACGCGTCTCGGCCGCGCATCCGCGAGACGCCCGCTACCGGAGGGCGGTCCTGATCAGCCTCGGTCAGGTCAGGCGTTCGAAGACCAGCGTGGCCTGGATGCGATCCCCGCCCCCGATGCCCTTGCTGCCCGAGGCCGCGGTGGTGATGGTGTGCAGCCGGAAGCCCTGCGCGGCCTGGGCGTTGATCGCCCTCTCCAGCTCCGTCAGGTTCCCCGAGCCGGTGCCCCACAGCTTCTCCTTGAGGACGACCTGGAGAACCACGTAGCTCATCCCCTGCGGGCGGGAGCTCGACGGAGGGGTCGAGGCAGGCTGCTGGGCCGAACCTCCCGACACCGCCACGGCCGTCGTCTCCTGCCGAACGTCCGTCCACTTCTGCCCGTCCCACCAGCGCTGACTGCCCGACCCGTCGTCGTACCACCCGGCAACAGCATTCGCCATGCTCACTCCCGTCTCGCGGCGCCACCGTACAGCGGCGCCGGGTCCGGGCGCCGCCGCCACGCGCGTCGGCCAGCACCGCCGCCGGGGTGCCGGCCGCCGGCCTGGCGCCTACCCGAGGCGCGGGGTGCGCCGGGGCTCGGTGCGGCGGCGGCCGAGGGCTTCGAACGCGGCGGCGATCCGCAGCAGGCGGGTGTCGTCGTACGCGCGGCCCGCGAATGTGAGGCCGACCGGCATCCCGAGGTCGGGCATGGTGCCCATCGGCACCGTGACCGTGGGGATGCCGAGGTGCCGGATGGCGAGGTTGCCGTTGGCGACCCACACCCCGTTGCGCCAGGCGAGGTCGGCCGATGCCGGGTTCACGTCCGCATCCGCCGGAGCGACGTCCGCGACGGCGGGGAAGAGCACCGCATCCAGGCCCCGCTCGCCCAGCCACTCCTCGAGGTCGCGGCGGCGGGTCTCCTCGAGCCCCCGCAGTCCCGCCTCCAGGTGCGGGAACGTCCAGGGCTCATCGAGCGGATGCGCCCGCACCTGCGCGGGGTAGTCGGCCAGGTCGTCGCCGAAGTCGTGGTACCGGTCGGACAGCGCGCCGGGCGGCGGCGGGAAGATGCGCGCGCCGTCCACTTGCGCCAGGGACGGCAGCGCGGGGTCGCCGTTGGCGCGGAGGAAGTCGTCCATCGCCCAGGCGGAGAGGTCGAGGATCTCCCGCGCCAGGAACTCCGGCGGCACCAGCCCGCGCGTGCGCAGGGTCGGCGCGCCGGGCCGGTCGCCCTCGTAGTTGGAGACCACCGGGAAGTCCACCTCGACCACCTCGGCGCCGGCCGCCTCGAGGGCGGCACGGGCGGCGCGCCAGAGCGCGAGCACCGAGGGCCGGGGGCGGATCGCCTGACCGGTGGGACCGCCGATGCCGACCGCGGCGCCGGTGCCCGCCGCCGCATCCGTGCCGAGGTACATCCGCGGGACGCCGAGGCGGAGCCCGGCCAGCGCCTCCGGGCCGGCGGCGGCGAGCGCGCGATACGACGCCGGCCGCACCGCCGAGGCGGCGGGGATCGGCACCCAGGACTGCGCCCGCCAGAGGTCGCCGCGGGTCTCGGGGTCGTCGGCGACCAGCACGTCGAGCACGGCGAGCAGGTCGGCCATCGTGCGGGTGTGCGGCACGACCACGTCCATCGTCGGCACCAGCGGCCAGTTGCCGCGCACCGAGATGACCCCGCGCGAGGGGGTGTAGGCGCAGAGCGCGTTGTTCGACGCGGGGCCGCGTCCGCTCGACCAGGTCTCCTCGCCGAGCCCGAACGCGGCGAAGCTCGCGGCGGTCGCGGTGCCCGACCCGTTCGAGGACCCGGATGCGAACGGTGCCGTGAGGTAGTCCGCGTTGTAGGGGCTCTCGGCGCGGCCGTAGAGCCCGCGCTGCATTCCGCCGTTCGCCATCGGCGGCATGTTCGTGAGGCCCAGGCAGATCGCCCCGGCCTCGCGGAGCCGCTGGATGCTGAACGCGTCGCGCTGCGCCACGCGCCCGGAGAAGGCGGGGCTGCCCGCGGCGGCGGTGAGTCCGCGCACCAGGTAGCTGTCCTTCGCGGTGTACGGGATGCCGTCCAGGTGGCCGAGGGCGCTCCCGGATGCGCGGCGTGCGTCCGACCCGCGAGCCTCCTCCAGCGCGTCCGGGTTGCGCACCACCACCGCGTTCAGCCGGGTCGCGGTGTCGGGGCCGTCGTACGCGTCGATGCGGGCGAGGAATGCGGTCACGAGCTCGACCGCGGTAGTCTCTCCGCCCTCGAGAGCGGCGGCGAGCCGAGCGATCGAAGCCTCCACCACGTCGATCACCCGCGCACCGGGACCCTCACCCGCGGATCCCCGCAGCGGCCCTCACGCGGCGGCGCCCGCGGCGGCACCCGCGGCGGGCACCGCGATCCGCGGCTGCTGCTGCGTGATGCAGTGGATGCCGCCGCCGCGCACGAAGATCGGCCGCGCGTCCACCGTCAGCACCCGGCGGCCGGGGTACGCGGCCTCGAGGATGCCGCGCGCCACCGCATCCGCTCGCTCCTCGCCGAAGCCGCAGGCGATGACGCCGCCGTCGACCACGAGGTGGTTGATGTAGCTCCAGTCCACGAAGCCGTGCGCATCGCGCAATGTCGCCGGCGCCGGAACGTCGACGATCTCGAACGGGTGGCCGGCGGCGTCGGCCTGCGCCGCGAGCATCGCCCGCAGCTCGGCCATCACGGCGTGGTCCGGGTGAGAAGGGTCGGGTTGGGCGTGCAGCAGCAGGTGCCCGGGCGAGGGGATCGTCGCCACGATGTCGACGTGGCCGTTAGTGCCCATGTCGTCGTAGTCGCGAGTGAGGCCGCGGGGCAGCCAGACGGCGTGCGTCGCGCCGATCGTGCGGGCGAGTTCCGCCTCGACCCGAGCCCGGTCGAGGAACGGGTTGCGGCGCGGGTCGAGCTGCACCGTCTCGGTGACCAGCACCGTGCCCTCGCCGTCGACGTGGATGCCGCCGCCCTCGTTCACGAGGGTCGAGCTGACCAGCTCGCTGCCGACGAGATCGCTGACGACCCTGGCGATCTCCGCCGACTTCCGCCACTCGGCCCAGGCCGGCGCGCCCCAGCCGTTGAAGGTCCAGTCGACGGCGCCCAGGATGCCCGGGCGCGCGTCGTCGACCACGAACGTCGGCCCCATGTCGCGCATCCAGTACTCGTCCACCGGCGCCTCGACCACCTCGATGCCGGCCCCGAGCATCCGACGCGCCCGGGACGCCTCGCTCGGGTCGGCGATCATCGTGAGTTGCTCGAACTCCGCGACCGCGTGCGCCACCGCGGTCCAGGCGGCGTAGCACTCCTCGCGCTCGATGTCCGTGGCGCCGAGCGTGGCGCCGGCGACGGGGAACGCCATCCAGGTGCGCTCGTGCGGAGCGGTCTCCGCGGGCATCCGCCAGTTCACGCGGCTCATCGTAGGGGTCGCCCGGGCGTCGCGGACCCGGGCCCGCCACGGCGTTGAGCGCGGCCGGAGGGTTCTCTGTGATCGCCGGCCGCCGATCGCCGGCCGCCGGCCTCGGCCGTCAATCGGTCAGCGTGCGTGGTGGTGGCGGGCGGCGAGGGTGGCGCCGGTGACGCCGGCAAGGAGGAACACGAGTGTCGCGGCGAGCACGATGCCGAGGGGGAGGGTCCACCCGCCGCTCAGCTGCCGGGCGCCGCCGATCAGCGGGGGAGCCGTCGCGGCGACGAGGTAGCCGACGGTCTGCACGAAGGCGGAGAGCGCGGTCGTCTGGCGGGCGTCCCCCGCCGCATCCGCGATGATCGTGAAGATCGAGGCGAATCCCGCCCCCTGGGCGGCGCCGCCGAGCACGCCGAGCAGCACGAACTGCTCGGGCACGACCAGCAGCCCGAGCGGCAAGGCGATCCACAGCGCCCCGACGATGCCGAGGATGGTGCGCGGACGCAGCCGCAGCGCAAGAAGCGGCACGCCGATTCCGCCCGCGATGCCCGCGAGCTGGAACACCGAGGACGCGACCCCGGCGACCGAGGCGTCGAAGCCGCGCTCGTCCCGCAGCAGCGACGGCAGCCACGTGGTCATCGCGTAGTAGCTGAACGACTGCGCCGCGAAGGCCCCGCCCAGCATCCACGCCAGAAGCCTCGGGCGGAAGCGGCCGGACGCGAGCGGATCGACCACCGCCACCGGGGCGCCCCGGCGCAGCACCGCGACCCAGAACACCGCACTGCCGACGCCGAGGACGCTCCAGGCGGCGATCGCCGCGCGCCAGCCGAGCAGGCTCGCCAGCGGCACCGTACCGATGGTGGTGAGCATCGTCCCGACGTTGATCGCCACCGTGTACGCCCCGGTCGCGGCGGCCCGCCCGCGCGGACCCACGTCGCGGCGGATGATCGCCGGGACCAGCACGTTGCCGAGGGTGATGGAGACGCCGAGGAGCACCGCGGCGACGAGGGCGACGCCGAAGCCGTCGATCGAGCGCAGCACCGTCGCCACGACGATGCCTCCCAGGCACAGCTCGATCGCGCCCTCCAGCCCGAGGCGACGCGCCGCGAGCGGCGCCAGGGGGGTAGCGAGCCCGAAGCAGAGCAGAGGGAGGGTGGTCAGCAGCCCGAACGCAGCAGGGGTGACCCCCCACCCCGCCTGCGCCTCCGCGGCGACCGGCGCGACCGCGACGAGCGGACTGCGCAGCTGGATCGCGAGGAGCACGATCCCGACGAGCAGGAGGGCGAGCCGCCGTCGGGCGGGCGCGGCGGACTCGGGCATCTCTTCAAGGATGCCGTACCGAGCCCGACCGGCGGGCCCTACCCGATCCCGAAGAAGCCGAGGATCGTCGTGCCGAGCAGGAACAGCGACATGAGGCTGATGCCCACCACCACGGCGGTGGCCGCGATCCGGAACAGCGGCTTGTTGGCCGCGTCGCCGAGCACCTCCTTGCGGTTGGCGAGGATCAGGATGTACGTGAGGATGATCGGCGTCAGCACGCCCTGCAGCACCTGCGTGCCGATCAGCAGACCGATCAGGTTCACCGGGGTGAGCGCGATCGCCGCCCCGAGGGCGATCTGGAACGTGAAAAGGCCCAGGAAGAGCGGGGCCTCCCTGAACCGCCGAGACACCGAGCGCTCCACGCCGATCGCCTCGCTGATCGCATAGCTGCTGGAGAGCGGCACGACCGCCCCGGCCAGAGCGCTGGCCCCGAGCAGACCCACGGCGAAGAGGATCTCCGCCCCGCTGCCGGCCACCGGACGCAACGCCTCCGCGGCCTCCGCGGCGCTGCTGAGCGGACCGCGGCCGCCGATGGTGGCCCCGGTCGCGATGATGATGCTGATGCTGATCAGGCAGGCGAAGAGGGCCCCCGCGACGGCGTCGAACCGGGCCGCCCGGTAGCCGCTCGGACCGGCGCCGCGGTCGACGACGCCGGCGGCGATGTAGAGCTGCATGTACGGACTGACGGTGGTGCCGATGAGGGCGACACCCAGAAGCAGGAACTCCTTGGTGAACAGGAAGTTGGGCACGACGAGGTTGGTGGCGACGACGCTCCAATCCGGCTGGGCGAGGATCGCGGCGACCGGGTAGGCGAAGAACGCCAGCGACAGCACGAGGAGGATCCGCTCCGCGTAGCGGTAGGAGCCGAACAGCACGAGGGCCCAGATCAGGATCGCGGCCGGGGGGATCACCCAGAAGCGGTCGACCCCGATCAGCTGGAACGCCGCGCCGATGCCGGCGAACTCGGCCACCACCAGACCGGTGTTCGCCAGGAGGAGGCAGAACAGCGCGAGCCCGGTGAGGCGGAGGCTGAACTGCTCGCGGATGAGGGCCGCGATGCCCTTCCCGGTGAAGGTGCCCAGCCGCACCGCCATCTCCTGCACCAAGACCAGGGCGATGGTGACCAGCACCATGAAGAACAGGGTCCGGTAGACGTACTGGCTGCCGGCGCTGGCGTAGGTCGAGATGCCGGCGGCGTCGTTCCCCGCGTTCGCGGCGATCAGCCCCGGCCCGAGCCCGGCGAGGGCGAGCAGCAGGCGTCGGCCGCCCGGGATCCGCCGACGCCGCGCGCCGGAGCCGGCATCCGACGTCCCTGCGGATCCGGGCGACGCCGCGGATCCGGGCGACGCTGCGGCTCCGGACGACGCCGCGGCTCCGGACGACTCCGTGGGTCCGGGCTCCCCCTCGACCCGCGTCACTGCAGCAGCCTCGGGAAGTGACGCCGTCCGCGTTCGGGCAGGAGTGCATCGAGCACGTCGTCGGCCAGGATGCGCCCCACCGGCTGGCCGGTCTCGTCCACGACGAGCACGGACGGGCGGCGGGTGCGCAGCAGCTGTTCGGCGACCTCGGCGACGGGCGCGCCGGGAAGCACGGTCAAGGGGGGCGGGTGATCGTGTTCGTCCTGCAGCACGGAGTCGATCCGCTCCGATACCGGATGGACGATGAGATCGAAGAGCGACAGATCGGCGACCAGCCGCTCCTCGCGGTCGAGGATGAGGATGGCGTCGATCTCCTGGCGGTGCTCCCCGAGCTCGGCGACGAGTCGCTGCACGTCGCCGATGGTGTCGTCGGTGTGCGCGCGGGCGAGGACGGTGGTCATGAAACCCCCCGCGGTGCGCTCGGGGTAGGCCAGCAGTTCGGCGAGACCCTGCCGGGTGGGCTCGGGGATGAGGGCCAGGATGTCCTCCCTCTCGATGGGGGAGAGATCCCGCAACGCGTCGACGGCCTCGTCGGGTTCCATCGCCGAGACCAGCTCCGCCGCCCGCCTCGGCTCGACCTCCCGCAGCAGCGCCTCGAGCTCGTCCGGATCCATCTCCTCCAGCGCGTCCGCGGCGGTCTCCCGATCCAGTCGGGCCAGCAGGGCGTGCCGCTCGGACCGGCCGAGGTCCTCGAGGAGGACGGCGAGGTCCCCGGGCAGGAGGCGGCGCAGACTGTCGTCCGAGGTCCGCAGCCGCACCGACGACGGGCCGCTGGTCAGGGTGTCGCCGAACGGGGAGATGGCGTCCCAGTCGATCACCCGATCCGGGGTCGGACGGCCGCGAAGCAGCCGCGGACCGAGCCGGCGCAGCAGGGTCGCGAGGCTGACGTCCACGCCGACCAGACGGAAGTCTGCGCCGACCGGGGCGAGGTAGAGGTCCGCGGCCCGGATCACCTGGCGGCCGTCGATGTCGATGAGCTGATGGTCGAGCACGTCCTTGGCCAGGATGACCTCGCCGGGCCGGCGCAGGAAGTCCCGCAGATCCAGGCGCGAGCTCTTGAGGGACACCGAGCGGTGGGCGATCGCGCCCACGCTGGTGACGGAGAGGAAACTGGTGCGCCAGCCGACCCGGATCAGCACCCCGGTGATCGGCGGGTAGCGGTCGCCGGCGTGCATGCGGGCGACCACGTCGATCACGCGGCCGATCTGCTGACCGACCTGATTCCGGACGGGGGCGCCCACCAGGCCCGCAACGCTGACGATGGCGCGCCGCACCTCGCGGGTCGTCGTCAACCGCTGGCTGCGCGCCTGGCTGCGACGGGCGAGGGAGGCTGGGGAGAGTGCCGAGGAGACTTTCCCGGGTGAAGACCGAGGCATCGCGGATTCCGATCATCGATCTCGTCCGCGGCGACCTGATCTGTCAGAGTCGAGGGACGAGGAGCTGAGGGCGATTCGGGAGGATGATCACCGAATGCGGAGGTTCCGACATGGCCCCTCCTCCTCGTCCGATCGGGCACGCGACCCGCGCCGACTGTAACCCGCCGGTCAGAGGCTCGGCAACCTAGGTTCGCCGCCCGCGCCGCACGGCGCGGAAGACGAGCACCCCGCCGAGCACGAAGGGCCCCGCGACGAGGATCGGGTCGAGCCACACGTGCGCGAGATCGACGCGCCCGCGACCCCGCCGCGACCGCACGCCGCCGTAGCCGAACTCCGCCAGCACTCCCGTCTCGGTCACCGGGTTGTCGGGTCGCAGCGTGAGCAACGAGCGCAGATGGGCGCCGAGGGCATCCGCCCGGTCGCCCAGCACCAGCAGCAGCCAGTGCGCCGCGCGCGCCTCGCTGAACCGGTCGTAGGCGTAGCGGCGGATGGCGCCCGAGACGCCGTGCAGCGGCTGGGCGGTGCCGAACACCGGGGTCAGCTGCCCGTGTTCGATAGAGCGCTCGCGGGGCTCCTCGTGGTTCCACGGCTGCTGCTCCGGCGCATCCCAGTGCGCTCCCCAGCGCTCGGGGTCGGCCTGCTCCCTCGGCACCGCGGGCCGGTCCGCCGGGTCGAGGTCGGCGCCCCAGCCCGGGATGCGGCGTCGCAGCTCCGCGGTGTCGGTGACGCGGGAACGGTTCTCTGCCGAGTACGGCATGGTGCCTCCTAGGCGGCGGTCCACGCCGCCGACTCCGGGACGATCACGGTCTTGATGCAGTCGTCGAGCTTCGACGAGAACACGTGGTACGCCTCCGCGATGTGCTCGAGCGGGATGCGGTGGGTGATGATCGCGCTGGGGTCGAGGGCGCCGGAGCGGATGTGCTCGAACAGCCGGGGCCACTGGCGCTTCACCGGTGCCTGGTTCATCCGCAGGGTCAGGCCCTTGTTGAGGGCGTCGCCGAACTTCACGGCGCTGAACAGCGGACCGTAGGCGCCCATCACCGAGACGGTGCCGCCCTTGCGCACCGAGTCGATCGCCCAGTTGAGCGCGACGGGCGAGCCGCCCTGGAGCTTGAACTTGGCCGAGGTGATGTGCTGGGCGAGGTTGCCGTCCGCCTCGGCACCCACCGCATCGATGACGACGTCGGCGCCCAGGTGATCCGTCATCCGCTTCAGGTGCAGCACGATGTCGTCGACCGCGCCGAAGTCGACCGTCTCGGCGTACGCGAACTCGCGGGCCTTCTGCAGGCGGTAGTCGAGGTAGTCGACCACGATCACCCGGCCCGCGCCCATGAGCCAGCTGGAGCGTGCCGCGTAGAGACCGACCGGTCCGGCGCCGAACACCACCACCGTGTCGCCCTCGCGGGTGCCGCCGAGCTGCGCGCCGAAGTACCCGGTCGAGAGCGCATCCGTCATCATCAGCGCGTTCTCGTCGGAGATGCCCTCGGGGATGACGCTCGGCCCGACATCGGCGAACGGCACGCGCACGTACTCCGCCTGGCCGCCGTCGTAGCCGCCGGTGGTGTGCGAGTAGCCGTAGATCCCGCCCACCGCGGTGGCGTTCGGGTTGACGTTGTGGCAGTTGGAGATCAGCCCCCTGGCGCAGAAGAAGCAGGTGCCGCAGGCGATGTTGAACGGCACCATCACCCGGTCGCCCACCTGCAGACTCTCGACCGACGAGCCGACCTCGTCGACCACCCCGATGAACTCGTGCCCGAAGGTGTGCCCGATCCGGGTGTCGGGCATCAGCCCGTGGTAGAGGTGCAGGTCCGACCCGCAGATCGCGGCGAGGGTGACCCGGACGATCGCGTCGTTCGGATGCTCGATCCGCGGCCGGTCCTTCTCCTCGACCCGCACCTTGTACGGCCCGCGGTAGGTCATCGCCCTCATGTCTCCACGCTCTCCCTCCGTCACGCGAGAGGGGAGGGGGTTGCGTCGCCGGCGGACACGTGCCTCCCGGGCCCGGGATTCGAGAGGACCGTCCCCCGGGGATGCGAGGCCGCTGTGCGCGTGCAGCGCCGCGCCGCTGGTCGGGCAGGGTGAAGCGGTGGATCTGCGGGCGCTCCGGTTCGTCGCGGCCCTCGACGCGGCGAATGTCGTGGCGCTGTGGCTGCTCTCGCCGCCGCACGGCGCGGCGGCCCTGGCGGGCTACGCCCCCGCCCTGGTGGGCACCGCGCTGGTGCACGCGGACGCGCGGCGCCGGCCGCTGGCGCGGGCGCTGTGCGTCGCGGCCCTCGTGCCGAACACGGCCGGAGCGGTCGCGGCGTCCATGCGGCACCGTCGCTCTCGCGCATGGGGGCTCTACGTCGGAATCGGCGGAGCGGTCATCGGGGTCGGCTACCTCGCGGCGTTGCGCCGCTGAGCCCGAATTGTGAAGCTCGATCCGCGAACGCTCCCTCGATTCGCGGGTTCAGGCGAGGCGCACCGATCCGATCGCGCGCGCCAACTCGCCCGAGGGACTGGTCAGGATGAGCCCCCTCGAGCTGTCGGCCGACGCCGTCAACTGCTTCAGCCACTGCTCATCGATCGCGGGTACGCGCGAGCCCGCGAACTTGAAGTACATCGGCAGGTGCGGCGTCATCCACATCGAGCTGCGGCCGTCGCCGACGGAGACGGCGTCCAGCCACGACATAATCAGCGGCTCGTTGCGGCGGAAGCGCTGCACGATCACGATCTGGAGGTGCGAGAGCAGCCGATCCTCGAAGTCGATGGAGACGTTGCCGTGAACCATGGTTCCCATGCGCGTGGTTCTCCGTCCCTGCTCAGTACGACTCGTGCGAGGCGCTTTGCGCGTCGCTCTCGGCGGGGGCATCCGGGCCGGTGTCGCCGATGTCCGTCGAGTCCGGCAGCCGCTGGCGCGTGCGGCGCTTCAGTTCCGCAATGGTCTCCTCCACATCGGCCAGAGCGCCACTGCCCTCGTCCGTCTCGATCGCGAGGATCTGACTCGAGGGCCCGATGAGCATTTGGATCCGGCGGCTCACACCGGCGTCGTCGATCCCCTGGCAGACGACCACGTCCGACGATCCGACGATCGCGAGCGTCGCCGCGTACTCCAGCAGGGCCTCGGCGATCCCGGTCTCGGTGAGGAAGCTGCCGCTGGCGTACAGGATGCGCTTCACGTCGCGCTCGGGAGCAGGTGCATCCCGTCAGTGTGAGCGCGGACGTGGCGCGGGGGAAGGGGGTTGCGATTCCCGTTGCCGCTGGGCGCCTGGACTTCTTGACATTCCTCCCCGCCACCCGCATCATCAGTACAACGTTGTACCACCTGGACGACGCAGCACCGCCTCGGCGGCACCCGAAAGGCACTGATCTCGATGAAGCGAACAGTCGCAGCAGCACTCGCGCTCGGCGTCGGCCTCGCCGCCGCCCTCACCGGATGTGCGGCATCCGACGCAGGCGGATCCGGCTCCGGTAAGACCACACTCACCTTCTGGCACGGCTACACGGCCGACGACGGCAAGAAGCTCAACAAGATCATCGACGAGTTCAACGCCTCGCAGTCGAAGGTCACCGTCAAGTACTCCGTGAAGACCTGGCAAGTCATCGGCGACTCCCTCCTCCCCGCGCTCGCCGCCAAGAAGGCACCCCAGATCGTCGCCCTCCCCGCCGAGCAGCTCCCGGTGTACGCCGGGAAGAACGCCTTCGCCGACCTCGGTGACTACTACTCCTCGAGCAGCGCGGCGAAGTCGATCAAGCCCGAAGCGGTGACGATGGAGGAGGTCGGCGGCAAGAAGTACGGCGTGCCCACCGGATTCGTTCCGCTCTCGGTGGTCTACAACAAGAAGATGTTCGACGCCGCGGGCATCACCAGCTTCCCGAAGACCTGGGACGAATGGCTCGCTGCGGCGAAGAAGCTCACCGTCGACGAGAACGGCGACGGCACCCCGGAGCAGTACGGGCTTGCACTGCCGGACCGTCAGACCGTCGGGAACGGCGTGTGGGCCAGCCTCTTCTACGGCAACGGCGGGGCGATCGAGAAGAACGGCAAGGCGGTCCTCGACTCCGCGGCGAACGTCGAGACGCTCACCTACTGGGCGAATGCGGTGACCAAGGACAAGATCTCGCCCACTGGGCTGGATGGCATCAAGTCCGACAACCTGTTCGCCTCCGGCAAGGCCGCGATGGAGGTGGGTGGACCGTGGATGGTCGCGGTCGCCGCCGGGAACAAGATCGACGCCGGCATGGCCGCCATCCCCGCGGGCCCGAAGGCCCAGGCCGCCTCGGCGATCGGGGTGTCGATGGGCATCACCTCCACCGCGACCGCAGCCGAGAAGAAGGCGGCCGAGACCTTCTTCGACTACTTCTACTCGAAGAAGGTCGCCGCGGAGTGGTCGCTCGGCTCCGGCTGGCCGCCGCTCACCACCAACGTCGCCGAGTCGGCGGTCTCCTCCAACCCGACCGTCGCCACGCTCACCGCGCTCGCCGACAGGGCTCGGCCGCTGCTGCCCGGGGTCATCAAGAGTTCGGACGTGCTGTCCGCGGTCGACGACGCCACGCAACGGGCGCTGGGCGGGGAGGACCCGGCGGCCGCGCTGAAGGCCTCGCAGCTGCTCGTGCAGTCCGCACTGTCCGCGAAGTAGTGAGAGCTCCGCGAGGGTCGGCGCCGACGCGCCGGCCCTCGCGTGTGCAGGGAGACACCATGACCACCCAGGTCGGAGCGGTTCGACGCGACTACCGCGCGCCGCGCTCGCTCAGCGATCCGAGGCCGCTCGGCCGGGGTCTTCTGCGCACGCTCACGGCGCTGTGCTTCCTCGCCCCGGCGCTCACGATCCTCATCCTGTTCGTCGCCTCCCCGATGCTCGCGGCGCTGCGCACCTCGTTCTTCTCCTCCAGCGGATTCGGGCCGGAGACCTTCGTCGGCGGCGCCAACTACGCGCGCATCTTCCAGGACCCGCTGCTCGTGAAGGCGATGGGCAACACCGCGATCTACGCGGCTCTGTTCACCCCGGTCGCGGTGGTGGTCGCGCTCCTGGTCGCGCTCGTGGTGGCGGACGAGCGGCTCCCCTTCCGCGGACTCCTGCGGTCGGCGCTGTTCCTCCCCTTCATCGTCTCGCTGGCCGTCGCGGCGTTCGCGTGGGGGTTCCTGCTCGACCCGCAGCTCGGACTACTGAACTACTGGCTGCGTGGGCTCGGCATCCGCCTGGGCAACGTGCTGCAGGACCCGGTACTCGCGATGCCGACCGTCGTGCTGGTGGCGGTGTGGAAGAGCTTCGGCTTCTACATGGTGGTCTTCGTCGCCGGGCTGCAAGACATCCCGCGCAGCCTCTACGAGGCGGCGCGGGTGGATGGCGCAGGGGCGCTCCGGCGCTTCCGCAGCGTCACGCTCCCCCTCCTCAACAACACGCTCACCTTCGTCGTGATCTTCGCCCTCATCGCCGCGCTGCAGGCCTTCGACCAGATCTACGTGCTTACGCAGGGGGGACCGCTGCACGCGACCGACACCGTGGTGACCGAGATCTACCAGTCCGGGTTCAAGGAACTCGACCTGGGCATCGCCTCCGCCCTCTCCTACGTGCTGCTCGGGGCGACCCTCCTACTCAGCCTCATCCAGTTCGCGCTCGGCAGCCGCCGGGAGAAGGACCTCGCCTCGTGACCGCCGCGCTTGCCCGCACGCTCCGGCCGCGCCACCCGTGGGCGCGGCCCTCGAGCTGGATCCTCTTCGTGCTCGCCCTGATCGGCGTGGCCGTGGTGGTGCTCCCGATCCTCATCATCGTGCTGACCGCGTTCAAGCCGACCGCCGAGGTGAACGCGTTCCCGCCGTCGCTCCTGCCGAAAGCGTGGACGCTCGACAACTTCGCCGTGATCTTCCAGCAGCTGCCGTTCGCTCGGCTGATCCTCAACAGTTTCGTCTTCGCCGGCGGTGTCACGCTCCTGGCGTTGCTGTTCGACTCGCTCGCCGCCTACGCTCTCGCCCGGATCGACTTCACCGGCAGCCGGCTGCTGCTGGTCCTCATCATCGCGAGCCTGATGATCCCGTTCCAGGCCACCCTCGTGCCGCTCTACCAGCTGGTCGCGGGGTTCGGCTGGGTCAACTCCTTCGCGGCGTTGATCATCCCGAGGGCGGCGGATGCGTTCGGCATCTTCTTCCTGCGCCAGTTCTTCCTCGCCCTGCCCCGGGACCTCGACAACGCGGCGCGCATCGACGGCGCCTCCGAGTTCCGGATCTTCCGGAGCGTGATCCTGCCGAACGCGCTTCCGGCACTTCTGACGCTCGGCGTCTTCACCTTCGTCAACAACTGGAACGACCTGCTCTGGCCGCTCGTGTTCACCAACGACCAGGAGATGGCGACCATCACCTCCGGACTCACCCTGCTCACCGGACCGAGCGGGATCGTGCCCTACGGCCCGCTCATGGCCGGTGCGCTCATCGCCCTCACTCCCCTCGCGATCCTGTTCGTGATCGTGCAGCGCCGGTTCGTCGCGAGTATCGCGACCTCGGGCCTCAAGTGAGCACGAGGATGCGGGGCTGGCACCGCGACGGACGTCTGCACTTCGCGCTCGGCATCGAAGACACCTTCGTGCCGCAGGGCTCGCGGCGGGAGCGGCCGATCGACGAGTACGAGCTCACTGAGCACTACGAGCGCTGGCGCGACGACCTCGAGCTGGTCGCTGATAGCGGCGCGCGGCTGCTGCGCTGGGGCATTCCCTGGCACCGCGTCAACCCCGAGCCGGGCGTGTACGACTGGTCATTCCCGGATCGGGTGCTGGGGCGGATGACGGAGCTCGGCATCGAGCCGATCGTCGACCTCCTGCACTACGGCACGCCGCTCTGGCTGCGCTCGGAGTTCGCGAATCCCGACTTCCCCGACCGCTTCGCCGCCTACGCGGTGGCCGCGGGCGAGCGCTACGCGGGCTCGGTGAGCGCCTACACGCCGGTCAACGAACCGATGATCCACGCCCAGTTCTGCGGCGAGTACGCCTACTGGCCGCCGCGCCTCTCCGGGCAGCGAGGTCTCAACCGCATGGTGCGCGCGCTCGCGCTGGGGTTCTCGCGGGCGCAGCGCGGCATCCGCGAGGTGCTCGGCGAGGAGGTGGTCTTCGTGCATGTCGACGCCGGCTTCCGCTACGCCGGGGCGGTCGACGCACCGGAGCACCGCGAGGCGGTCGAGCGGATGCGCGAGCAGCGGTACCTCGTCGAGGACCTGGTCACCGGGCGCGTGCGGGAGGGGCATCCGCTGCTCGGTGACCTGCGGCGGTCCGGGATGACCGACGCAGAGCTGGCGGAGCTGACCGCGCATCCGGCCCCGCCCGACGTGATGGGCGTCAACTACTATCCGCTGCACTCCACCGAGGTGTTCGAGCCGGGTGTGCACCACGGCGGCGGCTTCGCCGACCCGCGTCCCACCCGCGACGACGGCACTGCGGGCCTCCGGGAGGTGCTGGTCGCCTACGAGGAGCGCTACGGCGCGCCCGTGATGCTCACCGAGACGGCGGTGACCGGAACGGTCGCCCAGCGCGCCGACTGGATGCGGGCCTCGGTCGACGAGATCGGCGAGCTGCGCGCCGAAGGGCATCGCGTGATCGGCTACACCTGGTGGCCGCTTTTCGACATGTACGAATGGACCTGGCGGCACAGCCGCGCACCGCGGGAGGACCACCGGCTGACGATGGGCCTGTACGACCTCGTCGAGGGCGCCACCGGTCTGGAGCGGGTGGCGAACCTGCTCGCGGCGCAGTTCCGGGCGCTCGCGGAGGGGTCGGACGCGCTCGCCGCGGTCCCGCTCTCCGCCGCGCAGGGCCCCGCCGCCCGCGTCTCCGGGTACGGAGAGGAGTGAGCGTGCCCGCGACCGCGCGCATCCGGATCGACCCCGCGTTCGTGGTGGGGGAGGTGCGGCGCGAACTGTTCGGATCCTTCGTCGAGCACCTGGGCCGGGCGGTCTACACCGGCGTCTACGAGCCGGGTCACCCTACGGCGGATGCCCGCGGGTTCCGCCGCGACGTCATCGACCTCGTGCGCGAGCTCGGGGTGTCGACGGTGCGCTACCCCGGTGGCAACTTCGTCTCCGGCTACCGCTGGGAGGACGGGGTCGGCCCGGTCGCTGAGCGGCCGCACCGCCTCGACCTCGCCTGGCACTCCACCGAGACGAACGAGGTGGGGCTGCACGAGTTCGCATCCTGGCTCAGCGAGGTCGGCGGCGAGCTCATGCTCGCGGTGAACCTCGGCACCCGCGGAGTGGAAGAGGCGCTCGACCTGCTCGAGTACGCCAACGCGCCGGTGTCGACGACCCTCACCGCCCGCCGGGCCGAGAACGGGCATCCTGACCCCTTCGCGGTGCGGATGTGGTGCCTCGGCAACGAGATGGACGGGCCGTGGCAGCTCGGGCACCGCAGCGCCGACGACTACGGCAAGCTCGCCGCCGAGACCGCGCGGGCGATGCGCCAGCTCGACCCCGGCATCCGCCTTGTGGCGTGCGGCAGCTCGAGCTCGTCGATGCCGACCTTCGGCGCGTGGGAACGCACGGTGCTGACGCACACCTACGAGCTCGTCGACTACATCTCCTGCCACGCCTATTGGCAGGAGCACGACGGCGACCTCGCGAGCTTCCTCGCCTCGGGCCAGGACATGGACCGCTTCATCGAGCGGGTCGTGGCCACCGCGGATGCTGTGGGCGCCGAGTTGCAGAGCGACAAGCGGATCGACATCTCGTTCGACGAGTGGAACGTCTGGTACAACGACCGTTTCGAGAACACCGACAAGATCACCGCTCTCGACGACTGGCCGGTGGCGCCACGACTGCTCGAGGACGTGTACACCGTGGCGGATGCCGTGGTCGTCGGTGCACTGCTCATCTCCCTCGTCAATCACGCCGATCGGGTGGCCGCGGCCAGCCTCGCGCAGCTGGTCAACGTGATCGCCCCGATCATGACCGAGCCAGGCGGTCCCGCGTGGCGCCAGACCACGTTCTTCCCCTTCGCTGCCACCTCGCGCCTCGCCCGCGGCACCGCGCTGCGCGCGGTCGTCGACGCGCCGCGACACGCGACCCCGCGCTGGGGCGAGGTCGACTCCGTCGTGGCGGCGGCGACCCGCGACGGCGACGCGACCGCCGTGTTCCTGGTGAATCGGCATCCGACCGAGGCGATCGAGCTGGAGCTCGACCTCCGCTCCCTCCCCCCGCAGCGGCTTGTGGGCAGCACGGCGCTGCACGACGCCGACCCGTACGCGGTCAACTCGCTCGCCGAACCGGACCGGGTGGTGCCCTCGGCGGATACCGGCGCAGCTCTGCGCGGGTCCGTGCTGCGAGCCACGCTGCCGCCGGTGTCGTGGACCGCGCTGGAGCTCCGCGATGCTCGGGAGGCCGTTCGATAGAGTCACGACGAGGAGGGTCGTGATGCCGGTAACCCTCCACGACGTCGCCCGCGAGGCGAACGTGTCGATCAAGACCGTGTCGAACGTCGTGCGGGGGCAGGGCAACTTCGGCGACGAGACCCGTCGGCGCGTCGAGGCGGCGATCGAGAAGCTCGGCTATCGCCCGAATCTCGCCGCGCGAGGGCTCCGCTCGGGACGTCTCGGCGTCATCGGGCTGATCGTGCCCGACATCCGGAACCCGTACTTCGCCGAGCTCGCGGATGCGGTGATGCGGGCGGCGGCGCAGCACGACCTGCTCGTGGTGCTGGAGCAGTCCGACGGCGACCCCGACACCGAGCTCGAGCTGCTGCAGGGCACGCGCACGCGGATCGTCGACGGCATCCTGTTCAGCGTGCTGGGACTCGGCGCGGGGGATGAGCGCCTCGGCGCCGACGTGACGACCCCGGTGGTGGTGCTCGGCGAGCCGATCCCGGGCTGGCACACCGACTGGGTCTCGATGCGGCACCTCGAGGGCGCTGCGGCGGCGACAGCCCACCTCGTCGCGAGCGGACGGCGGCGTATTGCGGCGATCGGCGCGCGGCAGGAGGAGCGCGTGGGGTCGGCGAGTCTGCGCCTCGAGGGGTACCGGCGGGCGCTCGCGGAGGCCGGCCTTCCGGTCGATGAGGCGTTGATCGAGCGGGAGCCGATCTGGGGGCGTTCGCAGGGGGCGGATGCGGTGCGCCGACTCCTCGACGCGGGGCGCTCCTTTGACGGTCTGGTGGCCTTCAACGACGCGCTCGCGCTCGGCGCTCTTCGCGCCCTCGAGGACCGCGGCCTCCGGGTGCCCGAGGACGTCGGGGTGATCGGCTTCGACGACATCGACGAGACCCGCTACACCCGTCCGACCCTCTCGACGGTGCGTCCCGAGATCGCCGACCTTGCGGCGACCGCGGTGGGCTACCTCCAGCGACGCATCGAGGAGAGGGCGGGCGCGGGTGCAGGTGGTGCGGGCGGCGGCGCGGGGGTACGGGTGCGCGGGCACCGGGCCGCGTGTGCGCTTCTCGTCCGTGGTTCGTCGGCCGCCTGAGCCGCTCCAACATCCGCTCAGCCGGCGCATCGGTCGCTTCCGGCGATTACAGGGATTCTCTGACCACTTCTCGCGACTGATGCGGGGCGCTTCCGCTACTTGAACACTTGGATCTGGTCGAGTTCGGCGAAGCCGCTGCCCTTCGTGAACTTCAGGGTGTGAGCGCCCGCCGACAGGGTCGCGGTGAACTGGGCCCACTGGAATCGGCCGTAGTCGACCGTTTTCGGGTAGGTCACCGCGAAGGCGCTGCCCCCGTCAATCGAGACGTTGTGTGTGCTGGTGCCGCCGGATCCGTTGTCGTAGCGCACATTCACCGTGTACGTGCCCGCAGCGGGTGCGTTCACCGTGAAGGTGACGTAGCTCGAGGCGGTGTTGATGTAGCCCACCTTTTGGCCGCCTTGCGCGTCACCCTGCGTGACGAGCTGGGTGTCGGAGGACCGCGCTGCGCTCTCGGCCTCGTACTGGGGCGCCCCGAGCGGGAGCGAGCCGACGCGCACGTCGTTGTACGTGGTCGTGAGGTTCTCGACGTTGGTCGACTGGTAGATGGTCTTGCCGTCGACGCTCGTGTCGAAGCCCTGGGCGAAGCCGCTGAAAGTACCGCCCCGGGTGTCGCTCGCGTCGTAGGTGACCGGGTAGGGCAGACGCTGCCAGGATCCGGATGCGTAATTCGTGTTGACGTAGAAGTTCTGTCCACCGTCGATCGCCCCGGACGGAGTGAGCGCCCACTTCGATGACACGATCACCGTGCCATTGGCGCCTCCCGTCGGCACCCAGCGCACTTCGGGGGACGATCCGATGCCGCGCCCGTCCGGCAGCGTGATGGCGGTGCCGATGCTCGTGGTGGAGGGCCAGGTGATGCCGTCCGTCGAGATCTTGAAGTACACCGGTGCGGTGTTGTTTGACTGGCTGGGCCGGTTCACGACCTCGTAAGTGGCGATGTAGCTCCCGTTGCCCATCCGGGTGACGGTGATCATGCCGGGCCGATCGCTCTTGTTCGTGGGCGCCGACACGTTGACCTCCGAGCCCCACGTGAGCCCGCCGTCGGTCGATCGGCGGTAAGCGACGGCCTGGAGCACGTTCGAGGCCTTCTGTCGTTCGTCGGAGAAATAGACCTGAAGTCCCCCGTTCGCGTCAACGTTCACCGACGGCTCCCACACGGTCGACGTGGTCGAGGTCGGTGACGGGTCGTAGGTCGCGGGGCCCCCGGTGTCGATCGTGCTGACGAACGACCAGGTGACCCCGTGATCGAGGCTCTTGTACATGACCAGTCGGCTGCTGGAGCGATCCTGGGGCATGATCATGCCGGTGAGCAGCAGGGTGCCGGCCGGCATCGAGCCGAGCTGGATCGGGGTCTCGTAGAGGGCCGGCTGGGCCGTTCGGGTGAGCGTGGGGAACTGCGTGCTCGGCTTCACGGCGGCGATCCGGGTCCATGACGTGCCGTTGTCGGTACTCCGGTAAATCGGGTACACCTGCACGCCGTTCTCCAGCACGAGCTGGTCGAAGGTGACGATCTGCGTCCCGTTCAACGTTCCGCTGTTCTTCAGGAGGATCATCTTCGCGTAGGTCGTACCCGCGGCCCGACCGCCCTCGGGGTTGAACGAGGTGCCCGCCGCAGGGGAGTAGACGAGGGCGCCGTTGCCGATCGTCACGGCCTGGGCTGGCGCTGCGGCGCCGACGACGGCGAGCCCGATGACGGCCGCGACGGCCAGGGCGGGACGCAGTCGGCGACGTGCGCGAGTATGGATGGTGGTCATGTTCAGACTCCTTCGTCACGACTGGGCCCGCCGCTGGTACAACGTTGTATTAGAGTCGCACGGATGCCGGAGGACCGCAAGGCGGGGACGGGTTCCCTACCCGCCCAGGTCGGGCTCCGGCGGGGTCTCCGCCCCCTCGCGCTCGTCGCGGTCGGCCCACTCCAGCAGCGGGGCGAGGTCGAAGACCGCGTCGTCGATGCCCGCGTGGAGGTCGCCGAGGTCCGCGAATCGTGCCGGGACGGTGCGAATGGTGAACGCGCGCGGATCGACGTCGGTGACCTCGTCCCAGCGGATCGGGGTCGAGACCCGGGCATCCGGGGTCCCGCGAACCGAGTAGGCCGAGGCGATCGTGTGGTCGCGGGCGTTCTGGTTGAAGTCGACGAAGACCTTCGAGGGATCGCGGTCCCGCCGCCACCAGGTGGTCGTCACGTCGGCGGGGGCGCGGCGCTCCACCTCCCGGGCGAAGGCGAGGGCGGCACGGCGCACCTCGCCGAATCCGTGGTCGGGGCGGATGCGCACGTAGACGTGCAGCCCGTCGCCGCCGGAGGTCTTCGGCCAGCCGACGGCGCCGAGCTCGTCGAGCACCTCGTGCGCCACCCCGGCGACGCGCTGCACGCGCTCGAACGGGCACTCGGGCATCGGGTCGAGGTCGATCCGCCACTCGTCCGGCTTCTCGGTGTCGGCGCGACGGCTGTTCCACGGGTGGAACTCGACCGTCGACATCTGCACCGCCCAGATGACGTGGGCGAGCTCGGTGACGCACAGCTCGTCGGCGGTGCGGTTGAAGCGCGGGAAGTGCACCCGCACCGTCTCGATCCACGGCGGAGCGCCGTTGGGCAGGCGCTTCTGATGCACCTTCGCGCCCCCGACGCCCGTGGGGTAGCGGTGCAGCATGCACGGCCGCTCCCGGAGCGCGCGCACGATCCCGTCGCCCACCGTGAGGTAGTACTCCGCGAGGTCGCGCTTCGTCGCACCGATCTTGGGGAAGTACACCCGGTCGGGGTTCGAGATCCGCACGACGCGATCCCCCACCTCCAACTCGAAGGCGGGGCTCGCGGATGCCATGCCCCATTGAACCCCGGGTCCGGACCGGTGCGCATCGTCGATGGCGCGCGCCCGTCCCCTCGACGCGCGTCGCGGGTCAGCCCAGGCCGACGACGAGGTTGATGACGCTGGCGAGCACCACCACGCCGAAGAGGTAGGAGAGCAGCGTGTGTCCCAGCACCACGCCGCGCAGCTCGCTGGTGCGCAACGACGTGTCCGACACCTGGTAGGTCATGCCGAGGTCGAAGGCGAGGTAGGCGAAGTCGACATAGCGGGGCGGCTCATCCGTGTTGAAGTCGATGCCGCCGACCGGCCCTCGGTAGTAGATGCGGGCATAACTGAGCATGTAGATCACGTGGATCAGCGTCCAGGATGCGGCGACGCTCACCACCGCGGTCACGGCGACGACCACCTCGGGCAGCCCGTCGGCGCCGCGCGTGGCGACCACCAGCCCGACGATCGCCAACACGCTGACGACGCTCGCGGTGAGGCAGAGCAGCTCGACCGTGCGCCGCCCCGGGTCCTCGATCGTCGCGTGCTCCCGCGTCTGCTGGGCGTCATAGCCGCGGATCGCGAGGAAGACCGCGAGGAGGAAGGCGAGGCAGGCGGCCGTCCATCCGACCGGGATGCCGAACGCGATCGCGGAGAGCGGTCCGCCGCGGATGCCCGCCGCAGCCCCGGCCGGGACTCCGGCGGCGAGCGCGGCGATCGCCATCACGATGAAGCGCTTCTCGGCGCGTCGGGTGCGCGCCGGATCACCGGGCGGCTCGGGGGTGCCCACGGTCAGCGCGGGCTCGGACGGCCGGACAGTCGCCGGAGCGCCGTGAGGGCATCGTCGGCACGACCGGCGCTGACGAGCAGGTGATCGTGATGAAGCCCGGCGATGACGTTGCAGCCGATGCCGAGCTTCGCCAGCTCGCTCGACACCGCGGCCGTCAGCCCGATCGACTCGAGCGACGAGCGCACCGTGAGCGTGATCCACGCCCCCACGAAGTCGTAGCGCAACCCGAGCGCATCCGCGTCCCGTCGGGCGATCACGGCTGACGGGCCCTCCGCCTCCCGCACGGTCGCCTCGACCTGCACGTCGGGGGGCAGATCGGTGGCATCGACGAACACGTACTCCCCGGCACGGAACGCCGGCCGCATGGAGCGGATCAGCACCTCGAGGTTCGCGATCGACACGCTCGATCATCCCACGCGGGCGTTCCGGAGCCACGGCGCTCGCGATCGGCTCGACACGCGGCTGGTACACTCGTCCGGTTGCCTCGGCAGCACGCGCCCGTAGCTCAACGGATAGAGCATCTGACTACGGATCAGAAGGTTGGGGGTTCGAATCCCTCCGGGCGCGCCGTGTGATGAGTCGGGACATGCGTGACAGCTGAGTCGCGTCATGTGTTACTGATTTGTGCGGGAGCTCGGCCGTTGGCCGGGCTTTTGTTGTTGGTTGCGCCAGTAGCTGCGGGTGGGGTCGATGAGGTGCTCGGAGAGGATCTCGCCGGTGTCGAGTGCGGTTGTCCCGCGTCAAGTAGTTGGCAGGATTTCTTCTTGTTCGAAGTTGGGGATGGTGGGATCGGCGAGGCCGGTGTGGACCTCGGCGGGTCGGTTCCAGGCGATCGCCTCGTGCGGTCGGACGTGGTTGTAGTCCTCCCGGT
>JACRGJ010000032.1 GCA_016212425.1 Micrococcales bacterium | reverse complement strand
GGCCTGGCCGACCGCCGACAGCGCGGTCGGCGCGTCGCTGTCGTCGTCGGGGTACTGGCTGGGGGTGACCTTCATCGGGAGGCCGAGCGCGGCATCCGCGAAGCCGAACTTCTTCGCCTGGGCGCGGATGGCATCCTGGCCCAGCGCGATGCCGAGCTGCGCGAAGGGGATGTTGCAGGACAGGCGCAGGGCGGTGGCGATGGAGGCCGTGGCTCCCCCACCGCAGGCGCCGCCCTCGGAGTTGCCGATGAAGGTGTTCGTGCCCGGCAGCTGGTAGGAGGCCGGGTTGGGGAACTCGCTCTCGGGCGTGTAGCTGCCGCTCTCGAGCGCGGCGGACGCGACGATGAGCTTGAAGGTCGACCCCGGCGGGTAGAGGTCGCCGCCGATGGCACGGTCGACGAGGGGCTTCGTGGGATCGGCGACGAGCTGGTCGTAGCTGGCGTTGGCCTGCTTCGTGTCGTGCACCGCGAGCAGGTTGGGATCGTAGGACGGCTTCGAGACCATGGCCAGGATGCGGCCGGTCGAGGGCTCGATGGCGACCACCGCTCCCGTCTGGGTGCCGAGGGCGTCGTAGGCGACCTGCTGCAGCCGCGGGTCGATCGTGAGCGCCACGTTGTCGCCGCGCGGCGGCTGGCCCGTGATGATCGAGTTGAGATTCGAGAGGAACTGCGAGTCCGCGGTGCCCGCCAGCTCCTGGTCGAGGGCGCCCTCGATCCCGCGCGGCTGCCCGAACAGCACCGTGTACCCGGTGATCGGCGCGTACAGCGGGCCGTTCGCGTACTGCCGCTGCCACTGGTACACGTCCTTCGCGGGCACGCTCGTGGCGATCCGGGTCTCTCCCGCGCTGATGTCCCCGCGCTGAGCCGAGAAGCTCGCGTAGAGGGTGCGGGTGTTGCGGCCGTCGCCGCGGAGGTCGTCGGCCCGGAGCACCTGGATCACGGTCGTCGACCCGAACAGCGCGAGGAACATGATCAGCACGGCGATCGAGACGCGGCGCAGCTCCTTCGTCATGGGCCGCTTCCCTCCAGCACGAGGCGCGGGTGCGCGCGGACGGTGTCGGAGAGGCGCAGCAGAAGGACCACGATGATCCAGTTGGCCACGAGCGACGAGCCGCCGGCGGCGAGGACCGGGGTGGTGAGACCGGTCAGCGGGATGACCCGGGTGACGCCGCCGACGACGATGAACACCTGCAGGGCGATGACGAAGCTGAGGCCGACCCCGAGCAGCCGCCCGAAGTCGTCCTGCCCGTTGAACCCGATCCGGAACCCCCGCGACACCAGGAGGAGGTAGAGCCCGATGATCGCGAACAGGCCGATCAGGCCGAGCTCCTCGCCGAGGCTGGCGACGATGAAGTCGCTGTAGGCGAGCGGGGTGACCTGCGGGCGGCCCTGCCCGAGCCCGGTGCCGACGAGCCCGCCGTCGGCCATGCCGAAGATGCCCTGCACGAGCTGGTAGCTGCCGCCCTGCCGGTTGTAGACCTGCGGCGAGAAGGCGTCGAGCCAGCCCTGGAAGCGGCCCTGCACGTAGGTCAGCAGCCGGCTGGCGGCGAGGGCGCCCCCGACGAAGAGCGCCAGGCCGAGCAGCACCCAGGAGAGCCGGGCCGTCGCCACGTAGATCATCACGAGGAACAGCCCGAAATACAGCAGCGATGTGCCGAGGTCGCGCTGGAAGACCAGCACCACCATCGAGGAGGCCCAGATGACGAGGATCGGCCCGAGGTCGCGCACGCGGGGGAACCGCATTCCGAGGAAGGTCCGTCCCACCATCGACAGGGAGTCGCGCGCGGTCACCAGGTAGCCGGCGAAGAACACCGCCAGGGCGATCTTCGCCAGCTCGCCCGGCTGGAACGAGAAGCCGGCGAGGCGGATCCACACCCGGGCGCCGTTCACGGTCTGCCCGATACCGGGGAGCATCGGCAGCAGCAGCAGCACCAGGCCCGTGAACATCGCGATGTAGCGGTAGCGCTGCAGGATGCGATGGTTGCGGAAGGCGACGAGCACTGCGAAGGCGATCACCATCGCCATCCCGCTCCACACGATCTGCTTCACCCCGAAGGCGTCCCAGCCGTTCCGGTCCGCGGCGATGTCGAGCCGCGAGATCTCGGCGATGCCGATGCCGTTCAGCAGCAGCGCGATCGGCAGCAGGAACGGGTCGGCCTCCGGGGCGCTCACCCGCAGGATCACGTGTCCGACGAGGCCGAGGACGCCGAGTCCGGCGACGAGTCCCAGCATCCCGGCGTCGATGGAGCCCTGCGCGCCGAGCTCGACCAGCGCCATCGCGCCGACGATCATCCCGATCGCGAACAGCAGCAGGGGAAGCTCGACGTTGCGCAGCCGCGCCGGCTGGCGCAGCTTGAGGGTGATCGTCGTCGTCAGGCTGGGGACGCCCGAGCGCTCGGCGGTGGCGGTCATCCGCTGCCCGATCGGGCCTCCGCGGCGCGGGAAAGGCGGTCGACGATGTCCAGGGCATCGGAGAAGTCGGTGGCGTTGATGGTCTTCCGCACCGCGTCGCGCTCGGTGGCCGGGAGGGCGCTCAGCCGGATCTCGGTGCTCTGCTTCACGGTGGAGAGCGAGATCGGCCCCACATCCTGCTGCACGCCCTGGAAGATCGCGACCTTGCCCGACTGGGCGCCGACGAAGTAGTGCGACTGGGTCCACTGGTAGGCCACGATCACCGCGCCGACGATCGCGAGGATCGCGACTCCGACCATGACGAGCCAGACGATCCGCCGATTGCGGGCGCGGCGGCGGTCCTCCTCGATGAGCTCGTCGAGGTAATCGTCGCCGTCGGGCTCGAAATGCGAGGGGTCCGGTGTGGTGGCCTTGAGCGGATGCAGCAGCAGCGTCGGCAGTCGCAGCGGACGCCGGCCCGATTCTCCCTCGAAGCTCAACGGCACCGCCGCCGAGCCGACGAAGCGCGGCGGATGCGGTGTGCCCGGCCCGTCCTCGATGTCCAGCAGCGCGACGGTCACGTTGTCCGGGGCGCCGTGGTCGAGCGCCTCCTTCACGAGGCGGTAGGCGGCCGGCTCCGCTCCGGGCACCGAGGAGAGCACGGCGGCGAGGCGCTCCTCCGGCACGTAGCTCGAGAGCCCGTCCGAGCACACCAGCCACCGGTCGCCGGGCCGCGTGTCGAGGATCGCCGTGTCGATCTCGGGGTGCGCGTCCACGTCTCCCAGCACCCGCATCAGCACCGAGCGCCGGGGGTGCACCGCGGCCTCCTCTGGCGTGATCCGTCCCGAGTCGACGAGCCGCTGCACGAAGGTGTGGTCGGCGCTCAGCTGCTCGAGCCGGCCGTCACGGTGCCGGTAGACGCGCGAGTCGCCGATGTGCGCCATGACGATGCGGTCGCCGACGCGCAGGATCGCGCTGACGGTGGTGCCCATCCCGGTCAGCTCGCTGTGCTCGAACACCGTCTCGGCCAGCAGCTGGTTCGCGGCGATGAGAGAGGACTGCAGCGCGAACTCGGCGTCGCCGGGGGTGGGGTAGGCCTGGTCGGTCTCGGCGATCCGCTTGGCCGAGATGGCGGAGGCGACGTCGCCGCCCGCGTGACCCCCGACGCCGTCCGCCACGAGCACCAGATGGCTGCCGACGTAGCCGGAGTCCTGATTGTTCGCGCGGATCTTGCCGACGTGGGAGACCGCGGCGCTCGAGGGGGTCGCCATCCGCCTACCGCCTGAGCTCGAAGTTCGTCTGCCCGATGGTGACCGGTGTGCCCAGCGGCACGGGCGTGGGGAGGGTGACCCGGGCGCCGTCGACGAAGGTGCCGTTCGTGGAGTCGAGATCCTGGATCACCCACTCGTCGTTCCAGAGCATGAGCCGCGCGTGGTGGGTGGAGGTGTAGTCGTCGCGGATGACCAGGCCGGACTCGCTGGAGCGCCCGATCGCCAGTTGATCCTCCGGAAGCTGAAGCTCCATCCCCTGGCGTGGGCCGGAGGTGATGACCAGACGGTGGGCCGTGCGCTCGGAGGCGAGAGGCGGGCGCCGGTCGAGGGGCTCGGTGAGGGCGGCTGCGGCGGCCGGCGCGGCACTCGCGGCCGCGGCGAAGGGCGCGGCGGCCGGCTGCGCATCCTTCAGCCGACGGCTGCGCTGGCCGAAGAGGTCGGTGCGGAGGGTGTAGACGATGACGAACACGAACACCCAGAGAAGAAGGAGGAACGCGAGCCGAAGGACCAGGAGGGTGAGTTCGCTCACCGGCGCCCGCCTCCCTGACCGGACCCGGAGGCGCCCGGGGCCGCGGCCTGGGCGAGCACCCGGAAGCGGATGCGGGTGCGGCCGATCTCGATCACCGAGTCCGGCTCGAGGCGGGCGTGCGTCAGCGGCTGCCCGTCGAGCTTCGTGCCGTTGGTGGAGCCGAGGTCGCGCACCTCCGCGCGGGATCCGTCCCAGAGGACCTCGACGTGCTTCCGGCTGGCGCCCGCATCATCGACGGGGACGTCGGCCTCCGAACCGCGGCCGAGCACGGTGCGCGAGCGCGTGATCGTGTGGCGCGTGCCGCCGATCTCGAGCACCGGGGTCCAGGCGACGGCACCCTTGACGCTCTCGGAGTCGATCCGGCACACTCCGTCGCTGAGGGTGTCATCGCGGTGCAGGCGGATGTCGATCCCCCCCGCGAAGGAGTAGCGCTGGGCGGCGGCGTGCTGGGTGACCAGCCGCGTGAACTCGTCGATGAGCGGCTCGCCGAGCGATGACATCCGCTCGTAGTCCGCGGGCGCGAGACGCACGACGAACCGATTGGGCACCAGGATGCGGTCGCGCGCGACGACCGCCGCCTTCGTGTCGAGTTCGCGGCGCAGCGCCGCGGTCACCTCGAGGGGCTGCAGACCACTCTTGAAGGTCTTCGCGAAGGCGCCGTTGACGACGCGTTCGAGACCCTTCTCGAAGTTGTCGAGGATCCCCACGGAGGCTTCCTTCCGGTCCGGACAGGACTCGCCCATGTTAGTGGCGCTCTCCCGGAACCCCGGAACGGGACCCAGGGGCTCGCAGGCCCGGGCGCGAGCGGACCCGCCTGTGCGCCCGTGGTAGTCTCGCCGGGCTGGTCGCGAGGACGCGATCGCGCGCGCGAGTGGCGGAATAGGCAGACGCGCTGGCTTCAGGTGCCAGTGCCCGCAAGGGCGTGGGGGTTCAACTCCCCCCTCGCGCACATCGATCGAGTCGACCCGAGCACCGACTAGGAGGGTTCACCCCCCGTGCCCCTGACGTCCGCCTCGGGCAACGCTACTTCGCGACGAGCGTGGTCTCGAACCCGTACATGTCGGGGCGGTAGCAGTGGTGACCGAACTCGAACGCGCGGCCTGTGTGGTCGAAGGCGATCCGCTCCATCGTGAGCACCGGGCTCCCCTTGTCGATGCCGAGCAACTCCGCTTCGTCCCCCTGCGCCCGTCGCGCGCCGATCTTCTGTTTCGCGATTCGGATGGTGACGCCCCGGGTGCGGAGAATCTGGTAGAGGCCGCGTTCCTCCAGCTGCTCGGAGGTGATGTCCGAGAAGTCGCCGGGCAGGAAGTTCTCCAGCACCGCGACCGGGGTGCCATCGGTCGAGCGTTGCCGTCGAAGGCGCACGATGTCGCTGCCGACGGGCACGCCGAGTGTCGCGGCGACCACCTCGTTGGCCGGAACGGTCTCGTGCGCGAGAACGCGCGTCCCGGGTTCGTGGCGGGAGCTCTGCAGATCCTCGTAGAGGCTGGTCAACTCGACCTGCCGCGTCACCTGACCCTGCACGACCTGCGTCCCCACCCCCCGGCGACGGACGAGGAGGCCCTTGTCGACGATCTCCTGGATGGCCCGCCGAACCGTGGGGCGGGACAGCCCGAGACGCTGCGCGATCGCGATCTCGTTCTCGAGCCGGGCGCCGGAGGGGATCCGCCCCGATCGGATGGCCTGCTCGAGGCGCTGCGACACCTGGTAGTACAGCGGCACCGGCCCTGTTCGATTCAAATCCGAGAACAGCTCGTCCGGCCAATACGGTTCCTCTCCGGCCACGCACGTCCTCCCGCGTTTGTCTCGACAATCTGACCTCAACATACTCATGTCCGGTGGCGCGCTCCCTCACCTTGTGTTATTGTCAGGACATGAATGCGGGACTGACGCATCGCCGCGGCGCCGGGCCGCAGACGACGCCCGCGCTCGACGTGCTGGCCCTGGGCAGGCTCGGTGTCGACCTGTACCCGTTGCAGGCCGGGCTCGGCCTCGAGGACGTCTCGACTTTCGGGAAGTACCTCGGCGGGAGCGCGGCGAACGTCGCCGTCGCCGCGGCACGATACGGACGTCGCGTCGCGCTCGTCTCCCGTGTCGGCGACGACCCGTTCGGCCGCTACCTCCGTCGCGAGCTCGAGAGGCTGGGCGTCGACAGCGGGTTCGTCGCGACGGATGCCGACCTCGCGACCCCGATCACCTTCTGTGAGATCTTCCCGCCCGACGACTTCCCCCTGTACTTCTACCGGGAGCCGAAGGCCCCCGACCTCAACATCACCCGCCGTGAGCTCGACCTGACCGCGGTCGGCGCCGCGCGCATCCTCTGGTTCACCGCGACCGGGCTGAGTCAGGAACCGAGCCGCGACGCGCACCACGCCGCCCTCGAGGTACGGGAGGCGGGACACACCATCTTCGACCTCGACTACCGTCCGATGTTCTGGGCCGCGCCGGCCGAGGCCCGCGCACAGATCGACCGCGCTCTGGCGCACGCAACAGTGGCGGTCGGGAATCGCGAGGAGTGCGAGATCGCGGTGGGCGAGACCGAGCCGCTGCGCGCCGCGGAGGCGCTGCTGGACCGGGGGGTGGACCTGGCCATCGTGAAACAAGGTCCGCGCGGCGTGCTCGCCAGAACCCGGGAGCAGACCGTGGAAGTGCCGCCCTACCTCGTCCGGGTCGTCAACGGACTCGGCGCCGGGGATGCCTTCGGCGGCGCCTTGTGCCACGGCCTCCTGGCCGGCTGGGACCTCGAGGACGTCCTCCGGTTCGCGAGCGTCGCCGGAGCTCTGGTCGCGTCGCGTCGCGAGTGCTCGACGGCCATGCCCGATCTCGTCGAAGTCGAGGACGTCCTGCGGTCGGGCGTGTTCTGATGCCTCCCTCGCTCATCACCGAGGACGCGTTCGCCGCGCTGCGCGAGCTTCGGGCCACCCGGCCCGCGGCCATCCACGAAGCACTCCGCAGCCGTCGCCGTCGGGACCTCGTGCGCGGCGACGGACGCCTGTTCATCCTCGCCGCCGACCACCCCGCCCGCGGAGCGCTCGCCGTCGGCGGCAACCCGACCGCGATGGCCGACCGCTACGAGCTGCTGGACCGTCTTGCGATCGCCCTCAGCCGGCCGGGGGTGGACGGCGTGCTGGGCACTCCCGACATCATCGACGACCTCGCCGCCCTCGGTCTGCTCGACGACAAGATCGTCGTCGGCTCGATGAACCGCGGCGGACTGCGGGGAGCGAGCTTCGAGATGGACGACCGGATGACGGGCTACGACGTGCCATCGATGGTCTCCGCCGGTTTGGACCTCGCGAAGGCGCTGGTGCGGGTCAACCTCTCGGACCCCGCCACCGCCCCCACGCTCGCGGCGATGACCGAGGCCGTCACGCAGGCGGCTGCGGCGGGACTGCCGATCCTGCTCGAACCCTTCCTCAGCACGTGGGCCGATGGCCGGATCGTGAACGACCTGTCGACGGATGCCGTCATCCTCTCGATCGCCATCGCGTCCGGACTCGGCGCGAGCAGCGCCTACACCTGGATGAAGCTCCCCGTCGTCGCCGACATGGAGCGCGTCATGGCGGCCACCACGATGCCGACTCTGCTTCTCGGCGGCGACTCCGGAGCCGATCCGGACGAGACCTTCGCCGCCTGGGAGGACGCGCTCGCCCTGCCCGGCGTGCGCGGACTCACCGTCGGCCGGACTCTGCTCTACCCGCCGGACGACGACGTCGCCGCCGCGGTCGACATCGCCGCCGGACTGGTCCACGACGCTCGCCGACCCGCAAGGAGCACATCATGACCATCACCGAGTCCGACGCCTCGGCCCGTGCCACGACCGGCCGGCGCGTCATCCCGCATTGGATTGACGGCGCCGACCGCCCCTCGACGAGCGGTCGGACGGCGCCCGTCTTCGACCCGGCGACCGGTACTGTGCAGGCCGAGGTGGCTCTCGCCGACCAGACCGAGATCGACGAGGCGATCCGTTCCGCGCAGCGCGGGTACGAGCTGTGGAGCCAGTACTCGATGGCGAAGCGCCAGACGGTGCTGTTCGCCTTCCGGGAGTTGCTGAACGCCAGGAAGACCGAGCTCGCGGCGATCATCACCGCCGAGCACGGCAAGGTGCTCTCGGACGCGATGGGCGAGATCCTCCGCGGTCAGGAGGTCGTGGAACTGGCCACCGGGTTCCCGCACCTCATCACAGGGTCCTACTCCGAGAACGCCTCGACCGGGATCGACGTGTACTCGATCAACCAGCCGCTCGGCGTCGTCGGCATCATCAGCCCCTTCAACTTTCCCGCGATGGTGCCGATGTGGTTCTTCCCCGTCGCCATCGCGGCGGGCAACGCGGTCGTGCTGAAGCCCTCCGAGAAGGACCCGTCGGCATCGATGTGGCTCGCGCGGCTGTGGAAGGAGGCCGGCCTGCCGGACGGCGTGTTCACAGTCCTGCACGGCGACAAGCTCGCCGTCGACGGGCTGCTCACCAGGCCCGAGGTCCAGTCGATCTCGTTCGTCGGATCCACCCCCATCGCGCAGTACATCTACGAGACCGCGTCCAAGCACGGCAAGCGGGTGCAGGCGCTCGGCGGGGCGAAGAACCACATGCTCGTGCTGCCGGACGCCGACCTCGACCTGGTGGCCGATCAGGCGGTCAACGCCGGCTACGGCGCGGCGGGGGAACGCTGCATGGCCATCTCGGTCGTGCTCGCTGTCGAGCCCGTGGCGGACGAGCTCATCGACAGGATCGCCGAGCGCATCGGGCGCCTGCGCATCGGCGACGGGGCCGGGCGCGACGGCGCGGAGCCCGACATGGGACCGCTGATCACGGGTCAGCACCGCGAGAAGGTGGCGGACTACGTGGACATCGCCGAGCAGGATGGCGCGCGGATCGTCGTCGACGGGCGCGGACTCCGCATCGCGGGCCGGGAGGACGGCTTCTTCTTCGGGCCGACCCTGATCGACGATATCCCCACCACGTCCCGCGCGTACCAGGAGGAGATCTTCGGACCCGTGCTCTCGGTCGTCCGCGTCGCGTCCTTCGACGAGGGCCTCCACCTGATCAACTCCGGCCGGTTCGGCAACGGCACCGCGATCTTCACCAACGACGGCGGAGCCGCGCGCCGCTTCCAGAACGAGGTGCAGGTGGGCATGATCGGCATCAATGTGCCCATCCCGGTCCCGGTGGCCTACCACTCCTTCGGCGGCTGGAAGGCGTCGCTATTCGGTGACGCGAAAGCATATGGCGCGCAGGGCTTCGCCTTCTTCACCAGACAGAAGGTGATCACGAGCCGCTGGCTCGATCCCGCGGCCCACGGCGGGGTCGACCTCGGATTCCCGCAGAACACCTGATCACCAGACCGGGTGCCGCGGCTCGCAGCCGAACGGCCGCGGCATCCCCCACCCTCTCGACGGAGAGCCTCGACGGAGAGCACGACATGAGCAGCACGGACCAGCGCTGGTTCCACCGCCGAGCCACGCTCGCGGGCGAGGGGTGGGAGAGCGTGGTCGATGAGCGCACGCCCGGCTGGCAGCACACGGGTCTGCGGATCGCCGAGCTCTCTCCGACCGACTCGCTGGTCCTGGCCCCCGCCGGGATCGAGCGGATCGTCATCCCCTTGAGCGGCTCGTTCACCGTGACCCTCGACGACCAGGCGGGGGCTACGACGACGCGGCTGAACGGCCGCGCCTCCGTCTTCGCCGGCCCCACCGATGCGCTCTACCTCTCGAGCGCCACCACCGGTGCCCTCGCGGGTGAGGGAAGGGTCGCTGTCGCATCGTCGCCGACCGACGTCGTCAAACCGAGCCGCTACCTCCGGGCCGAGGACACGCCCGTCGAGTTGCGCGGCAGGGGCGTCTCGAGTCGTCAGGTGCACGATCTCGGCTCGCCGCAGACGCTCGACGCCGCCCGGCTCCTCGTGTGCGAGGTCATCACGCCGGCGGGGAACTGGTCGTCGTACCCGCCGCACAAGCACGACGAGCACCGAGCGGGCCGGGAGTCACGGCTCGAGGAGATCTACTACTTCGAGAGCGCGCCCGCCCGCGGTGCCGAGCACGGCGACTCGGACACGGCCGCGTTCGGCCTGTTCAGCGCCTACTCGTCGCCGGCCGGCGAGATCGAGATCGACGCCGTGGTCCGCACGGGCGACATCGCGCTCGTCCCGCACGGTTACCACGGACCCGCCGCTGCGGCACCGGGCTACGACCTGTACTACCTCAATGTCATGGCGGGACCGGATCCCGAGCGCGTCTGGCTCATCAGCGACGATCCCGCCCACGCCTGGGTGCGCTCCTCGTGGAACGGCCACGAGCTCGACGGCCGTCTGCCGTACACCACCGACCAGGAAGGCGGAGTCCGATGACCGCGACCAAGCGGATGACCGTGGGTCAGGCCCTCATCGAGTTCCTCGCACACCAGTGGACCGTCGACGGCGACCTCCGCGAGCGAACCATCCCGGCCGTGTTCGGCATCTTCGGGCACGGGAACGTGGCCGGCATCGGGCAGGCGCTCCGGCAGGCCCATGTGGATCAGCCCGGTCTGATGCCGTACCACCAGGCCCGCAACGAGCAGGCCATGGTGCACCAGGCGGTGGGATACGCGCGCATTCATCGCCGCCGCGGCACCTACGCGGCGACCGCATCCGTCGGTCCCGGCGCGGCCAACATGCTCACGGGTGCCGCGCTGGCCACGACCAACCGTCTGCCGGCGCTCCTGCTGCCCAGCGACACGTTCGCGACCCGGGTCGCGGATCCCGTGCTCCAGCAGGTCGAACAGCCCTGGGACATCGGACTGCAGGTCACCGACGCCTTCCGGCCGGTGTCGCGATTCTTCGACCGCGTGCAGCGGCCCGAGCAGTTGTTCTCGATCGCGCTCGCCGCGATGCGCGTGCTCACCGATCCGGCCGAGACCGGCGCCGTCACGGTCGCGCTTCCCGAGGACGTGCAGGCCGAAGCGCTCGAGGTGCCTCTCGCCTTCCTGCAGGACCGCGAGTGGCACCTCCGCCGGCCGCTGCCTGAACGCGAGGCGCTCGCCCGGGGCGTGGCGGCGATCCGGGGATAGAGGAGACAGAACCACGTCGCCGACGGCGGCGAGCACGAGTCCTC
>JACRGJ010000033.1 GCA_016212425.1 Micrococcales bacterium | reverse complement strand
GCAGCGCGACCTGCGCGAGACGATCGAACACGGGACCCGCGAGCGCGGGCCGCGCCGGTGTCGGCGCAGGCGGCGGCGCGTTCACGTGCTTGTCGATGACCTCGTGCACCGTCGAGCCCGTGAACGGAGGCTGTCCCGTCAACGCGTGGAACAACGTCGCGCCGAACGCGTACAGGTCCGACCGCACGTCAGCCGGCTTTCCCTGGGCGATCTCGGGCGCGAGGTACGCGATGGTCCCGAGCCCGCTCGACTCGCGGCCGTCCTGTCGCCGCGCGAGCCCGAAGTCGATGAGACGCACGCGCGTGTCCTCTCCGACGATCACGTTCTGCGGCTTCAGGTCCCCGTGCAGGAGCCCGCTGCGGTGGAGCGGCTCGAGCGCACGGGCGAGCTCGACGAAGACGAGGGCCAGTCGCTCGGGCGTCGCGTCCGTGAGCGCATCGAGCAGCGGCGCCCCCTCGATGTGCTCCCGGGTGAAGAACAGACCGGGCGGGACGTCCTCGCCCGGCCCGATCTCGCCGAAGTCGTAGACCTCCGCGAGGCTCGGGTGGCGTAGGGCCGCGAGCACCTGGAACTCCCGGCGGAGCGTGCCCCCGAGGATCTCGTCGCGGGCGTCGTGGATGCGCTTGAGCGCGACGGCCTTTCCGTCGGCGAACCGATCGGTGACGAGGTAGACCGCACCGCCGCCGCCCTCCCCGAGCTGGCGGACTACCTCGTAACGCCCCAGGATTGGTCGCATCGAACGACCGCATCCTAGCGGCAACGCACGCCTTGGCGCAAGCTGGCACACCCTGTGTCAGCGGCGACCCGGTCCTAGGAGGCTGGTGGCGAACGGGCATCGCGGCTGCCGCCGGCTCGCGCAGTCGCGCGAGCCGGCAGCAGCGACGGCCTGCTGCCGTGTGGCGCTTGCCACGCGGAGCCGTTTCGCGGTTCGCAGGGCGTCGCCGGCTGGTCGCCCGGGCCGCCCAGGGCCCCACGGGCTCAGGCGGACCAGCCTGAGTCCCTGTGTCGGACACCCAGCACCGCGAGCCGTCGCAGGTTGACGGCGGCCGCGAGCAGACTGAGGTCCTGCGCGATTCGGGTCGAGCCACGCATGCGCGCACGACGTCCGCCATGTCGCCGACTCATCAGGTGAGCTATCTTACGTTCTATCTTCGGCCGGGTGGAGCGATAGCGTTCCCTCCACTCGTGACCGCGCTGCCGCTCGCGATGGCGGGCCAGCGTGTCGTGTTTGGGGTGCACGTTCACCTGCCGGCCCTTCGCAGATGTCGTGCACCGCGGACGAGCCGTGCAACCCGCGCAACTGGCTCCGAACAGCGCCACCCTCGAGCCGTCACCGCGGACCCGCAGCGGCACGACGATCCCCATCGGACAAGCGACTGTCCCGGCGGCCGTGTCGATCGCGAAGTCGTCGTGCGAGTAGTAGCCCGCGTGAGGCGGCGAGGCGGACTGCACCTTGACCATCGGGTCCACCCCCGTGCCCTCCAGTCGCTCCACGAGGTCGGCCGTACCGTACGACGCGTCGCCGTACACCTCTTTTGGCTCCGTCTCGTCCGCGGCGTCGGGCTTGCGCTCCCCCGCTCCTGCGTCGCACGTCGGGGCCTCGGCCGGCTTCGCCAGTACGTCCGTCAGCACCTGCTCCGCAGCGCTCCCGTCTGCAGTGTTACCAGGCGTGACCGCCGTTGCCGTGATGAGCTCCGAGTCTGGATCGATGGCGATGTGCCCCTTGTAACCGTCGAAGCCCCGTGCCGCCGTCTTGTGGCCGTGGCGTGCTTCGGGATCCACCGTCGAGATCACGCGGTCCTCGGCCACTCGCCGCGCGATCCGGAACACTCCGTCCTCGCGCTGCTCGAGATCCTGGCCCACGACGGTCGTGAGCAACTCCGCCGCCTCGCGCACTTCTGGCGCGAGCCGTTCGCCGTCGAGCTCGGCGAGCACCGCGTACGCATCGCGAGCCAGGGCGTCGACCAGCGCCTCGCGTGCTGCTTCATCGTTCCAGTCGCAGCTCGGCTTGCCTGCGGCGATGTAGTCGTCGTCCCGCTTCAGTACCGAGCGCAGCCGCGCTTCCGTCTCGGGGTCCACGACCTCGAGCAACCCGCGGATCGCCGACCGGATCAGCGTGACCGTGTCCTGAGTCGCGACGGCGTCGTACAACGCCGTCGAGTCGACGACGCGCTTGCGGCCGACGAGGCCCGCCCGCTTGGCCACCTCGAGGACGGCCTCGAAGATCCGGTTCGGACGCTTCGATCGCCGTAGCCGTGCTCGCATCGACACGAGCACCGTGTGCACGAATCCCGGATGGTCGAGCTCCAGGCACCCTGCCGCGTACTTCCAGCGCACGTCGTAGGTGAAGCGCTCCACCGCTTCTCGATCGCTCAGCCCCTCGAGCCGCTGCAGCGTCATCACCACCGACACGATCCGTGGCGGGATCGATTGCCGCCCAACGTCCTCGAACAGGTCAGCGAACGCCTCGTCGGGGAACAGCCGGTGCGACTCGCGCGCCAGCAGCCGGTAGATCGACGCCTCGGGCAGCCGCTGTTCGCAGAACGTCCGGCTCGACCGGTACAACCCTTCGTGCGCCGGCGCCTTGCCCAGCGTCATGGCCTGGCCTCCAGGTCGCCTCGACTCGGCGAATCTGGCTCCGGCGCAGTTGCGAGCGACTGTGGGACGAAGGCCCCCTGTGCCGTCGGAGCAAGCTGCCCTGGCGGGACGCTCGCCCGCGGGCGAGACCGGTCTTGTCCTACCGCACGGGCTACGGGACGGACGGGACTTTGGTGTCCCGCTTCTCCGTCCCTCCGCCGAGGCGCCCGCGGGCGAGCGTCCTGTGCGGCCTGGGCCGAGCGCCGCTTTCGAGCCATGAGCTCCGGCCCGTACATCACTTCGGCGGCGTAACCATTGTGAGCTCGACAGCGAAGGGTGATTCTCGACGCCACGTGCTCGTGCCGCCGGGCGAAGCCGTCCAGGTGATCGAGCTCGATGAACCCACGCTCGGGGCACCTGCTGCCGTTCGGGCCCACGAACGTGCACTGGCCACCGTCGCGCTCGTAGACCGCGCGCTTGATCGCGTCGGGGATGTCGCGGCCCTTGGCCGGGCCCTCGGGCAGCTTGCTCGAGCGCGGCCTGCGGCCGACCCCGAACCTCTCCTTCTTCACCTTGTCGATGAGAAGACCGAGAGCCAGGCCGAAGATGGTCGCGAGGTCTCCGTTCGGCACCCGGTGCCGCAGCAGCGCCGTGGCCTGCTCGATCTGGTCCCGCAGCTCGCGGCTCGCCGTGAGCTGCACGTGGTAGCGCTCCGGCGCGAGCGGCGCGACGACGGCGGGTGGGGGCGGCGGTGGCGCGGCCGGCGCCGTCGGCCGAGGTGCGTCGAACAAGGGTCCCGGCTCCGCCGCCACAGGCTCGGCGACGCGGCGCTCCGGGACCTTGCGGATGCTGTCCGCGACGGGCGGCTTCGGGGCGTGGCAGGCGACGATCTCCTCGATCTGCCGCTTACTCTTGTGCGTCGCCTGCGAGAGCAGTCGGTCGGCGCTGTCGTCGGTCAGGTGCGGCGACAGGAGCCGGAGCCCCGACAGGTGGATCGCCCCCGACCGTCGCATCGCGACGACGCGGGGGAACCGCCGGCCCGCGCGCGCGACGGTGATCCGGTTCTCGGCCACGGCCTCGGAGAAGCCGAGCTCGGCCGTGCAGAACGCGAACATGCTCGTGTGGTCGGGCAGGTACAGCCGCCGCTCGTCGACCTCGGCGAGGACCTCGAGCAGGTCCGCCTCGTTGTCGTTGTCCCGCACGACGAGCGCCCGCGTCACCGTGAGCAGGGTGTCGTCGTCGAGCTCTCTGGGGTCCTGGATCGTCATCGTCATGGTCCTCACCTCGCGCGTACGAGTTGCCATAGCACGGGGTTTTCGGAGGCCCCTGGCAGCCACGCTGAGAAGTGATCGCGACCCCGTCCGAGTCGCGCGTCGTCGAAGTGCGATTCGCCCCGCAGGCGGCGCGCTCGTGCGTCGTGCGGGCCGTCGTGGAGCGGTTGCAACTCCGCTCACAAACTCGTCTCGTAAGTCGTCAAGCGAAATCGACCGGTGCCAGCACTTTCTTTGTGCGGCGGGCACGCGACCCGCCCCGGGGCGGGTTGCCGCGAGCGCGCAAGCGGTAGCGGGCCTGCACGGTCGCGGTGGTCGTCCGCCGAAGCCAACACCGTCATCGGCGACCGGTCACGGTGCGAGCGTCGTGAACGTGCAGGCCACGCAGCCGCCCCGGTCGCCCCCTCGAAGCCTCCAATCGCCGGGGGCAGGGGACCCCGCGGCGTGGGGGCGCGTCCTCGAAGCAGGCGACGAGCTGACGCGGCTCGGGGAGCTGTCGGGAAGTCGTCGCCCGCCGCCGAGCGTGAACTTCGCCCGCCTGGCCTCCTCGACGCGCCGCATCCGCTGCTGGGGGGGCGAGCTCATGGCCTCGTCCTGCTCGAAGCCCCAGTCCTACGCTCGCTCCCAGGAGTCTGGAGTCGACAGCTCGCCACCCAGAAGCCCGGCGGCGGGACTGACGCGGTGGCGGGGGTGGGT
>JACRGJ010000030.1 GCA_016212425.1 Micrococcales bacterium | reverse complement strand
TTGGAGGCGTCGAGCAGGTCGTGCACCTCGTGCCCCAGCACCAGGTGACCTTCGCCGAAGGCGTCTTCAAGCCGCCGCGCGATCTCGGGGAACGGGAGCGGATCGCCGTCGGCCTGGGCGGGGGCGAGCCGCCCGATCACGACGACGAGGCGGGCGCCCTGCGCTCCGATCAGCACATCCGCCTCGACGTGGCGCGCGGTGCGGCGGATCTGGTCCACGTCGAGCATCGGCGGCGCGGTGCCCACCAGCACGCTGACGGCGCCGTGGCCGTTCCAGCCGAGCGCCGCGACGCGACTCGGCAGCTCGGAGTCGTACTCGCCGGTGAGGATCGAGTCGACGACGAGGGCTTCCAGGCGGGCATCCCAGAGTCCGCGCGCCTCGGCGGCGCGGGCGTAGACGTCGGCCGCGGCGAAGGCGATCTCCCGGGAGTAGAGCAGGATCGCCTCGCGCAGTTCATCCTGGTCTCCGACGCGCTCCTCGACGACCGCGACGGTGATCCGGATGAGCTGCAGGGTCTGCTGCAGGCTCACCGAGCGCAGCAGCTCGCGCGGTGCCGAGCCGAACACGTCGGCGGCGATCCACGGTGTCGTCGAGGGGTCGTCGTACCAGGAGATGAACGAGGAGATGCCGGCCTGCGCCACCATGCCGACGGCGCTGCGGCGCCCGGGCGGCATCTCCCGGTACCAGGGGAGATCGACGTCGAGACGCGCGAGCGTGGCCGTGGCCAGTTCGCCCGAGATCGCCCGCAGACGGGCGAGCATCTGCGCTTTGCTGCGCGGCACCGGCTAGCTCTCGCCGCCCGCCGACCCGGAGGTGCCGGCCGTCACGTCGAGCAATCGGTAGCGCTCCACCGCCTGGGCCGGCGCTGCGGGATCGATCTGCCCGCGCTTCGCCAGCGCCTGCAGCGCCTTCACCGCCATCGAGGGTCCGTCGATGTGGAAAAAGCGCCGCGCGGCGGGGCGGGTGTCGCTGAAACCGAAGCCGTCGGCACCGAGCGCGTGGTAGTCGCCGGGCACCCACGGGCGGATCTGATCCTGCACCGCGGTCATGAAGTCCGACACCGCGATCTTCGGCCCCTCGGCCTCCGCCAGCCGCTGCGTGACGTAGGGCGTGCGGGCGGGCTCATCCGGGTGCAGCAGGCTGTACTCGTCGGCGGCCAGGCCGTCGCGGCGCAGCTCGGTCCAGGAGGTGACGCTCCAGACATCCGCGGAGACGTTCCAGTCGCGCTCGAGCAGCTCCTGCGCCTCGAGCGCCCACGGCACACCCACGCCGGAGGCGAGCAGCTGCACCTTGGTGCCCGGATGCGCGCTGCGCTTGAGCAGGTACAGGCCGCGCAGCAGGCCGTCCACGTCCAGCCCCTCGGGCTCCGCGGGCTGGGCCATCGGCTCGTTGTAGACGGTGATGTAGTACATGACGTTGGGGTCGGGATGCCGCCCGCCGTACATCCGCTCGATCCCGGCCCGCACGATGTGGCCGATCTCATAACCGTACGCCGGGTCGTAGGAGACCACAGCGGGGTTGGTCGCCGCCAGCAACTGCGAGTGCCCGTCGGCGTGCTGCAACCCCTCCCCGGTGAGCGTCGTCCGGCCGGCGGTGGCGCCGATGACGAAGCCGCGGGCCATCTGGTCCCCGGCGGCCCAGAAGGCGTCCCCGGTGCGCTGGAACCCGAACATCGAGTAGAAGACGTAGACGGGGATGAGCGGTTCGCCGTGCGTCGCGTATGCGGAGCCCGCCGCGGTGAAGGCGGCGACGGCGCCCGCCTCGTTGATGCCCACGTGCAGGATCTGCCCCTGCGGGCTCTCCTTGTAGGCGAGCAGCAGCTCGCGATCGACCGAAGTGTAGTTCTGCCCGTTCGGGTTGTAGATCTTCGCCGTCGGGAAGTAGGCGTCCATGCCGAAGGTGCGTGCCTCATCCGGGATGATCGGCACGATGCGCCTGCCGAATTCGGGCACGCGCAGCAGGTCCTTCAGCAGTCGCGCGAACGCCATCGTGGTGGCGACCTGCTGCTTGCCCGACCCCTTCTTCACGACGTCGTAGGCCGAGCCGTCGGGCACCTGCACCGCCGTGTGCGTCGGGCGGCGCTCCGGCACGTAGCCGCCGAGCGCACGGCGGCGCTCCTGCAGGTACCGGATCGCCTCGTCGTCCGGCCCGGGGTTGTAGTACGGCGGGAGGTAGGGGTTCTCCTCGAGCTGGGCGTCGGAGATGGGGATGTGCTGCTGGTCGCGGAACGCCTTGAGGTCGTCCAGGGTCAGCTTCTTCATCTGGTGGGTCGCGTTGCGGCCCTCGAAGTGCGGCCCGAGCCCGTAGCCCTTGACGGTCTTGGCCAGGATGACGGTGGGCTGACCGGTGTGGGCCATCGCGGCGGCGTAGGCGGCGTACACCTTGCGGTAGTCGTGCCCGCCGCGCTTGAGGTTCCAGACCTGATCGTCGGTGTAGTCCTTGACGAGTGCGGCGGTGCGCGGGTCCCTGCCGAAGAAGTTCTCGCGCACGTAGGCGCCGTTCTCGGCCTTGTAGGTCTGGTAGTCGCCGTCGGGGGTGCGGTTCATCAGGTCGACCAGCGCACCGTCCGTGTCGCGGGCGAGCAGGTCGTCCCACTCCCGGCCCCAGATCACCTTGATGACGTTCCAGCCGGCGCCGCGGAAGAACGCCTCCAGCTCCTGGACGATCTTCCCGTTCCCGCGCACCGGGCCGTCCAGACGCTGCAGGTTGCAGTTGATGACGAAGGTGAGGTTGTCCAGGCCGTCGTTCGCCGCCCACTGCAGCGCGCCGCGGCTCTCGACCTCGTCCATCTCCCCGTCGCCGAGGAACGCCCAGACGTGCTGGTCGGAGGTGTCCTTGATGCCGCGGTTGTGGAGGTACTTGTTCGACTGCGCCTGGAAGATCGCGTTGAGCGGCCCGAGCCCCATCGAGACCGTGGGGAACTGCCAGAACTCCGGCATCAGGCGCGGATGCGGATACGAGGACAGCCCGGTGGGCGCGTGCGACTTCTCCTGGCGGAATCCGTCGAGCTGATCCGCGGAGAGGCGGCCCTCGAGGTAGGCGCGGGCGTACATGCCGGGGGAGGCATGGCCCTGGTAGTAGACCTGGTCGCCGCCGCCGGGGTGGTCGGCGCCGCGGAAGAACCAGTTGTGGCCGATCTCGTACAGGGCGGCCGAGGAGGCGTAGGTCGAGATGTGCCCGCCGACGGCGATTCCGGGCCGCTGCGCGCGGTGCACCGTGATGGCGGCGTTCCAGCGGATCCAGGCGCGGTAGCGGCGCTCGATCTGCTCGTCGCCGGGGAAGGCCGGCTCGTCCTCGGGCGCGATGGTGTTGATGTAGTCGGTGACCGGCACGGTGGCCACCTCGAGGTGGTGTCGGCGGGATCGGTCGAGCAGGGTCTGCACGATCTGCTCCGCGCGGGTGCGGCCCTTGGCTGCCACCAGCGCATCCAGCGACTCGGTCCACTCCGCGGTCTCGTCCGGGTCCGGGTCGGTCTCGGGCACGGCGTCCGCCTGCGCGGTGCTGGGGTCGCCCTGCGCGGGGGGCTGATCCTTCGGGGCATCCGAGGGCACCGCCTCGGCCGGCGGCGGCGAGGCCTCCGTGCTGGGGGCCACATCCTCGGCGCGGGCTGCCGACCCGTCGTCCTGCCCGTCCCGGCTCGGCGCGGCCGCCCCCTGCACCGGCGACACCTGCGACGGCGATCCCTGCACCGGCGGGTCTTGGGTGGGGACGCCCTGTGCGGTCGGGTCCTGGATGCCTGTCGTCACCGGGTGGCCTCGTGCTCTCGTCTCGGCGGCGGATGGCCGCGGGGGAATCGGGCGCCGGGGATCCGACCCTGGATCGCGGGGCCGGAGAGCGCCGTCTCCACTCTAGGCTCCGTGTCGGAGCGTCGCTCCCGCCTCCGCAGCTCCGGGCCGGAGGCCATCCTGCGCTCCGCGGCGGCCGGGCGTAACATGGCGCGCTGTGCCGCGCTCGTCGCGGCCGGACACGAGAGGATCCGCGGTCCCATGGCCCTGGAGAATGACACCCACGCTCCCGATTTCGAGTTGCCGAACCAGTTCGGAGAGCACATCCGGTTGAGCGACTTCCGCGGCCGACCGGTGGCCCTGGTCTTCTTCCCTCTCGCCTTCTCCTCCACCTGCACGGGCGAGCTGTGCGACCTGCGCGACAACATCGTTCTGTTCCGGCAGGCGGGGGTCGAGCTCATCGGTGTCTCGGTCGACTCGAAGGCGACGCTGCGCGCCTGGGCCGAGCAGCAGGGGTACGACTTCACCCTCCTCGCCGACTTCTGGCCGCACGGCGACGTGGCGAAGGAGTACGGCGTCTTCCTGGAGCACAAGGGCTTCGCGAACCGTGCCACCTTCCTGATCGACCAGGCGGGGATGATCCGCTCGTCCTTCATCACCGCGCCCGGGGAGGCGCGTCAGATCCTCGAGTACCGCGCGGCTCTCGAGGACCTGCTGCCCCAGAGCGTCACCTGATCCGGCCGCAGGGCGTGCTCGACGTGGGCACGGGTTCGCCGCTCGAGCGGGCGTCGGTCACCGGCTCCGGATGCGGTGCGCCGGGTAGCATCGCTGCAGTCGCCGCGCGCGGCACGGGCCTTTAGCTCAGGTGGTAGAGCGCCTCGTTTACACCGAGGATGTCGGCGGTTCGAGCCCGTCAGGGCCCACCGGCCTCCCGAAGCCCGGGTGTCCTGCGGCCAGTCGCCCGTCCGCGCCGGTGCTCCGACCCTAGACTCGCGCGCATGACCGACGTGCCCGCGGGCGCCGGCCGTCCGGACGACGAGTCGGACAGCATCGACGACGACGCCCTGGCCGACGCCATCCTGGCGACCTATACCTCCTCGATCCCGGTCATCCGGTCGGAACCCGTCGCTGGGCCGTCAAGGGAGGTCGAGCACACGGGAGGCGAGTCGGCTGGGCAGGAGCCGGCCGGGCAGGAGCCGGCCGTAGACCGGCCGGCGGTGGACAGGCCGACGGTGGACGGGCCGGCCATGGACCGGCCGACGATGGACGGGCCGACGATGGACGGGCCTCCGGCTGAAGGCGCTGTCGGGTCGCGGGAGGACGAGCGTCTGCTCGCCGAGACGGCCTCGTGGACCTCGTTCGACCCCTCGGCCTTCGCGCCGGATCCCTCGCCGGCCGCCGACCTCCGTCCCGGCCCCGGGGCCGAGCAGGTGCCGGAGCGGACCGCGGTGAGGGATCCGGGCCCGACTGCCGACCCCGGACCCTCCGCGGACCCGGGCCGGGTCTGGGATCTCGACGGCGGACCGGACCCCGATCCGCCCATCCCGCAGGCGGGCGGTGATGAGGATGCCGGGCCCCGCGCGTCGACGGTGTGGGATCTCGGTGATGCCGGCCCGGGACCGGACGGATCACCCGACGGATTCGGGGTCTTCGACCTGCCGGCCCCGGATGACGCGATCCCGGTCGATCTGCTCTCCGACTCCTCACCTAAGCCGTGGGACGAGCTGCCGGCCCCGTCGCCGGCCAGCAAGGAGGACGATGGGGAGACGTGGGTTTCGACCGAGGACTCGGTCACCCCGTTCGACCCGCAGCCCTTCCCCGTGGAGCCCGCCGGCCCCTGGACGCGGCTGGTCGAGCCGGCGGGAGCCGACACGGAGCCGGTTCGCGACTCGGCCGACGCGGCGCGGTGGCGCCCGCCGGTCGAGTGGGCGCCTCCGGCAACGGACGCCGCCGACCTCTTCCCCGCCCCGGCCGCGGCCATGCCCCATCTCGTCCCGCAACCCGACGCAGTCCCCCCGCCGGCCGACGGGCTGGTCGGTCCCGCCGAGCCCGGTGCTGCGGCCGGGAGCCCGGAGGAGGAGCCGGAGCCCGACGCCCCCGGGAGCCGAGAGCCCGAGCCTGCTGCGACCGAGCCCGAGCCCGCTGCGGCCGAGCCCGCTGCGGCGGTTACCAGGGAGGACGTGCCCGCCGCCGTCGGCGGTGATCGGGAAGGCTGGGTCGAGCTGCCGCCGGCGCCGCCCGTCGGCGGCATCGGGGGCACGGCGACACCGTGGTTCGACCTCGCGAGCGCCCCACCACCAGTGGCCCCCCCGCCGGTGGCCGCGCCGCCCACACCCGCGCTGGAGCCGGAGGCCCCGCACGGCCGGGGTGCCGCGGCCTCCGGGCCGGGGGATGACCCCGAGCTCGGGCGGGGCGCCGGAGACTCCGCGTACTCGGACGAGGAGGACGGCTCCGTCGACCCCTCCGATCGCGTGACCCCGCTCAGCGCGGGACTTCCGCTCGGCACGGTGCAGACCTCGGCGCTGCCACCGGCACAGGCCGCGGCCGTCGACGCGGAGGCGCCGCAGGTCACCCCGATCGCGGCCACGCGGCTTCCGCGCGTGCTCGAGGTCGAAACCGCCGGCGCCGACCCGACGCGGCTCGACCAGCGGGCCGGACGGGCGACCCGCCTGTTCTGGCTGTGGTTCGCGGCGAACGCAGCGCCGCTCAGCCTCGGCATCGGCGCCGTGCTGTTCGGGATGGGGATGAGCTTGCGCCAGGCGATCCTGGCGGTCCTCGGCGGCGTCGCCCTCTCGCTGCTGCCCCTCGGGCTCGGCACCCTGGCCGGGAAGTGGAGCGGGCAGCCCACCCTGGTCGTGTCCCGGGCGAGCTTCGGGCTGATCGGGAACGTCCTTCCCGGCGCCGTCGCGGTGCTCTCCCGAGCGGTCTGGGGAGGGGCTCTGCTCTGGGTGGTGGGCGATGTCGTCCGGATCGGCACGGGCGGCAGCAGCGTCCTCTGGCCGGTGCTGGGCGTGCTCGGCGGTGCCCTGCTTACGGGGCTCGTCGCCGTCGTCGGCTACGGACTGCTCTCCCGGGTGCAGTTCGCGCTGACCGTGCTCACGGCCGTCCTCGCCGTCACGGTGATCGTTCTCACGGCCGGTCGCGTCGATCTGGCCGCCGCCCTCGGCGCCGGCGACGGCTCCTGGCTCCTGGTGGCATCCGGCGTCGTCCTGGTCTTCAGCTTCGTCGGACTCGCCTGGGTGCACAGCTCGGCGGATGTCGCCCGCTACCAGTCCACGACGGGCGCCGGGTCGACCAGCATGCTCGCCGCCTGCCTCGGGGCCGGCCTCCCGGCGCTCGTGCTGATCGGCTGGGGGGCGGTGCTCGCGGCGTCCTCGCCCGCGCTGGCCCGGGGGCTGGTGGTGTCGCCCCTGGAGACGCTCGAGGGGATCCTGCCCGGCTGGTTCCCCGTGCCGTTGCTTGCGGGTGCGGTGCTCGCCTCGCTCGCCGGGGCCCTGATCGCCACCTACTCGGGCGGCTTCGCCGTGCTCGGCACCCTCGTCCCGCGTGAGGGCGGGAGCAGCCTGCCCCGACCCGTCGCCACCGCCATCGCCGGCGTGCTCACCGCCGGTGCGGGGGTCCTGCTCGTGCTCACCGGGGCGGATGCGCAGGACATCATCCGCGAGGTGCTCACCACCGTTGCGGTGCCCGTCGCCGCCTGGGCTGGGATCTTCGCGGCGGAGGTGATGATCCGCAACCGGCGCTTCCACACGCCGTCGCTCCTGCGGCGCGGGGGCATCTATCCGGACGTCCGGGTGCCGAACCTGGTCGCCTTCGTCCTCATCACCGCGCTGGCGTTCGGGTTCACCAGCGCCCGCGCCGATTGGCTGTCCTGGCAGGGCTGGGCGCTGTGGCTGCTCGGCATCCCGCGCGCCGATCCGCTCGCCGGCACCGACATCGGCGTATTCCTGGCGCTCGCCCTGGGGTTGCTCGTGCCTCTGCTGTCGGCCATCCCGGTGATCCGGCGCCAGGAGGCGATCCGCATCTGAGGCGGTCGAACGGAGCGCCGTGCCGCCGCGGCACCGTCCCTACACTGGGCGAGTGCACTCCGGCCCGACCACGACCCTCGCGGACGTGGACCGTGTCGCCCGCGGCCTGTGGCCGCTCTCCGGGGCGGAGGCCTGGGACGCGCCAGGGCTCCTGGTGGGGGACCCCGCGGCCCGGGTGAGCCGCATCCGCCTCGCGGTCGACGCGGTGCTGGAGACCGCGGACGAGGCGGTCGCGGCCGGTGACGACCTGCTGCTCGTGCACCATCCGCTGCTGCTGCGCGGGGTGACGGCGGTCGCCGAGGACCGCGGCAAGGGCGCCGTGATCGCCCGCCTCATCCGATCGGGATGCGGTCTCATCGCCGCGCACACGAACGCCGACGTGGTCGGCTCGGGCACCTCCGCCGTCCTCGCCGAGCGCCTCGGGCTGCAGGGCATCGAGCCGATCGCGGCGGGGGCCGATGGCGGAACCGGTCTCGGCCGAGTCGGCGACCTGCCCGCGAGCATCTCCCTCGGCGATCTGGCCCGGCGCCTGGCCGAGCTGCTGCCGGCGACCGCCACCGGCATCCGCGGTTCGGGAGAGTGGGACGCCCCGATCCGCCGCGTCGCGGTCTGCGCCGGCGCGGGCGACTCCCTGCTCGCGCATCCCGCCGTGCTCGGCGCCGATGCGTACGTGACCCGCGACCTGCGCCACCATCCGGCCTCCGAGGCGCGCGAGAACGCCCGGCTGGGCGGCGGACCGGCGCTGCTGGACACCTCGCACTGGGCCAGCGAGTGGCTGTGGCTGGAGGTCGCCGCCGCCGAGCTGCGCGCCGCGCTCCCGGATGTCGCGGTGACGGTGAGCGACCTGCGTACCGACCCGTGGGACTTCGCGGTCACCCAGTGACCGATTCGACCTCGAGAGGACCGGGATGACCCTCACCGCCGCCCCCGCCGACCAGGCGCTGCTGCTGGATCTGCAGATCCTGGACACCACGCTCCAGCGTCTCGCCACCCGGCGCGCGAAGCTGCCGGAGTCGGCGGTGGTCGCTGAGGTCACCGCCGACCGCACCCAGTCCGAGCGGCTCGTGGTCGAGCAGACCGGGGCGGTGGAGGACGCCCGCGCGGAGCTGCGCCGGACGGAGGCGGATGTCGCGGTGGTCGACGCGCGGATCGCCCGCGATCAGCAGCGGCTGCAGAACTCGTCGTCGATGAAGGACATCCAGGGCCTGGAGCAGGAGCTGCAGGCCCTGGCACGACGGAAGAGCGACCTCGAGGACATCGAGCTGGTGGTGATGGAGCGGGTCGAGGAGCGCGAGGGCGCGCTGGCCGCGACCCGGGAGGCCCTCGCGGGCCTGGCGACGCGTCATGCGGAGGCGGTGGCGGCCCGGGATGCGGCGCTCGGCGCGCTGGAGCGCGACCGTGCTCAGGCGGTGCGGGAGCGGGACGAGATCGTCGGGCGCCTGCCCGCGGACCTGGTGGCGCTCTACGAGAAGCAGCGCGCGCGCTACGGCGTCGGCGCCTCCCTCCTGCGGGGTGGGGTCTCGACGGCGGTGGGGGTCGCGCTCGGCGTCGCCGACCTCCGCGCGGTCGCCCAGGCGGCGCCCGAGGACGTGCTCATCTGCCCGGAATCCAGTGCCATCCTCGTCCGCACGGAGGAGTCGGGCATCTGATCCCCGCGGATCTGCGAGGATGGCAGCGCGAACGGGCCGGCCAGACGGTCGCGTCGCCGTCGTCGGGTCCTCGGATGCGACGGCGGTGCCGAGGAACGTCCGGGCTCCACAGAGCAGGGCGGTGGGTAACACCCACCCGGAGTGATCCGCGAGAAAGCGCAACAGAGAGCAGACCGCCCCGGGTGCCACGGCATCCGGAGTAAGGGTGAAACGGTGGTGTAAGAGACCACCAGGGGCCCGGGCGACCGGGCTCGCTGGGCAAGCCTCGCCCGGAGCAAGGCCAGACAGACACCGTTGACGCTGCTCGCCGAGGTGTCGGGTGGGCCGCTGGAGGACCGTGGTGACGCGGTCCCGAGAGAGATGGCCGTCACCGTCCCGCGAGGGGCGGTACAGAACCCGGCGTATCGGCCGACCCGTTCGCCCCACCGCAACCGCACGGACTCACGGGGTGAAGCGATAGCCCATCCCGGATTCGGTGCGGATGTGGCGGGGCGCCGACGTGTCGACCTCGAGCTTCTTGCGCAGCTGCGCGATGTACAGGCGGAGGTACCCGGTGTCGTTCGTGTACTGCGGACCCCAGACCCGGGTCAGCAACGTCTCGCGGGTCAGCAACCGGTCGGGGTTGCGCACCAGCGCCTCCAGCAGCCGCCACTCCGTGGGAGTGAGGCGCACGGGCGCACCGGCGCGGGTCACGCGGTGGGCCGCCAGATCCACCACGACCTCGCTGAACTCCACGACGGGCTCCTCCGGCGCCGATGCGCCGCGGCGGGTGAGGGCGCGCACCCGCGCGAGCAGCTCGTCGATCGCGAAGGGCTTGGTGACGTAGTCGTCGGCGCCCGCGTCGAGGGCCTCCACCTTGTCCCAGGACTCCGTGCGTCCCGACACCACGAGGATCGGCACCGCCGACCAGCCGCGCACCGCCTCGATGACCTGCACTCCGCTCAGGCCCGGCATCCCGAGGTCGACCACGAGGAGGTCCGGATGCGTGCGGCCGGCGACCGCGATCGCCGTGGCCCCGTCCGAGGCCGTCTCGATCTCGTAGCCCCGCGCGGCGAGGGTGATCCGCAGCGCCCGGAGGATCTGCGGGTCGTCGTCGGCGACGAGGATCCTCACCGCGCCGGCTCCGGCACCGATACGGGTGACGGGTGGTGCGCGGCGAGCTCCACCACCATGGTCAGGCCCCCGCCCGGAGTGTCCTCCACCTCGATGGTGCCGCCCATGGCCTCGACGAAGCCCTTCGCGAGCGCGAGCCCCAGCCCCACCCCGGTGCTGTTGTCGGTATCGCCCCGGCGCTGGAAGGGCAGGAACACGTCGTCGCGGCGATCGAGGGGGATGCCGGGACCGGCGTCGACGACCCGCAGCTGCACCCGGTCGCCCAGTTCGCTGGTCGTGACCGCGGGAACCGCGCCGACCGGGGAGTAGCGGAGCGCGTTCGCGAGCAGGTTCTCCACGACGCGCTCCAGGAGCACCGGATCCGCGGTCACCGGAGCGACGGGGGAGAGCTCGAGCTCGACCTGGCCGGGTGCCAGGTCGAGCTCGTCGAGCACGGTGACCACGACCTGGTCCAGTTCCACCTCGACCGGATGCACCCCGATGACCCCGGCTTGCAGTCGGCTCACGTCGAGAAGGTCCGAGATGAGGCGGCCGAGCGCATCGAGGCTCTCGTCGGCGGTCTCGAGCAGCTCCTCGCGGTCGCGGGGCTGGAGCCCGCTGTCGGGCGAGCGGAGCGAGGTGACGGCCGCGCGGGCGGCGGCGAGCGGCCGGCGGAGGTCGTGGCCGACCGCGGCGAGCAGGGCGCTTCGCAGTCGGTCCGCCTCCGCCAAGGGGGCCGCGTCGGCCGCGGCGGTGCTCAGCCGACGCTGCACCAGCGCCGCCTCCAGCTGCGAGGCGAAGGCGCCGAGCACGCGCCGGTCCGATGCCTCCAGCGGGCGCCCGACGAGGGAGATGTGGGCGTTCTCGCCGATCTCCTGGATCGCCTCGATCGCATCCGGGCGGCTCGCGGCATCCGCCAGGGCCGGGTCCTCGTCGCTCGTGATCACGGTGTCGCCCTGCAGCAGCGCGACACGCTGCAGGCCGAAGGCCTCGCGCAGCCGGGCGACGAGCGCGTGCAGGGCATCGGATCCGCTCAGCACCCCGCCGGCCACGGCGACGAGCACCTCGGCCTCGGCCGAGGCGCGGGCAGCCACCAGGGCCCGCCGCGCGGCCTGGTCGACGACCAGGCTGACGAGCGCGGCGACCACCACGAAGATCACGAGGGCGAGTGCGTGCATCGGGTCGGCGATGCGCACCACGTAGAGCGGGGGGATGAAGAAGAAGTCGAGCAGGAACCCGGCGACCACGGCCGAGAACAGGGCGGGCCAGATCCCGCCGACCAGGGCCACCACGACGACGACAAGCTGGAACAGGAGCGTGTCGACGGGAAGGGAGTTGGTCGAGCGGACGAGCGAGAGCAGGGCCGCCACGAGGGGCAGGGCGAGCGCCGCGAGCACGAATCCGGCGATCTTCCGGCGGACGGGAAGCGCCCCGCCGAAGCGCGGCAGCCCGAGCGACCCGGCCTCGGCGTGACTGACGATGTGCACGTCGATGTCGCCGGAGGAGCGGATGACGCTGGCGGAGGTCCCGGCCCCGCCGAGAAGCCGCGCGACGCGGGAGCGTCGGCTGACGCCGACGACGAGCTGGGTCGCGTCGACGCTGCGGGCGAACTGCACGAGCGCGGCGGAGACCCGCTCGGCGACCACCTGGTGGAAGCTGCCGCCCAGGGACTCCACGAGGGAGCGCTGCGCTGCGAGATTCGCGGCTCCGGGCTTCGCCAGGCCGTCCGGGCTGATCACGTGCACGGCGTACAGGGTGCCGCCGCCGGAGCGCTGAGCGATCCGCGCCCCGCGCCGCAGCAGGGTTTCGCCCTCGGGGCCGCCGGTGAGCGCGACGACGATCCGCTCACGTGCCTCCCACGGGCGGTGGATGCCGTGCTCGGCCCGGTACGCCTGCAGGGCGGAGTCGACCTCGTCGGCGAGCCAGAGCAGCGCCAGTTCCCGCAGCGCGGTGAGGTTGCCGAGGCGGAAGTAGTTCGACAGCGCCGCATCCACCCGCGCCGCGGGGTACACCAGCCCCTCGGCCAGGCGATTCCGCAGCGCCTGGGGGGCCAGATCCACGAGCTCGATCTGGTCGGCGCGCCGCAGCACGTGGTCGGGGATGGTCTCCCGCTGAGGCACCCCGGTGATCCGCTCCACGACGTCGTTCAGCGACTCGATGTGCTGGATGTTGACGGTGGAGATCACGTCGATGCCGGCGTCGAGGATCTGCTCGACGTCTTCCCAGCGCTTCGCGTGCGCCGAGCCCGGCACGTCGGTGTGCGCGAGCTCGTCGACCAGGGCGATGCTCGGGCGGCGGGTGAGGACCGCGTCGACGTCCAGCTCCTCGAGGGTGACCCCGCGGTGCTCGACGCGCCGTCGTGGCAGGACCTCGAGCCCCTCCACGAGCGAGGATGTCGCGGCTCGCCCGTGCGTCTCGACGATCGCGACGATCACGTCGTCGCCGGCCTCGCGCAGGCGCCGGCCCTCCTCGAGCATGGCGTAGGTCTTGCCGACACCCGGCGCAGCGCCGAGCATCACCCGGAGGCGGCCGCGATGCATGCGCCTAGTGTCCCGTACTCACGAGCGTCCGCACTCGAGCCGGGCGCGCATCATCCCCCGAGCCGCGAGAGCGCGAGGTTGAGCTCCAGCACGTTGACCGTCGGCTCGCCGACGAACCCGAGGGCGCGACCCTCGATGCGCTCCGTCACGAGCGAGCGGACGGCGCTCTCGTCCAGGCTCCGCGCCGCCGCCACCCGGCGCACCTGCAGCAGCGCGTACGCCGCGCTGATCTCCGGGTCCAGTCCCGAGGCGGAGGCCGTGACGGCATCCGCGGGGACCTGCGACTCCGGCACGCCCTCGAGCTTCGCGATCGCGGCGCGCCGGTCGCGGATCGCCGTGACGAGATCCGGGTTGTTCGGTCCGAGGTTCGAGCCGGAGGAGGCGCCGCCGTCGTACCCGTCGCCCGCCGCCGACGGACGCGACTGGAACCACGAGGGCAGCGCCTGGCCCTTCTTCGTCGTGAACGACTGCCCGATGAGCGAGGAGCCGACGACGGTGCCGTCGGGGGCACGCAGCAGCGATCCGTTCGCCTGGGCGGGCATCGCCAGTCCGACGAGGCCGATCGCGGCGGGGTAGAGGATGCCGAGCACGACCGTGAGGACGAGGAGCGCGCGCAGCGCGGTCCAGGTCTGCCGCGCGGTGCCGGAGGGGGTGGCCATGGGGTCTCTTTCGGTGAAGGGGTGCGGATGCCGTGCCGGGGCTCAGAAGCCCGGGATGAGGGCGACGACGAGGTCGATGAGCTTGATGCCGATGAAGGGGGCGATGATCCCGCCCAGTCCGTAGACGAGGAGGTTGCGGTGGAGGATCGAGGAGGCGGGTCCCGGTCGGTACCGCACCCCGCGCAGGGCGAGCGGGATCAGGAACACGATCACGAGCGCGTTGAAGACGATCGCCGAGAGGATCGCCGACGCCGGCGAGTGCAGCTGCATGACGTTCAGGAGCGCGAGTCCGGGGAAGGCCCCGGCGAACATCGCCGGGATGATCGCGAAGTACTTCGCGATGTCGTTCGCGATCGAGAAGGTCGTGAGCGACCCGCGGGTGATGAGCAGCTGCTTCCCGATCCGCACGATGTCGATGAGCTTGGTGGGATCCGAATCCAGGTCGACCATGTTGCCGGCCTCCTTCGCGGCGGAGGTCCCGGTGTTCATCGCCACCCCCACATCCGCCTGCGCCAGGGCCGGGGCGTCGTTGGTGCCGTCGCCCGTCATGGCGACGAGGTTGCCGCCCTCCTGCTCGCGTCGGATGAGGGCGAGCTTGTCCTCCGGGGTCGCTTCGGCGAGGAAGTCGTCCACGCCGGCCTCGGCGGCGATCGCCTTCGCGGTGAGCGGGTTGTCGCCCGTGATCATCACCGTGCGGATGCCCATCGCGCGCAGCTCCGCGAAGCGCTCGGCGAGCCCCTCCTTCACCACGTCCTTGAGGTGGATCACGCCGAGCACGGTGCCGACGCCGTCGCGCTGCACGGCGACGACGAGCGGGGTGCCGCCGGATGCGGAGATCGCGTCCACCGCGAGGTCGAGCTCGCGCCGCACGTCCACGTCGAGATCACCGACCCACGCGATGATCGCCGTCGCGGCGCCCTTGCGCACCTCGGAGCCGTCGACGGTGTCCACGCCGCTCATCCGGGTCTGGGCGGTGAACGGGACGGGTACGGCGCCTGCCCGGAGTCCCTCGGCGGGACCGAGGATGGTGTCGGCGAGCGTGACCACCGAAGTGCCCTCCGGGGTGGGGTCGGCATACGAGGCGAGTCGGGCGGCGAGCACGAGAGCGGACTTCTGCGCGCCTCCGACCGGGACGAACTCGGACGCCCGACGGTTGCCGTAGGTGATTGTGCCGGTCTTGTCCAGGAGGAGCGTGGTGACGTCGCCGGCCGCCTCCACCGCGCGTCCGGAGAGCGCCAGCACGTTGCGCTGCACGAGCCGGTCCATGCCGGCGATGCCGATGGCCGAGAGCAGCGCGCCGATGGTGGTCGGGATGAGGCACACCAGCAGCGCGATGAGCACCGGGACGGTGGTCGCGCCGCCGGCGTAGGAGGCCGCCGGGTTCAGGGTCAGGACCACGACGAGGAAGACGATCGTGAGGCTGGCCAGGAGGATGTCCAAGGCGATCTCGTTCGGGGTCTTCTGGCGGGAGGCCCCCTCCACGAGCCGGATCATCCGGTCCACGAAGGTCTCGCCGGGCTTGGAGGTGATCCGCACCACGATCCGGTCGCTGAGCACCCGGGTGCCGCCGGTGACGGCGCTGCGGTCGCCGCCGTGCTCGCGCACGACAGGAGCGGACTCGCCGGTGATGGCCGACTCGTCGACGCTCGCGATGCCCGCGACGATGTCGCCGTCGCCCGGGATCAGCTCGCCCGCGGTCACGACCACCGTGTCGCCGAGGGTGAGGTCGGCGGAGGCGACAGGGGCGAGCGTGGCGCGCACCGCATCCGGATCCCCCACGGCGTCGTATCGCTCGACACGGCGCGCGAGGGTCGACGTGCGCGTGGCGCGGAGCGTGGCGGCCTGCGCCTTGCCACGGCCCTCCGCCACCGATTCGGCGAGGTTCGCGAAGAGCACCGTGATCCAGAGCCAGATCGCGATGCCGGCGTTGAAGCTCGGGGCGAGGGCCTGCGCCCGGCCGGTGAACGGCTCGGCGATGGCGATGACCGTGGTCAGGGCCGCGCCGACCTCGACGACGAACATCACGGGGCTGCGCCACATGCGCCTCGGATCGAGCTTGCGCACGGCGCCGGGGAGGGCCTGGACGAACTGGGTCCAGGACAGTCCGCCGCCGGCGCGGCTCTTCTGCGGGGCCGGGGCGAAGGGGTCGGTGACGAGAGTGGACATGGATCAGGAGAGCCCTTCCGCCAGGGGACCCAGCGCGAGAACGGGGAAGTAGGTGAGAGCGGTGACGATGAGGACGGTGCCGATCAACAGTCCGACGAACTGCGGTCGGTGGGTCGGGAGGGTGCCCGCGGTCACGGGGACGCGGTCCTGCTCCGCGAAGGAGCCGGCCAGCGCGAGGACGAAGACGATCGGCACGAAGCGGCCGAGCAGCATCGCCACCCCGAGAGCCGAGTCCATCCACGGGGTCGCCGCGGTGAGACCCGCGAAGGCGGATCCGTTGTTGTTCGCCGCCGAGGTGAAGGCGTAGAGCACCTCGCTGAAGCCGTGCAGGCCGGGGTTCAGGATGGAGGTCTTCGCCACGTCGTCCTTGACCCCGGGTATCGCGAAGCTGGCGGCGACCCCGAGCAGCACGATGACCGGCGTGGTCAGGATGTAGAGGCTCGCGAGCTTCATCTGCCGCGGGCCGATCTTCTTCTGCAGGTACTCCGGGGTGCGGCCCACCATGAGCCCGGCGACGAATACGGCGATGATGGCGAGCACGAGCATCCCGTACAGGCCCGATCCGACGCCGCCGGGGGCGACCTCGCCGAGCATCATGTCGCCCATCGTCACCGCCCCGCCGAGGGCGGTGTAGCTGTCGTGCATCGAGTTGACGGCGCCGGTGGAGGTGAGGGTCGTCGAGGAGCCGAAGATCGTCGACAGGGCGATGCCGAAGCGCTGCTCCTTGCCCTCCATCGCCCCGCCGGCCAGTTGAAGGGCCTTTCCGGAACCCGCAAGTTCGGCCCAGAACAGCAGGACGTTCGAGACCACCCAGAACACCGACATCGTGGCGAGGATCGCCCAGCCCTGCCGGCGGTCGCCCACCAGCACGCCGAAGGCGCGCGGGAGGGAGAAGGGGATGACCAGCAGCAGGAAGATCTGGAACAGGCTCACCCAGGCCGAGGGCGCCTCGAAGGGATGCGCGGAGTTGGCGTTGAAGAACCCGCCGCCGTTCGTGCCGAGCTCCTTGATGGCCTCCTGGGAGGCGACCGGCCCGCCGGGGATGGTGGCGGTCCCGCCGGTCAGAGTCGACACGGACTGGAATCCGGAGAGGTTCTGGATCACGCCGCCGGCGAGCAGCACGATGGCCGTGATCACCGAGAGCGGCAGCAGGATGCGCAGGATGCCGCGGGTCAGGTCCACCCAGAAGTTGCCGATGGTGGCACTGTTGCGCGAGGCGATCCCGCGCACCAGGGCGACGGCGACCGCCATGCCCACCGCGGCCGAGACGAAGTTCTGCACCGCGAGGCCGACCAGCTGGACGGTGTAGCCGAGGGTCACCTCGGGCGAGTAGGACTGCCAGTTCGTGTTCGTGACGAACGAGATCGCCGTGTTGAAGGCGAGGTGCTCGCTGGTCGGCGGGAGTCCGAGCGAGTAGGGCAGCACCTGCTGCACCCGCTGCAGGAGGTAGACCACGAGGATCCCGAGGAGGGAGAACACCAGGATCGCCCGCAGGTACGCCCGCCAGCTCTGACCGGCGCCGGAGTCGACGCCGATCAGGCGGTAGAAGCCGCGTTCCGCGCGGAGGTGGTGGCGGTCGGTGTAGACCCGCGCGATCCAGTTCCCGAGCGGGAACTGCACGAGCACCAGCACCAGCGCGAGGGCGAGGAACTGCGCGACGAAGACCCAGATCTCCGTGACGGCGGGTGTCATCAGAACCGCTCGGGGTGGATCAGGGCGACCAGCACGTAGCCGATCGCGGCGATGGCGAGCACCGCGGCGATGATGTCGATGACGATCACAGCCGCTCCACTCCTCGGGCGATGAGGGCGACGAGGCCGACGAGCAGCAGCACGCCGGCGAGGTAGACGATGTCGAGCACGACGGAAGTCAACGCCCGCGCGACGCAGGCGGCGGCGGCGCTAACGGAATCCTGACGCCGCGTCGGCAGGCCCTTACGCGACCCTCACGGGTCGGGCCTCAGCGTCCGCGCGGCGTCCGTCCCGTGCTGTGACCGCGCCCGTCGGCAGGCTCTTCGCTCGTCGCGAATGCGGGATTGGTCAGCGCAGCGGCGCCAAGGATGCCGGCGTTGTTGCGGAGTGTGGCGGGGATGATCGGCGCACGGAGCTCCAGCAGCGGCAGGAACTCCTCGTAGTGCTTGGAGACCCCGCCGCCGACGATGAACAGGTCGGGGGAGAACAGGGTCTCCAGTCGCGAGTAGTAGCGCTGCAGGCGCTTCACCCACTGCTCCCACGACCAGTCGTGGCGTTCCTTCGCGGAGTACGCCGCCTCCGACTCGGCGTCCTTCCCGTCGATCTCGATGTGCCCGAGCTCCGTGTTGGGCACGAGCACGCCGTCGTTGATGAGCGCGGTGCCGATCCCCGTGCCGAGCGTCGTGAGGATGACCACGCCGCGCGCGCCCTTGGCGGCGCCGTACCGGATCTCGGCGACCCCGGCGGCATCCGCGTCGTTGACGAAGTGGATATCGCGCCGCATGGCCGACTCGAAGAGCCGCTCGGCGGCGAGGCCGATCCACTTCTTCGACACGTTCGCCGCCGACATGGTGGTGCCGCCGAGCACCACCGCCGGGAAGCAGACGCCGACCGGCACCGCCTCCTGCGCGGGCGCGAGCTCGGCGACAAGCTCGTCGACGAGCTCGTCGACAAGCCCCGACGCGACCTGGACGATCGCGTCGGGCTCGCCGCCCGCGGGGGTCGGCTTCTTGATCCGGTCGCTCAGGAGTTCGCCGGTGTCGAGATCGACGAGCGCTCCCTTGATCCCGGTGCCGCCGATGTCGATCCCGATCGCCCGCGTCGCCATGACCCCATCCTGCCCCAGCGGTCGGGTCGCTCGGGTCGTCCCGGGGCCCGGTCGCAGGATCCTGTGTCAGGGGAGGGCGAGGATCTCGGCGCCGCACTCGGTCGCGACGTCGGTGTGCTCGAACGGGGCGCTCCGGCTGCGGTCGCGGGTGCGCCCGTCCCGCCGTCGGTCCACCGGTTCACCGCTCCTCCTCCCCGCCCTGACCTCGGACGCCCGGGGTTAGGGTGGCGGCATGGCGGAGTGGTGGTACAACAACAAGACCGGCCAGGTGGAGCAGGGGAAGCAGTCGCTCGGGAGCGACCGCGACGGTCCGTACGCGAGCCGCGAGGAGGCGGAGCGCGCGCCGCAGATCGCGCAGGAACGCGCCGCGAAGTGGAACGCCGAGGACGAGTGACCTCCGGCGGCTACCGCAGCCGCGCCGCGAGCGCCATCGCATCGAAGGGCGCGCGCACCTTCACATCGTTGTCGAAGTAGGCGTACACATCCTGCCCCGCCGCCAGCCACGGGCGGATGCGCTCGGCCCAGCCGTCGAGAGCCGGCGGGTCGTAGCCGCTCGTGTACAGCTCCTCGTCGCCGTGCAGGCGCAGGTAGCGGAATGCGGCGGTGTGCTCGTCGAGCACCGGGTACCGTCCCGCCGTGTCGGCGAGCACACACGCGATGCCGTGTCGGCGCAGGGTGTCGAGCATCAGCGGATCGTCCCAGCTCGGGTCGCGCACCTCGATCGCGTGCCGGAGCGGTCGGTCCTCGTCGATCCGCAGCGCCACGCGCCCGGTCATCCGCTCCTCGTGGCCGCGGGCGAGCTCCAGCGCGGATGCCGTCGACTGCGGCAGGTGCGCGCAGAACGCTTCGAACGCCTCCGCGTCGAAGGCGAACCGCGGCGGCAGCTGCCAGAGCAGCGGACCGAGCTTCGGACCCAGGGTGAGCACTCCCGAGGCGAAGAAGTTCGCGAGGGCGGAGCGCGCGCCGCGCAGCCGCAGCAGGTGCGTCACGTAGCGCGGACCCTTCACCGCGAGCACGAATCCCTCCGGCGTGGCGTCCCGCCAGCGCTCCCACGACGCCGGCCGCTGCAGGGAGTAGAAGGAGCCGTTGAGCTCGATCGAGCTCAGGCGCGTGGCGGCGTACGCGAGCTCGTCGGCGTGGCGGAGCCCGGCCGGGTAGAACACCCCGCGCCACGGCGCATAGGTCCACCCGGAGATCCCGATCCTCGCAGCGCCGGGCACGAGGGCACCTCCGACCCTCAGTAGGAGTGCTCGTCGGCGGGGTAGACACCGGAGGCGACCTCGGCGCGGAAGGTCCGCGCGGCATCCTCGAGGGTCTGCGCCAGCTGCGCGTACTGCTTGACGAATTTCGGCACGCGACCGGTGGTCAGCCCGGCCCAGTCGGTCCACACCATGAGCTGGCCGTCGCACTCGGGCCCGGCGCCCACGCTGATGGTCGGGATGGACAGCTCCGCGGTCACCTGCGCCGCAGCCGCCGCCGGCACCATCTCCAGCACCACCGCGAACGCCCCCGACTCCTCCACCGCGTGCGCGTCGGCGAGCAGCTGCGTGACCCCCTCGCCGCGCCCCTGGATGACGTGACCGCCGAGCTGGTGCTCGCTCTGCGGCGTGAACCCGATGTGCCCCATCACCGGGATGCCGGCCGTCACGATCCGGCGGATCTGCTCGGCGCTGCGCACCCCGCCCTCGAGCTTCACGGCGTGGGCGTCCGTCTCCTTCATGAAGCGGAACGCGGTGTGCAGGGCCTCGTCCGGCCCGGTCTCGTAGGAGCCGAAAGGCAGGTCGGCGACGACGAAGGCGCGCTTCACCGCGTGCGCGACCGCGCGCGCGAGCGGGACGAGCTGGTCCACGGTGACCGGCACGGTGGTGTCGTAGCCGAACACGTTGTTGCCGGCGGAGTCGCCGACGAGGAGGAAGTCGATGCCGGCGCGGTCGAAGATGCCCGCGGTGAGCACGTCGTAGCTCGTCAGGCCGGTGATCTTCACCCCGTCGCGTTTCGCGTTGGCGAAGTGCCGCGTCCGGACCCTTTTCACGACCTCGTCTGCCATGCGTCGAGCCTAGGCCGCGCGTCCGGCACGGGGCCCGCTGCGCGGGTCCGGCGCAGGAGGCCGAGCACGATGAGCGTCTGGGCGGCGAGGTAGAGCGCCATGATGACGACATCGGCGGCGCGCCCCTGCAGCCACGGGGTGAACAGGCGCAGCCCGAGCAGCGTGTCGGAGGCGACGAACGCGAGACCGCCGAGCGTCGTCCCGACGTTGCCGCGGGTCGCGAGGGCGGCCGTCGCGCCCAGGACGAGTCCGTAGACGATGACGGGGATGCGCAGCCCGCCGAGGTAGGGCCACAGGGCGGCGACGAGGGCGATCCACCAGCCGAGGTAGGCGAGAGCCCACCACGACACCCGCCGGCGGAAGGCGGTGAGGAAGAGCGTGGAGTAGGCCAGGTGCGCGACGAGGAAGAACGCCAGGCCGACGACCAGCTCGCCGATGGTCAGGTCGCCGAGCCAGGAGAACAGCACGGCGAGCAGCGCGGCGACCAGCGGGAGCACCGGGCCTCGGCGCGCGGCGAGCACGACGGGGATCGCCAGGGCGGGCATGAGCAGCGGCTTGGTCGCGTGATCGAGGTCGACGGCGCCGGCTGCCTTGGCCACCAGGTGCACGAGCGCGACGGTCGCGAACGGCGCGAACCCGATCAGCACCGCGCGCCTGCGGGTGGACGCAGGGGAGAGCGTGGTCACGCTGGGAGGGTAGTGCCGTGCCCGGCGGACCGGGCGCACCTCAGCGGCGCGGCCGGTAGGTGATCGGCAGGCGCCGATCCCGCCCGTAGGACATGGCCGAGATCTTCGGACCGATCGCGCCCTGGCGACGCTTCCACTCGGACCGGTCGACGAGGGTGGTCACCAGGTCGACGGTGTCGGCGTCGAAGCCCTGCGCCACGATGTCGTCGCGCCCGAGCCGCTGGGCGACGTACAGCTCGAGAATCGCGTCGAGCAGCGGATACGGCGGCAGCGTGTCCTGGTCGGTCTGCCCGGGTCGCAGCTCGGCGCTCGGCGGCTTCTCGATCGCCGCGACGGGGATCGGCTCGGTCTCCCCGCGCGAGCGCGCGTCCGCGTTCCGCCAGCGCGCGAGCTCCCACACCAGCGTCTTCGGCACATCCTTGATCGGCGCGAAGCCACCGGCCGCGTCCCCGTAGATCGTGGAGTAGCCGACCGAGATCTCGGTCTTGTTGCCGTTCGTCAGCGCCAGCCAGCCGTGGGTGTTCGAGGCGGCCATCCAGATCATGCCTCGGATGCGCGCCTGCACATTCTCGGCGGCGGTCCCGTCGAGGCCCAGCTGCTCCTCGATGGGCAGGACCAGGTCCGCGATCGGCTCGACCGAGTAGTGCAGGCCGATCCGCTTCGCGAGCTCGGCGGCGTCGTCCTTCGAGCCGGGTGAGCTGTACCGGCTGGGCATCGAGATGCCGTGCACGTTCTCGGCGCCGATCGCGTCAGCGGCGAGCGCCGCGCACACCGAGGAGTCGATGCCGCCGGAGAGCCCGAGCACGACTCCGGGGAAGCCGTTCTTCCGCACGTAGTCGCGCAGGCCGAGCACGAGAGCGTTCCAGAGCTGCTCGCGATCATCGGGCAACTCGACCAGCGCGGTCTCGATCGGGGTCGGGTCGACGTGCGCCGTCGTCTCGATCACGACACGGCGCACGTCGGGGGGCAACCGCCCCTCGGTCGCCGCGGCGGGGTCGACGTCGACGACGAGGAGATGCTCCTCGAACTGCGGAGCGCGCGCCAGGATCCGCCCGGAGCCGTCGACGACCACGCTGTCGCCGTCGAAGACGAGGTCGTCCTGGCCGCCGACGATGTTGACGTAGGCGACGATCGTGTCCGTCTCCGTCGCCCGCCGGGTCACCAGCGGCAGTCGCACCTCGTCCTTGTCGCGTTCGAACGGCGACGCGTTGATGACCAGGAGCAGGCCGGCATCCGCTTCGAGAACACGGCCCACCGGGCCGCCGTCGCGCCAGAGGTCCTCACAGACGATGAGTGCCACGTCGACGCCCCGCAGGCGCAGCACCAGCAGCTCGTCGCCGGGGATGAACACGCGGTACTCGTCGAAGACCGAGTAGTTGGGCAGGTGGTGCTTCGCGTAGCGCGCCACGACGGTGCCACGGTGCAGCACGCTCGCCGCGTTCTGGGCGATCGCGGTGGGGGCGTTGGAGGTTCCCAGCAGGCGCGGCTCGAAGGGGCCCTCGGGGTGCCCGACGACGACGACGAGCTCGCCGAGGCCCTCCTCGGCCAGGCGCCGGGCGAGCGCCGGGACCGCCTCGTGACTCGCGCGCAGGAAGCTCGGCTGGGCGGCGAGATCCTCGATCGGATAGCCGGAGAGCGCCATCTCGCCCGTGGCGAGCAGGTCCGCTCCGGCGGCGTGGGCCGCGGCGGCCGCGGCGACGATCTGGTCGGTGTTCCCGGCGAGGTCCCCCACGACGGGATCGGTCTGCGCCAGCGCCAATCGCAGCAGGGGCATGCCGCTAGCCTAGACGCGGCGCGGTCGCGCCCGGCTTGCTCGATCCGCAGCCGAGTGCCCACGGGAGGGTCCATGGACAAGCAGCGCGACTTCGTCCTGCGCACCATCGAGGAGCGCGGCGTCAAGTTCGTGCGGCTCTGGTTCACGGACGTCGTGGGCACGCTGAAGTCCGTCGCGCTCGCTCCCGCCGAGGTGGAAGGCGCTTTCACCGAGGGGGTGGGGTTCGACGGATCCGCGATCGAGGGCCTCACCCGCTTCTACGAGGCGGACGTGCTGGCGCATCCGGATCCGGCGACGTTCCAGATCCTGCCCTGGCGGGGCGAGGTCGACCCCACGGCGCGGATGTTCTGCGACATCACCACGCCCGACGGTCAACCCGCCGTCGCCGACCCCCGCAACGTGCTGAAGCGTTCGCTCGCGGCGGCGTCCGAGGCCGGGTTCACGTTCTACATCCACCCCGAGATCGAGTTCTACCTGCTGAAGTCCTCGAAGCTCGAGAACGGGGTGCCGGTGCCGGTCGACTCGGCGGGCTTCTTCGACAACGTGCCCGGCGGCACCGCGCACGACTTCCGCCGGCGGAGCGTCCGGATGCTCGAGGACCTCGGCATCTCGGTGGAGTTCAGCCACCACGAGGCCGGTCCCGGGCAGAACGAGATCGACCTCCGCTACGCCGACGCGTTGACGATGGCCGACAACGTCATGACCTTCCGCACCGTGGTGAAAGAGGTGGCGATCGAGCAGGGCTCCTACGCCACCTTCATGCCCAAGCCGCTGGCCGGCCACCCCGGAAGCGGCATGCACACGCACGTCTCCCTCTTCGAGGGCGACACGAACGCGTTCTACGACACGGGCGGCCAGTACCAGCTCTCTCAGATCGGCCGGCAGTTCATCGCCGGCCTCCTGCGGCACGCGCCCGAGATCACGGCCGTCACGAACCAGTTCGTCAACAGCTACAAGCGCCTCTGGGGCGGCGACGAAGCGCCCAGCTACGTCACCTGGGGGCACAACAACCGCTCCTCGCTCGTGCGGGTGCCGCTCTACAAGCCGAACAAGGGCCAGAGCGCGCGCGTCGAGTACCGCGGCATGGACTCCGCCGCCAACCCCTACCTGGCGTTCTCGCTTATGCTCGCGGCGGGCCTGCGCGGCATCCAGAACGGCTACGAGCTGCCCGCCGAGGCGGAGGGCGACATCTGGAGCATGACCGACACCGAACGCCGCGCCCTCGGCTACGACCCGTTGCCGGCGAGCCTCGACCGCGCCCTCACCGTGATGGAGCAGAGCGAGCTGGTGGCCGAGACACTGGGCGAGCAGGTGTTCAACTACGTGCTGCTCAACAAGCGCCGGGAGTGGGCGCAGTACCGGGCCCAGGTCACGCCCTTCGAGCTGGCCAGCAACCTGGAGATGCTCTAGCCGAGCGCGTCGATGGCGCGCACCTCTACCCCGCTCACCGAGCTCGCCCGCCTCGGCTTCGCCGATCTCGGCGGCTCCGCGGAGCGGCTGGCCGCGCTGCCGGATGCCGGGGAGCGCATCCTCCCCTGCTTCGCGGAGGCGGCGGATCCGGACGGCGCGCTGCTGTGCCTGCTGCGCCTGCGCGAGCGGGACCCCGCGCGGGTCGACGCCGTCCTCGCGGACCGGGATGCGGCGGCGCGCCTGATCCGGCTCCTCGGGGCATCCGAGGGGCTGGCGGCGTTTCTGCAGCGCCACCCCGAGGAGTTGGGGCCTTCGCTCGAACGCGCGTGGCTGACCCCGCCCGACCAGCCCGCGTTCACCGCATCCCTGTCCGAGGCGGCCGCCGGGCGCACCGGCGAGGATGCTTGGGCGCCCGTGCGCATCCGCTACCGCCGGGAACTCGTGCGCCTCACCCTGTGGGACCTCGAAGCCGAGACACCCACGGCGGTGCTGGACCGGGTCGCGGCGGCCCTCGCGGACCTCGCGGGGGCCGCGCTCGAGGTGGCGCTCCAGGTCGCCCGGCGCGGGAGCCGCTTCCCGGCCGCGGAGGTGGCGCAGACCCGGCTCGCGGTGATCGGCATGGGCAAGTGCGGCGCGCGGGAGTTGAACTACCTGAGCGACGTCGACGTCATCTTCGTCGGAGAATCGGCCGGTTCGACCGATGAGAAGGCCAAAAGCCCGGGAATCTCCGACGAACGCGCGCTGGAGATCGGCATGCGCCTCGCGATGGATGCGATGCGCGCGATCCACGAGGCCGGCGCGGAGCCGGGACTGTGGGAGGTGGATGCGAACCTCCGGCCCGAGGGGAAAGCCGGGGCCCTGGTGCGCACGCTCGACTCGCACGTCGCGTACTACGAGCGGTGGGCGCAGGGCTGGGAGTTCCAGGCGCAGCTGAAGGCGCGCCCGATCGCGGGCGATGCCGCGCTCGGCGCGGCCTACGTCGAGCGGGTCGGCCCGATGGTCTGGGCCAGCTCCGGCCGGGACGGTTTCGTGGAGCAGGTGCAGCGGATGCGGGAGCGGGTGACCGCGCACATCCCGACCGGCGAGGTGGATGCGCAACTGAAGCTCGGCCCCGGGGGCCTGCGCGACGTAGAGTTCACCATTCAGCTGCTGCAACTCGTGCACGGGGCGCACGACGCATCCCTCCGCATCCGCTCCACCCTCGGCGCGCTGACCGCTCTCGCGGATGGCGGCTACGTCGGCCGCGAGGAGGCCGCCGAATTCGCGGCCGACTCCCGGCTCCTGCGGCTCCTGGAGCACCGGGTCCAGCTGCGCCGGATGCGCCGGACGCACCTGATGCCGGGGGAGGGCGACGCGCGTCGGGTGCTCGCCCGGGCGGCGCGGATCCCGGGCGGCGCGGCGGGGCTGACCGCGACCTGGCAGCGCACCCGGCGCCAGGTGCGGGGGCTGCACGAGCGCCTCTTCTACCGGCCGCTGCTGTCGGCCGTCGCGGCCCTCCCCGACGAGGGCTTCGCGCTGACCAGCGGCCAGGCCGAGGCCCGGCTCGCGGCGATCGGCTTCGCGGATCCGGCCGGGGCGCTGCGGCACATCGCGGCCCTCACCTCGGGGATCTCGCGCCGCGCCTCGATCCAGCGCACCCTCCTCCCGGTGATCCTGCAGTGGCTCTCCGAGGGCGCGGATCCGGACTACGGCCTCCTGGCGTTCCGGCGATTGAGCGACGATCTCGGCGAGAGCCACTGGTTCCTGCGGATGCTGCGCGACTCGTCCGGAGCCGCGCAGCGGCTCAGTTCCGTGCTGTCGTCGTCGCGATTCGTGGGTGTCCTGTTCGAGCGGATCCCGGAGGCCGCCGCCTGGCTCGGCGGGGATGGCGAGCTCCGGCCGCGCGCGCTGGAGACGCTTCGGGAGGAGAGCGCGGCCACCGTGTCACGGTACGGGGACGACGTCGAGGGTGCCGCGCTCGCCCTGCGCACGAGCCGTCGGCGGGAGGTGCTGCGGCTCGCCCTCGCGGCGATCCTCGGGGTGATCGATGTCGAGGAGCTCGGCCGGGGCCTCGCGGCCGTCACGACCGCTCTCCTGCAGGGAGTGCTGGCGCTCGCGCATCGCGACGGCGATGGGATCGAGTTCGGGATCGTCGCGATGGGCCGCTACGGCGGGGAGGAACTCGGCTTCGGCAGCGACGCCGACGTCGTCTACGTCTATCGAGTCGCCGGCGCAGAACCGGAGGACGCGGTGCGCACGGCGGAGCGCATCGTCCGCGAGCTGAACCGGCTCACCGAGGACCTGCGGCTTCCGCTCGAGCTCGACATCGGCCTGCGTCCGGAGGGCAGGAACGGAGCCGTCGTCCGCTCGATCGACTCGTACCGGGCGTACTACGCGCGCTGGTCGCTGACCTGGGAGGCGCAGGCCCTGCTGCGGGCGCGGGGTGTCGCCGGGGACGCGTCCGTGCTCCGGGAGTTCGAGCGCATGGCGGACGGCATCCGCTACCCCCGGGTGCTCACGGACGGGGATCTCCGGGAGGTTCGGCGCATCAAGGCCCGCGTCGAGGCGGAGCGGCTACCCCGCGGCGCGGATCCGACCCGGCACCTCAAGCTCGGACGCGGGTCGCTGAGCGACGTCGAATGGCTGGTGCAGCTCCTGCAGTTGCGCCACGGGGCCCGAGTGCCGGGACTGCGCACCACCTCGACGATGCAGGCGCTGGCCGGCGCGGTCGCCGTAGAGCTGATTTCCCCCGGGGACGCCGCCCGGCTCCGCGACGCCTGGGTGCTCGCCTCGCGCGCCCGCTCGGGCCTCACCCTGTGGACGGTCACGACCACCGACGTGCTGCCCGTCGAGCGTCGATCGCTCGAGGGTGTCGCGCGTCTTCTGGAGTATCCGCCGGGCGGCGCCGCGGCGCTCGAGGAGGACTACCTGCGCACCACCCGCCTCGCCCGCCAGGTGTTCGAGCGCCTCTTCTACGGTCCGCCGAGCGGCGCCGACGCGCCCGGCCGGCGGACTTAATCGGACGTTAACACAGACCAACCGTGTACCCCGATCTGGGGCCCGTGGCCGGCCGAGTCGGCCCGGCACTCACCGTTCACGACATGCGCGTCGCACCGGAGACCGCCTGAAGCATCAGGATTCACCGCGCGGACGAGGAAGTACTGAGGATTCGACGTCACGCGTCCCGGGGGATGCCGATGTCAGACAAGCGGGGGACAGTCGCGTGCGCCCCCGGCTCGATGTCCCCCAGAGAGCCCGCTTGTGCCCGCATGCGTGGTTCCGCACCATGTACATCTCGGGGGAGGCGGAGTCACCCCGATCAGGGTTCGCCTCAGGGCCGCGGTGTCCATCGACCACGACCGACGGGGATACGCGTGTTCATCTTCCTGCTGCAGTTGCGGCACATGATCCAGGGCAATCCGGGCATCTACCTCTTCGCGGTGTACGCCCTCCTGGTGTGGGTGCTCTGGGCCGTCAAACTCCTCCTTTCGTTCCGCTACCGCCCCTTCCGGGCGAGCCACGAGGTATCCACCAGCGTCATCGTGCCGGTCGTCGACGAGCCCCTCGACCTCTTCCGAGAGGTGCTCGGCCGGATGATCGAGCAGCGCCCGGGCGAGATCATCGTCGTGATCAACGGCGCCGAGAACCCGGCGCTGGTCGCGGTGTGCGAGGAGTTCGCACCCGTGGTGCGGTGGGTGCATACGCCCACCCCGGGCAAGCGCAACGCCGTGCGGATGGGAACGGAGCTCTCGCGCGGCGAGATCACCGTGCTGGTCGACTCGGACACCCTCTGGACGGCGAACACCCTGTCCGAGCTGGTGAAGCCCTTCGCCGACGCCCGCGTGGGCGGGGCGACGACGCGCCAGCGGATCCTCGACCCCGCGCGCGGCTTCCTGACCCGGTGGGCGGACTGGCTAGAGAACAGCCGGGCGCTGTACTCGATGCCGGCCCAGAGCGTTCTCGGCCAGGTCGGCTGCCTGCCGGGGCGCACCATCGCCTTCCGCCGCTCGATCCTCATGCAGGTCATGCCGGAGTTCATGACGGGCCGGTTCCTCGGGGTCTTCCTCGAGGTCTCCGACGACCGGACGCTCACGAACCTGACCCTCAAGGCCGGCTACCGCACCGTGTACCAGTACACGAGTCTGGTGTACACCGACGCCCCCACCCGCATCCGCAAGCTGTTCAAGCAGCAGCTGCGCTGGGCGCGGGGCAGCCAGTACAACACCCTGAGGATGCTGCCCTGGATGATCGGGCACGCCCCCGTCCTGGCGTTCTTCTTCGTGGCCGACATCATCCTGCCCTTCCTCCTGTGGGGCGTCATCGTGGGATGGGTCATCCGCGCGCTGCAGCACCGCGGCTACGACTTCTACGCCGGCTTCCTCCGCGAGTACGGCCTCGCCAACGGACTGGTGTGGGTGATCGCGCTGATGGTCGTCTCGTCGGTGCTGAGCATGGCGATCCGCCAGTTGCGTCACCTGGCCGAGAAGCCGAGCGACTTCCTCCGGCTGCCGTTCTTCATCATCTTTTCGACCTTGTTCCTCATGCCGATCCGACTCCTCGGCTTCGTCCGCATGGCGCACGCGAGCGGATGGGGCACCCGCGCCGGCGCGTACAGCGGCGGCGATCAGCGCTTCCAGGTGGATGCCGCGGTGCCGCCAGGCAGCTCCGCAGCCGAGCCGATCGAACCGCCGGCAGGGGGCCGCCGCGCCGCCGGCGGCCGGGAAACGGCCCTGGCCACCGTCGTCGGCACTCGTGCCGAGCTCGCCCCCGCGGTGATGTCCGTGCGTCCGCGCTGGAACGTCTTCGCCGCGATCCCGTACGCGCTCACCGCGATCATCTTCGGAGGGACGGTGGTCCTCGTTGCCTGAGCTCCGTACGGTCTCGACCCGCTCCTGGTGGGCGACCAGCCACCGCACCGCACGGGGAACCGTGATCGGCGCCGTCGTGCTCGTGACGGGTCTCGTCATCACGTCCACCATCGTCTGGACCTCGCCGAACTCGCCGGCCGTGCAGGCGCAGAAGGCGCTGTCCCAGCTCACCGGCAACGAGAAGCTCGTCTCCGAGCGTAACCGGCTGCTGTCCGAGAGCGTCGTGCTCGACACCAGGCTGAGAGCCGCGTGGTCGGCATCCGGGGCGAAGGACGCTCAGCTGCGCTCCCTGCGAGCTCAACTCGCGGACCTCCGGTCACAGCTCGCCGACACCGAGGCCAGACTGGCCGCCGCCTCGAGTTCGGGCGCCCGCACGGCAGCTTCCCCCCGCTCGACGACCCGGCCCTCCCCGGGGGTCGCTCCCGCGACGCTGTCCACCCCGTCTGTGGCGCAGATCACCTCGCCGGCGAATCCGTACTTCGGGCTCTACACGGAGCAGGCCCCGTTCAACTGGTCGGCTTTCGATGCGGTCGCGCAGAAGACGGGGGAGAAGCCCGGCGCTGTCGGGTTCTTCGCCGGCTGGGACGAGCCCTACCGCGCCAACGGCGTGGTGCGGGCCTGGCAGCGGGGGATGGTGCCCGTGATGACCTGGGAGTCGCGTCCCATCGGGGCGAGCAACGCGCAGAAGGACGATCCGGACTACACGCTCGCGAAGATCATCGGCGGCCAGTACGACGCCTACCTTCGTCAGTTCGCCGCCGACGTCCGCGCGACGGGACTGCCCGTCGTCATCCGTCTGGACCACGAGATGAATGGCGACTGGTACCCCTGGAGCGAGCGCACCAACACGAACTCGGCGGGCCAGTTCGTCCAGATGTGGCGGCACGTCTACGACATCTTCGAGCAGGAGGGCGCGAACGCGAACGTCGCGTGGCTGTGGTCCCCGAATCGCATCGACCGGCTCGATCGGTCAGCGCAGACGGAGGCGTCGCTTCGGGCGCTGTACCCGGGCGACGAGTACGTCGACTGGGTGGGCATGTCCGGCTACCTGCGGAGCTCCTCCGAGTCGCCGACCTTCCAGACCACCTTCGGTCGCACTCTCGCGCAGCTGCGCGCCATCGCCCCGGGGAAGAAGATCTTCCTTTCCGAGGTCGGCGCCACCGAGACCGGCGGTCTCAAGCCGGCCTGGATCACCTCGTTCTTCGAGGGGATCAACGCGCCGCAGAACGCCGACATCGTCGGCTTCGGCTGGTTCGACCTGACCGTCACGAGCTTCGCGGAGGGTGACACCTCCACGAACGACTGGCGCCTCGAGTCGACTCGCCAATCGCTCGCCGCGTTCATCGCCGGCTACACCGCTCCCGGCTCCCGGTTCGCGCCGCGGCCGTTCTGACCCTCGCCCCTTCCTTCCCTTGACAGGAGCTCGTCATGACTGAGAAGAAGTCCCCGTCCCGCTCGGCCGCACCGGATGCCGTTCCCGCACCCCGGGTCAGCGTCATCGGCTCCGGATACCTCGGAGCCACCCACGCCTCCGCCATGGCGGAACTCGGCTTCGAGGTCGTCGCCGCCGATCCCGACACCGCCAAGATCGCCGCGTTCTCGGAGGGCCGGATCCCCTTCTACGAGCCCGGCCTGGAGGCACTCGTCGCGAAGCACCTCGCCTCGGGGCGCCTGCGCTTCACCACCGACACCGCCGAGGCGGTCGCCGCATCCGACATCCACTTCGTCTGCGTCGGCACGCCCCAGCAGCTCGCCAGCCACGCGGCGAATCTCGACTACGTCGAAGCGGCGATGGCCGAGGTGGCCCGCAGCCTGACCCACGACGGCCTCATCGTCGGCAAGTCCACCGTTCCGGTCGGCACGGCCGAGCGGATGCGCGAGCTGGTGACCGCGCTCGCGCCCGACGGCGTCGCCGTCGAGCTGATCTGGAACCCCGAATTCCTGCGCGAGGGCAAGGCGGTGCACGACACCCTCACCCCCGACCGCATCGTCCTCGGCGGGGCGTCTCCGCGCGCCGAGGCGCTGATGCGGGCCCTCTACGCGCAGCCGCTCTCCACCGGCACCCCCATCGTGACTACCGACCTCGCAACGGCCGAGCTCGTCAAGGTGAGCGCGAACGCCTTCCTCGCCACCAAGATCTCCTTCATCAACGCGATCTCCGAGATCTGCACGATCGCCGGGGCGGACGTGCGCACCATCGCGGATGCCCTCGGCCACGACGCGCGGATCGGCCGCCGATTCCTCGATGCCGGCCTGGGCTTCGGGGGCGGGTGCCTGCCGAAGGACATCCGGGCGCTCATGCACCGCGCGGGCGAGCTCGGGGCGGGTCGGGTGGTGGGTCTCCTGCAGCAGGTGGACGAGATCAACATGGGGCAGCGACAGCGGGTGATCGACCTCACGCGGGAGGCCCTCGGCGGGTCGGTGCTCAACCAGCGGATCGGGGTGCTCGGCGCCGCGTTCAAGCCCGACACCGACGACGTGCGCGACTCCCCGGCCCTCAACGTCGCGGCGGCGCTTCACCTCCGCGGGGCTCAGGTGGCGGTGTACGACCCGGCGGCGGGGGAGACCAGCCGCCGCACCTTCCCGACGCTCGCCTTCGCGCCGGACGTCGAGACGGCGGTGCGGGGGGCGGATGCGGTGCTGCTCCTGACGGAATGGCCCGAGCTCGTCGCCGTGGACCCCGCAGCGCTCGGGAGCCAGGTGCGGCACCGGATCATCGTCGATGGACGCAACGTACTCGATGGCGACCGGTGGCGGGCGGCTGGCTGGCGGGTCATCGGTCTCGGCATCGCGGAGCCCGAGCCGGCGCACGCGAGTCCGCGCACTGCTCCCCTCTTCGTGGTCGCCTGAGTCATCCGCTCGTTCCAGGAGCACCCCGACCGCTGGCGTCGCGTCGTCTCCTGGGGCGGGCGTGGCGGCGGTCTGCCGTGCCGACCACCACTCGCTCAGCGCTCCCGCACCATCCGCTCCACCTCGTCCGCGAGCTCCTCGATCGGACGCCGCGCCTCCAGCTCGCGGGTCGCCGCAGCCCGGAGCAGCGGCTCGACGTGCTGCCAGTGGCGCGCGATCTCGGCCCGCTGCTCGGGCGTGGAACCGTAGGGTTAGCTCTCTCACGGTCGCTTGCACCGCCAAGTTGCGGACCGCGGATGCCCCGACTGGACAGCTCGCCCAGCAGGGAGGACTTGCCGGTGCCCGACATCCCGGTCACCAGCACCCGCGCCTTGCGGTTACACCCCGAAGTAGAGTTCGTACTCGAAGGGGTGCGGGCGCTGGGCGAAGGGCAGCAGCTCCTTCTCGCGCTTGTACTCGAGCCACGCGCCGATCAGGTCCTCGGTGAACACACCGCCCTGCAGCAGGAAGTCGTGGTCGGCCTCGAGCGCGATCAGGGCCGCGTCGAGCGAGCCCGGCAGCTGAGGGATGCCCTTGGCCTCCTCGGGCGGCAGCTCGTAGAGGTCCTTGTCGACCGGCTCGTGCGGCTCGATCTTGTTCTGGATGCCGTCGAGGCCCGCCATCAGCTGCGCGGCGAACGCGAGGTACGGGTTGCCGGACGAGTCGGGGGCGCGGAACTCGATCCGCTTCGCCTTCGGGTTGGTGCCGGTGATCGGGATCCGGATGGAGGCCGAGCGGTTGCCCGCGGAGTAGACCAGGTTGACCGGCGCCTCGAAGCCCGGGATGAGCCGGTGGTAGGAGTTGACGGTCGGGTTCGTGAACGACGCCACCGCCGCCGCGTGCTTGAGGATCCCGCCGATGTACCAGCGGGCGATGTCCGAGAGACCCCCGTAGCCCTGCTCGTCGTAGAACAGCGGCGTGCCGTCGCTCCACAGCGACTGGTGCACGTGCATCCCCGAGCCGTTGTCGCCCATCAGCGGCTTCGGCATGAAGGTGGCCACCTTCCCCCACTCGAGGGCGGTGTTCTTGACGATGTACTTGAACTTCAGGATGTCGTCGGCCGCGTGCACCATCGTGTCGAAGCGGTAGTTGATCTCGTTCTGCCCGGCGGTGCCGACCTCGTGGTGGCTGCGCTCGACCTCGAGGCCGACCTCCTCGAGCTTCAGGCAGATGTCGTCGCGCAGGTCGGCCAGCTGGTCGACCGGGGAGACGGGGAAGTAACCGCCCTTGTAGGGGGTCTTGTTGGCGAGGTTGCCGCCCTCCTCCTCGCGGCCGGTGTTCCATGCGGCCTCCGAGGAGTCCACCTCGTAGTACGACTTGTTCTGCTTCACCTCGTAGCGCACGTCGTCGAAGATGTAGAACTCCGCCTCGGGGGCGAAGAAGGCGGTGTCGGCGATGCCGGTGGAGGCGAGATACTTCTCCGCCTTCTTGGCGACCTGGCGCGGGTCGCGGCCGTAGATCTCACCGTTGCGCGGGTTGTAGATGTCGAACACGATCACCAGAGTCCGCTCGGTGCGGAACGGGTCCACGAACGCCGTCGACACGTCGGGGATGAGCTGCAGGTCGGACTCGTGGATCGACTGGAACCCGCGGATCGAGGAGCCGTCGAAGAGCTGTCCCACCGCGAAGAAGTCCTCGTCGACGGTCTTCGCGGGGATGTTGAAGTGCTGCTGGATGCCGGGCAGGTCGGTGAAGCGGATGTCGAGGAAACGGACGTCGGTGTCCTTGATGAAGGCGAGGACCTCGGACGAGTCGCTGAACAGAGGGGTGGACATAGGTGTAGCTGCTCCTGACGGCCGATCACGCACGGGGGACCCCGGCGGGTGCCTCCGAGGCTAGGGCGAGGGGGTTTCCCGACCATGACCGCATTGTTTCCGGGATGTTACGCGGCGGTCCCCGGCTAGCCTGGCGCGGTGAGCAGTTCTCCCGCCGAGTGGCCCGGGCGCCGCCTCGGGCTACCCGCCGAGGGCCCGCGTTCCCTCGCCCGTCTGGGTCGTCGCCTCGGCGCCATCGTCATCGACTGGCTGCTCGCGCTGCTGCTGTCCTTCGCCTTCTTCCGCACCTCCCGGGGCACGGACGCGATCGTGAATCTCGCGGTGTTCGCCGTGCTGACGATCCTGTTCCTCGAGCTGTTCGGCGCGACGCCCGGCTACCTCGCGCTGCGGATGCGGCTGGTCCCGCTGAACGGGGGACGGCTGCGCTGGTGGCAGCCGATCTGGCGCACGGTGCTGCTGTGCGTCGTCATCCCGGCCGTCATCTGGGATCCGGATCAGCGCGGCGTGCACGACCGCTGGTCCGGCACGATGATCGTGCGGATCTGAGCCTCAGCGCGGGCGCGGAGCGCGCACCCTGGTGGGGTCGATCCCCTTCGGGATGCCCACTCCTCCCGGGGTGCGACTGAGCGAGGCGAGGCGGTTCGAGACCGCGGAGACCTCCGCCGCGGTCAGCGAGCGCTTGTACCGCTGCAGGCGCGAGGGCACCTTGTAGAGCGGCAGCGAGTCGGCATCCGGCCCCACGTGGAGAAAGTTGACCGGCACATTCGGGGCGATCCGCGCGACGTTGCGACGCTCCTCCTCCAGCATCCGCTGGGTGCGAGCCTTCGGCCCCTCGGCGATGAGGACGATGCCCCCGCGTCCGACAGTGCGGTAGATGGCGTCCCGTGTCTTCGGGCTCACGTTCACGGGCATCTCGCTGCCGGTCCAGCTGCGGCGGAGCCCGCTCTTGATGACCGCGCCGACCGCTCCGGGCTCGCCCTCGATCTGCGAGTACGCGGCCCGCTCGGCGCGTCGACCGAGCACGATCAGCGCGACGAGCAGGCCGAGCATCACCCCGGCGACGATGTAGAGAACGAGCCCCAGAACACCGCCGCCGATCAGGATTCCGGCCACGATGCCCGCCGCGACCGCGCCGACCAGGATCAGGATCAGCCACCAGGTGATCGTCGAGTCGTATCGCCGGGTCATCTGCAGCACCCGCCACATCTGCTTGATGCGGTTCGGCTGCTTCTCCGGGTCGCGGGTGCGGGCCATGGCATTCAGGATACGGCGTCCCGCGTTCGTCTCCTCCCCAGCCTTCGAGTGCTCGCCGCTCTCCCCAGATCCGCTTCGAGGAGGGGATGCGTCCCCCGGGATCGCCGACTCTGATGCCATGAGCCTCGCCGTCCTGCCCACCCGGGTGGCCGGCTTTCGTGTGACGCGCGCGCTCGCGCGGGACGACCGGGCGGACCTGCTCCTGGTACGCGACGACGGTTCGGTGGCGCTGGTGGCGAAGGTGTTCCGGCCCGGGGTTGAGCGAGCCGCCGTGGACAGGGAGCTCGCGGCGCTCGCGCGCGGCGCCCACCGTCACGTGCTGCCGCTGCTCGATGCCGGCTGCACGTCGGACGGAGCCGTCGTGGGCATCCTGCGGCATCTTCCCTGCGGATCTCTCGCGCGGTGGCTGGAGGGCCGCGAGCTCGTGTCCGCCGGCGAGGCGGTGACCATCCTCGCTCCGCTCGCCGACGCGGTCCGGACCCTGCACGGGCGAGGAGTCGCACACGGTCGGCTCGCTTCGAGCCGCGTACTCTTCGACGCGGACGGCGCGCCGGTGCTGACCGGGTTCGGCGCCGCGGTCCTCTTCGGCTCCGATGCGCCGCCGGTCCTCCGCGAGCGCATCCCGGAGGTCGCGGCCGACCTCGACGCTCTTCGGGGGATCGCGGATGCGGTGCTCGGGCACGTCACGGGCGCCGGTGCGCGGCGCGCCGCGGAGCTGCGGGCCGACCTCGCCGGCGTGCCGACGGACGAGGTCGCCGCCCTCCTGGTCGACGGGCTGTTCTCCTTCGCGGCCGGGTCGCCGATTCGCTTCGCCGACTCGGGGGCCGATCTTCCCGCCTCGGCGGCTGCCCGGGCTCCGACCGTCGCCGCGGCGCACGAGGTCGCGGAACCGGAGCGCCGCCGCCCGAGCCCGCGGGTGCCCGCCGGACAACCGGTCGCGGTTCTCCTCGAGCGCGGACCGGTCTCGGTCGCGGCGTCGGCACTGCGCGCACGCTGGCGCTCGATCGACGCGGGCAGACGACGGATCGTGGTGGGCCTCGTCGCGGCGAGCGCGGCGGCTGCGGTGGCGATGGTGCTCGTGCCGAGCGGCGCCGGCGGGTCTTCGCGCGCGGACGAGAGCCCCGAGGGAGCACTCGCGCCGGCCCCGGCATCGTCCCCCAGGGTCACGCCGA
>JACRGJ010000028.1 GCA_016212425.1 Micrococcales bacterium | reverse complement strand
TCGACCGCATCCGCGTGAAGTACGTGGAGGTCGGTCGCCCGGCGCCCACCAAGGTCGACCTGCTGCGGCGGGCGGTCGAGGACGGGATCCTGCCCGGTCTCGACCCCGACGCCGATGACAACCGCTAGATTCCCGGGACCGCGGAACGCCCCCACGGTCAGCAACCCCCTCAGCCTCACCCGGCTCGACTCCGCCGTCGCCCGCTCGGCGGCGGGCTTCGGGATCGCCTTCCTGCTGCAGTCAGTGCCGGTGATCATGGCGCAGCTGGGCAACCTGCAGCGGGCCTGGTGGCTGGTCGTGCTGCTGCTGCTCGCGGCGCTGCTGTTCGCCCTCGTCGCCTCGGTGCTCGGACGGGCGGTGCGCGTCGCGCACGGCAGCGTCGCGGTGCTCTACGTGGTGGCCCTGCTCAGCTGGCCGGCGGCGGTCGTCGAGGCCGCGCGAGCGCCGAGCTCCAGCTTCTTCCTCTACTTCACGCTCACGATCGCCACGATCACCGCGACCATCGGATTCGGCCCGCGCCTGGGCATCCTCTACACGATCGTGGTGCCGGCAATCTACGCCGCGATCCGGGTCACCCCGCCGGGAGGATCGGTCCCGCCGCTTCTGGCGGTGCTCGACTCGATGTACGCGATCATCCTCGGCGGGCTGATCGCCATCATCATCGTGGTGCTGCGCCGTGCCGCCCGGACCGTGGACACCGCCCAGCAGACCGCCCTCCTCCGCTACGCGCACGTCGTGCGTCAGCACGCGATCGAGGCCGAGCGGGTGCAGGTCGACGCGATCGTGCATGACAGCGTGCTGACGACCTTCCTCTCCGCCGCACGGGCGGTCACCCCCGAGTCGGAAGCGCTCGCGGCCGCCATGGCCGGCAACGCGATCGGGCATCTGCGGGATGCCGTGGCGGCGGCACCGGATGTCGAGGGCGAAGTGAGCGCGGGGGTGGTCGCGGGGCGGATCGCGGATGCCGCGACGACGATGACCGGGCATATCGCCGTGCGCGTCCACGAGCCGGGACCGGCGTCGATGCCCATCCCGGTGGCCGAGGCGGTGTATTCGGCCGCCGTGCAGGCGATGGTCAACAGCCTCCAGCACGCCGGCTCCGGGGCCGTGCGGTGGGTGGAGGTCCGCGGCGCGGGCGGTGACGGGATCCTCGTCGAGGTGGGCGACCGCGGCGCGGGCTTCGACCTCGAGGACGTGCCCTCCGAGCGCCTCGGAGTCCGGGTCTCGATCATCGAGCGCCTGGCCAGCGTCGGTGGGCACGCCGAGATCGCCTCTCAGGTGGGGGGCGGCACGACGGTGACTCTGCGCTGGCCCGCGGAGTCGCCGGGGGGGCGGCCCTCGTGAACCGGCTCATTCCGCCCCGTGTCGTGTTCATCGCCCTCGGCGCGCTCTTCTCGAGTTTCCACGTGGTGCTGGCGATCTACTGGCTGAGCTTCGGCTACGCCGTCTCGGCGGTGCCGGTGATCATCGCGATCGTGATCTACTCCCTCGCCACACTCCTCGCACTCGCGCCGTCCGGTGGACAGCGGATGCCGACTTGGATCGCCGTGTTCGCGCTGGCGGCCTCGGTCTCGCTGCCGCTGCTCGTCACCAGCGTCCTGGATCCGGGTCGCGAGAACGGCTACGGCACCTGGTACGTGGCGGCGGTGGGATCGCTGCTCACCATCTGCGCCGCCCGCTGGCGCCCGGGCTTCGGCTGGGCCGGGATCGCGTTCCTCTGCGCGCAGAGCGTCATCTGGGCGGGCCCGATGGCCCTCGTCGCCCTCGGCGTCTTCGGCAGCGCGGTGTGGGTGGGCGTCGCCCACATCATCACGTACACGCTCACGAAGGCGGAGCGCGATTCGCAGCGCTTCGCGCTGGCCGAGCGGGAGGCAGCGGAATGGCAGGCGGCGCAGGAGGCGCACCTCAGCGAGAGGCAGTACCGGCTGGGACAGACGGGGATCATGGCCCTGCCGATGCTGCGGCGCATCCGGGCAGCCGGGGGCGAGCTCTCCGATGCCGAACGGCAGGAATGCCTCTACCTCGAGGGGGCGATCCGGGACGAGATCCGGGGCCGACGCCTGCTCGACGACGACGTGCGCGAGCAGGTCATGCTCGCCCGGCGGCGTGGCACCGCCGTCACCCTCCTCGACGAGGGCGGGATCGACGAGCTCGAGCCGCCCGCCCTTCTGCGCGTCCTCGGGACGATCGCGGATGCCCTGCGCACCAGTCGCTCGGACCGGATGATCGTCCGGACCGTGCCGGAGGGGTCGGAGGTGGCGGTGACGGTCGTCGGCCTGCGCTCCCCGGATGCCGCCGCGGCGGCGCTCGGACCCGACGGGGGCGACGAGGAGGTCGACCTCTGGCTGGAGATCCCGCGCATCGCGGACGAGCCCGCTCCGGTGTCGGCCCGCCCCGGTCCGCCGGTCTGAGGGCCGCACGCCGGGAGGCTCTCCGGTTCGGAGAGCACAGAGCGTCGCGGAGGGGCCGGAACCCGAATCCGACCCCCCGCGACGATTCGAGTCAGGACGACAACCCGAATATCGTCCTGACTCGCCCCCACGTCACCGGCGCTTTACCCGAGCACCGATGAGCAGACACGGATGACGGAACGGTCACCCGGCCCTACCAGCATGCCGCACCGAAGTCCAGTCCGCAGTGGACATTTCGGGGGACCGCCGGGGTACGCCCTGGTCCGTCGCCCGGTGCCGCGGATCAGGGCGCCGCTGAGGGGACCGAGGCCCCGGTCTCAGGCCGGATGCGTCCAGTCGCCGGTGAGCACGGGACGGATGGCCCGGCGCGTCCGCATCCAGGTCGAGGGCACGACCGGTTCGGTGCGATCCTCCTGCGCCAGCTGCTCGATCGCCGCGCCGAGCACCGCGGTGACCGCGGCGAGCTCCTCCGGCGTCGGGTCGCCGCTGAGGAAGCGCAAGTCCGGCACGACGCCGTCGGACGCGCTCACAGCGGGATGTTCCCGTGCTTCTTCGGCGGCAGGGTCGCGCGCTTGCCCCGCAGCGCCCGCAGCGCCTTGACCACCGCGACCCGGGTGGCGGCGGGCTCGATGACCCCGTCGAGCTCCCCGCGCTCGGCGGCGAGGAACGGGCTCGCGACGTTGTAGGTGTACTCGTTCGCGAGGCGGGTGCGCACCGCGGCCACGTCCTCGCCGCGCTCCTCGGCCGCCTTGATCTCGCCGCGGTACAGGATGTTCACCGCGCCCTGACCGCCCATCACCGCGATCTCGGCGGTCGGCCAGGCGAAGTTGATGTCGGCGCCCAGCTGCTTCGACCCCATCACGATGTAGGCGCCGCCGTACGCCTTGCGGGTGATGACGGTGACCAGCGGAACGGTCGCCTCCGCGTAGGCGTAGAGCAGCTTCGCGCCGCGGCGGATGACGCCGGTCCACTCCTGATCGGTGCCGGGCAGGTAACCGGGCACGTCCACCAGGGTGAGGATCGGGATGCCGAACGCGTCGCAGAATCGCACGAAGCGGGCCGCCTTCTCGCCGGCATTGATATTGAGGGTGCCGGCCATCTGCGAGGGCTGATTGGCGATGATGCCGATCGAGCGACCCTCGACCCGGGCGAAGCCGACGACAATGTTGGGTGCGAACAGCGGCTGCACCTCGAGGAAGTCGTTGTTGTCGACGATCGACTCGATCACCAGGTGCACGTCGTAGGGCTGGTTGGGGGAGTCGGGGATGACCGTGTTGAGGAGCCGGTCGGCATCCGTGATCTCGAGTTCGACGTCGTTCTCGTACACCGGGGGGTCGGCGAGGTTGTTGTCGGGCAGGAAGCTCACGAGCCCGCGCGCGTAGTCGATCGCGTCGTCCTCGTCGGCGGCCATGTAGTGCGAGACGCCGGTGCGCTGGCTGTGGGTGAGGGCGCCGCCGAGCTCCTCCATGCCGACGTCCTCGCCGGTGACGGTGCGGATGACATCCGGCCCCGTCACGAACATCTGGCTGGTCTTGTCGACCATGATCACGAAGTCGGTCAGGGCCGGACCGTAGACGGCGCCGCCGGCCGCCGGACCCATGATGATCGAGATCTGCGGGATGACGCCCGACGAGGCGGTGTTGAGGCGGAAGATCTCGCCGTACTTGCCGAGGGCGACGACGCCCTCCTGGATCCGCGCGCCGCCGGAGTCCAGCATCCCGATGATCGGCACGCCCGTCTTCAGGGCGAGTTCCATCACCTTGATGATCTTCTCGCCCGCGACCTCGCCGAGCGAGCCGCCGAAGATCGTGAAGTCCTGGGAGTACACCGCCACCTGCCGGCCGTGGATGGTGCCGGTGCCGGTCACGACGGCGTCGCCGTAGGGCCGCTTCGCCTCCATCCCGAACGCGTGGGTGCGGTGGCGAACGAACTCGTCCAGCTCGACGAACGAGCCCTGGTCGAGGAGGTCGTCGATGCGCTCGCGGGCGGTCTTCTTGCCGCGGGAGTGCTGCTTCTCGATGGCGGCCTCGCCGCTCGCGGTGACCGCCTCGTGGTACCGGGTCTTCAGGTCGGCGAGCTTGCCGGCGGTCGTCGTGAGGTCGGGCGTGCGAGCGGGGTCGGTCACGTGCCCCAGCCTATCCACGGGCCTCCCGGCGTCCGGCCCCGTCCCGCGAGGCATCCGGATGCGGCGCGCGGCTCCGCCTACGGTGGCGGGATGGACCTCGCCCGCAGCCGTCGGGAGGTGCCGGAGCTCGAGCTGCTCGAGTCGGCACCCTCGACCAACGCGCTGCTCGCCGCCCGCGTGCGCGCGGACGCGCTCGCGGACTACGCCACCCTCGCGACGCTCGATCAGACCGCGGGTCGCGGCCGCCTCGACCGGGTGTGGACCGCTCCGGCCGGCACGTCGCTGGCGGTCTCGACGGCGATCCGGGCGGTGGATGCCGTGGGGCGCCCGGTGGCGGTCGAGCGTCTCGGCTGGCTCGGGATGGCGGCCGGGGTCGCGATGACCGAGACGGTCACGGAGGAGGTGCCCACGGCATCCGTGGGTCTCAAGTGGCCCAACGACGTGCTGGTGAGCGCCCCGGGCGGGGCGGACCGGAAGGTCTGCGGGATCCTGGCCGAGGTCGTGACGGGCCCGGACGGGGTGCTCGTGGTGGTCGTCGGGGCGGGGGTGAACCTGACGATGACAGAGGATCAGCTGCCGGTTCCGGCCGCGGGCTCGCTCACCCTGGCCGGCGCCGAGCCGGCGGGAATCGTCGACAGGGTGCTCGGCGAGTACCTGCGGCGGCTGCGCTCGCACGCCTCGGCGTTCCTGGCGGGGCGGGGCGACGCGGATCACAGCGGGCTGCGCGATCGGGTGCGCGAGCTCTGTGCCACCCTCGGCCGCCCGGTGCGGCTCGACCTGCCCGCGCTCGACGGAGGCACGGGGGAGGTGCGTGGCACCGCCGTCGACATCGACCCCGCGGGACGGATCGTGGTCGCGACCGCCGACGGGAACGTCGCCGTGGCCGCCGGAGACGTCACGCACCTGCGCCAGCTGTAGGCGCGCGGTGTCCGATCCCGCTGCTCGAACCGCGGCGGCCCGCCCGCCCGAAGCGGTGGTCGCGCGGCTGCGTGCGCACGGTCGGCACCTGTTCTGGCCGCTCGCGCTCCTCGTGGTCCTGGCGGGCGCGACCGTGTACGCCGTCGGGGTCGCGCCCGAGGGGTGGATGCGGATCCTCGCGCTCGGCGCCGGCGCTCTGCTGGCGATCGTCGGCGTGCTCGCGCCCCTGCTGCGCTGGGCGACGCGCCAGGCGACCATCACCACACGGCGGATCGCCCTGCGCTCCGGGGTGCTCGCGCACACGCGGCGGGAGCTGCACCACAGCCGGGGCTACGGCATCACGGTGCGGCGCTCCGGCCTCCAGCATCTGTTCCGCTCGGGCGATGTGACGGTGGCGGCGGGCGAGGACCCGCCGCTCGTGCTGCGCGACATTTCCCAGCCGCACCTCGTCGCCGAGGTGCTCCACGACCTCGTCGAGGCGAACGCGATCCGTTTCACTCCGGGGGAATGGGGAGGGCGGCCGGACCTCGCGGGGGGACCACCGGAGTGGCCCCACGCGGAGCGGTGGTGACCGACGGGTCGAACACGTGCGGCTCCCCCCGACGCGGGCGGAACACCCAGTACCGGTAGAGCAGGAACCGGAAGGCGGTGCCGAGGCCGAGTCCGACGACGTTGCTGGCGATGTTGTCGGCGAGGCGGCCGGTGAAGCCGAGCACGTAGTGCGACAGCCACAGGCAGGCCAGCCCGATGAGGAGCCCGCCGACGCTGACCAGGGCGAACTCCAGGCCCTCCCGCCACAGCTGCCGGCCGCGGTGCTCACGGAAGGTCCAGAGCCGGTTGCCGATCCAGTTGCACACGATCGCGGCGGAGGTGGACACCGCCTTCGCCAGCAGCGGGCCGCCGTCCACGCGTTCCGGCGCGAAGACCGTGTTCAGCAGCAGGTTGAACAGAGCGACGTCGACGACCAGCCCGACGAGACCCACGAGGCCGAAGCGCGTGAACTGTGCGAGGAATCGCCGCATCCGTCCTCCTCGATCTCGCGTCGGCCGGAGCGAGCGCCCCCTCGGCCCTCGATAGGGTCGGAGCCGGCGGCAATTCTAGGCACGCCAGCGGAACGGAGGCCGGTGTGCGGGTCGGCGTGATCGGCGGCGGACAGCTCGCGCGGATGATGATCCCCCCGGCTGTGGCCCTCGGGATCGAGCTCCGCGTGCTCGCGGAGGAGACCGGGATGTCGGCCTCCCTCGCCGCGACCGCCGTCGGGGACTACCGCGACTCCGCCGCGGTGCTCCGCTTCGCGCGCGAGGTCGACGTGGTGACCTTCGATCACGAGCATGTGCCGCAGGAGGTGCTGCTTGCGCTGGTCGCGGAGGGTGTGGCGGTGCGCCCGGGTCCGCACGCCCTGGCCGTGGCGCAGGACAAGATCGTCATGCGGGAGCGCCTGTCCGCCCTCGGGGTGCCGGTGCCCTCGTGGGGGGTGGTGCGGAAGCGCTCGGAGCTCGCAGCGTTCCTGATGCGGCACGGCGGGCGCGCCGTGGTGAAGACCCCGCGGGGCGGCTACGACGGCAAGGGCGTGCGCGTGGTGCGCGACGAGGCGGATGTCGACGACTGGTTCGCGACGCCCGCCGCGCAGGGCACCGGGCCGGGGCTGCTGGTCGAGGAGCTCGTGCCGTTCCGGCGGGAGCTCGCGCAGTCGGTGGCGCGCCGCCCCTCGGGCGAGGTGCGGGCCTGGCCGCTGGTCGAGACCGTGCAGCGGGACGGTGTCTGCGCCGAGGTCGCCGCGCCCGCGACGGGAGCGACGGAGGGCCTCGGCGAGGCTGCTCGGGAGCTCGCGGTGGGGATCGCCGAGGGGCTCGATGTGACCGGGGTTCTCGCCGTCGAGCTGTTCGAGACGGGGGAGGGTCGCCTGCTCGTCAACGAGTTGGCGATGCGCCCCCACAACACCGGCCACTGGTCGATCGACGGCGCGGTGACGAGCCAGTTCGAACAGCACCTCCGCGCGGTGCTCGACCTGCCGCTCGGCGATACGAGCGCCCTCGCGCCCGCCGCCGCGATGGTGAACGTGCTGGGCGGGCCGGCATCCGGATCGATGCTCGACCGCTACCCCGAGGCGCTCGGCGCCCATCCGGAGGCGAAGGTCCACTTCTACGCGAAGGCGTCGCGACCCGGCCGCAAGGTGGGCCACGTCACGGCGCTCGGGGCGGATGCCGCGTCGGCGCTCGCCCGCGCGCGCGCCGCCGCGGCGTACTTCGAGGCCTGACCGGCCCCGGGCCACCTGCGCGGCGCTGCACGGAACTCGGAGGGGCGCTCCCTACCATGGCGGGGTGCCCGCGTCGTTCGACCCTGCCCCGGTGGTCTCCGTCGTCATGGGGTCGGACTCCGACTGGTCGGTGATGCAGGACGCCGCCGGGGCCCTCCAGGGCTTCGGCATCGCCCACGAGGTCGAGGTGCTCTCCGCGCACCGGACCCCCCAGCGGATGCTCGCGTTCGGGTCCGGCGCGGCGGCGCGCGGCATCCGGGTGATCATCGCCGGCGCCGGGGGCGCCGCCCACCTGCCCGGCATGCTCGCCTCCGTCACCACCCTCCCCGTGATCGGGGTCCCGGTCCCCCTCGCGCGGCTGGACGGGCTCGATTCCCTGCTCTCCATCGTGCAGATGCCCGCCGGCATCCCCGTCGCCACCGTGTCGATCGGCGGGGCCCGCAACGCCGGCATCCTGGCCGCCCGCATCCTCTCGATCGCGGATGCCGCCCTCGCGGAGCGCCTCGCGTCGTACGCCGCCGAGTTGGAACAGCTCGTCGAGCGGAAGAACGCGGCACTCAAGGACGGCCTGTGACGGTGGGCACCGGCGCGACCGCGACCCCGGTGCGCTATCCGGACCTGCGCTCGCAGCCGCTGATGAACAGGCGGGCGTGGTGGCTGGTGTGCCTGAACTTCCTGATCCCGGGCTCGGCGCAGGTACTGGCCGGCAGCCGTCGGCTCGGGCGGTTCGGGCTCGGCACGACGCTGCTGTTCTGGCTGCTGGTGGTGGTCGCGGTCGTCGCCGCACTCGTCGGCCGCACGACGGTGCTCGCGATCATCCTGACCCCCGTCGCGCTGTGGGTCGTGACGGCGGTCCTCGTGTTCTACGGGGTCGTCTGGCTCATCTGCACGCTCGACACCTTCCGCCTCGTGCGCTTCGTGCGGCTCGGGGGCGCGGTGCGTGCGAGCGTCGCGCTTCTCGCCGTCGTCGCGCTGGTGCTGACCGGGGGTGCGGCATTCGGCGGTGCCTGGCTCGCGGGGGCCGGGGCGGTCGTGGCGGGCAAGGTCGCCTCGAACACGGTCGACATCCCGGGCGGCAAGGCCGTCGGGCCGATCACCGGCCCCGTCAACGTGCTGCTGGTCGGCAGCGACTCCGGGGGCGGGAACGCCGCCTACGGTGCCCGCGGCGAGACGCTGAACGACGTGACGATCCTCATGCACATCTCGCCGACGTCGCGCTCGGCGACGGTGCTCTCGATCCCCCGCGACCTCTTCGTGCCGCAGCCGGAGTGCACGAGGGCCGATGGCACCGTCTCCCCCGCGGAAGGGCAGGCGAAGTTCAACACCGCACTCAGCCGCGGTGGACTGTCCTGCGTCGCCGCGAGCACCACCGCGCTCACCGGACTCCCGGTCGACTACGCCGCGCTCATCGAGTTCGACGGCGTCGTCAAGATGAGCGACGCGGTGGGCGGAGTCCCGGTCTGCCTGACCTCGCCGATCGATGACCCGTACACCGGCCTGAAGCTCGACGCCGGGACGCAGACCATCCAGGGAGCGACGGCGTTGTCGTTCCTCCGCACCCGGCACGGGCTCTCGGGCGGCGGGGACCTGCAGCGGATCAGCAACCAGCAGGTGTTCCTGTCCGCGCTGGTGCGGAAAGTGAAGGACTCCTCGACCCTCGCCGATCCGGTGAAGCTGGTGAACCTCGCCAACGCCGCCGCCGACAGCATGACCCTCTCGACGGCGCTCGGGCAGACCGCCACGATGGTGTCGCTCGCGCTGACCCTCCGCGACATCCCCCTCGACCGGATCGCGTTCGTGCAGTACCCGTCCCGGGCGACCTACATCCGCGGGTTGAGCGTGGCGGTGCCGCTGACGGACTCGGCGGCGGTGCTGACGGGGGCGCTGAAGGCGGATAAGGCGGTCGAGGTCGGGGGTCTCGGCACCGCCGCAACGACCGACCCGAAGGCGACCAAGGCCCCGGCGGCGAGCGGATCCCCGTCTCCGTCGCCGAGCGCGACGCCGGGGGGCGGTGCCGCCGTGCAGCTGCCCTCGGGCGCCACCGGGCAATCGGCCGCGCAGCAGACCTGCTCGACGGGACAGGGTTAGAAGCGGTTCACCTCAGAGATCGGCGTGCAGCTGCCAGACCTTCTCTGCCGAGTCACGCCAGCTGAACGCCTTCGCCCGGTCGCGGCCCTGCACCGAGAGCCGCTGGCGCAGCGCGGGGTCATCCAGCACCGCGCGGATCGCCTCGGGCAACTCCTCCGCGGATGCGGAGACCCCGGCCTCGGCGGTGAGTTCGGTGATCTCCGCCGACGCGGCGTGCACGACGGGCACCCCGAGGTGCAGCGCCTGCAGCACCCCCATGCCGAGTCCGTCGCGGAGGTCAGGCGCCGCGAAGACCGCCGCGCGTCCGAGGGCGACCGCTAGGTCACACGGGTCGGACACGTCCACGCGGCGCGGACCGTCCGAGCCGGCGCCGACCGTCTCCCCGCCGGCGGATGCGGTCATCCCGAGCACGATGATCGGCAGCGCATCGCCGACCCGGGCGATCCGCTCGTCCGCGAGGTCTTCGACGGCGATGTACCGCGGAGGCAGTCCCATCCGCTCGGCGCGCGCCTCCGCATCCACGGGAAGGGGGTCGGAGATCGATGCGCCCGCGATCACCCGGATGCGGTCGCCGAGCTGCAGCGCGTCGGCCAGCCGCTCCGCGACGGCGTGGGAGGGCACGACGACGGCGTCGGCGAACCGCTCGGCGCGCCGGCCCATCGCCCGCTGCCACGCGGCATCGCCGGAGGGGAGCGCCTCCGCACCGGTCCACGGCCGGGCGTCGCGGATGGTGACCACCGTCTGGGTGCCGGGGGCGCGGCTGCGGTCGTGCCGACGCAGCGGGGCGAGGAGGTCGGTGGCGTGGACCATCCCCCTGGCGGAGCCCGTCACACCGCGCTGCCAGGCCGCGCGCAGCTCCCGCAGCGCGAGGACGGACTTGTGCAGTTCGACCAGACCGGGCAGCCGGAAGGCGATCCGCTCGTACTCGTCCTCGGTCGACGCGGCCACCATCCCGGCGACGTCGGAGCCGGGCGGGGCGGTCGCGATGAGGGCGCGGGTGAGGGCCTCCGTGTAGCGCCCGCCGGGCGCGAGCATCGGGTCGAGCACGACCCGCAGGGTGCTCACGGGGCGAGGACGCCGGCCGTCGCAGCCGCCGCGAGGGCCTCGCGCCAGTCCCGGATCGGGGCGATCCCGGTGCGCCCCCAGGCGTCGTGGCCGAGCACCGACCACGCGGGACGTGGGGCGGGGCACACGAAGTCCGCGCTCGTGGTGGCGAGCACCCGCTCGGGATCGAGCCCGGCCTCCTCGAAGATCGCGCGGGCGAAGCCGTACCAGCTGGTCCGCCCGCCGCTGGTGGCGTGATACACCCCGGCGGGCGCATCCGCCTCGACCACCGCGACGATCTTTCGCGCGAGGTCGGCGGTCCAGGTGGGCTGGCCGACCTGGTCGTCCACCACCGAGACCGTCTCCCGCGCCGCGGCGAGCCGCAGCATCGTCGTGGCGAAGTT
>JACRGJ010000027.1 GCA_016212425.1 Micrococcales bacterium | reverse complement strand
TTCGCCGCCGCCCGGGAGGCGGTCGGCGCGCCCGAGGTGGGGCTCGAGCTCGCCCCCGGCGCGACGCTCGGCGAGGCGCTGTCGACGCTCCCGGAGAGCGCCGCCGCCGTCCTCGCCCGGTGCAGCCTCCTCGTCGACGGGGTCGCCGAGGACGACCGCGCCACGCTCCTCCGCGAGGGCACCACGGTCGACGTGCTGCCGCCCTTCGCGGGCGGCTGAGCGCGGGCACGGAGCGCGGAGCGCGGGCGCGAAGCGCGGGCGCGAAGCGCGGGGCGCGCAGGAGCGCGGGCGCGGGGCGCGCGGGCGGGAGCGCCCAGGTGCGGGGGCGCGGGGCGGAGCGCGCACGCGGGGTCCCTCAGGACGCCGAAAGGCCACGACACGCCGCTACGGTCCGTGCCGTTACGGCGTGTTGTGGCCACTCGGCGAGGAAGTGAGCGCGGGCGCGAGCGGCGCTCCTCCGGATCCCCCCGGAACCTCGAGGAGCCACAACACGCCGCTACGTGCCGCGCGGTAGCGGCGTGTCGTGGCCGCTCGGCGAGAGAGTGAGCGCGGGCGGCAGCGCGGCGATGCCGCCGCGGAGCGACACCGCGTCCACCCCCGCGGCGACGAGCGCGTCGGCGGCGACCGCCGAGCGACGGCCGCTCGCGCAGTACACCAGCACCGGGGCACTGCCCGCGCGGGAGGGGTCGGCGAGCAGCTCCGCGAGAGGCAGCAGCCGGTCGTCCGGCAGGTGGCGTTCGGCGTGCTCCGCCGGCTCGCGCACGTCGAGCACCACCCGGTCGCCCCGTTCCGTCTACGCCACCGCGGGCGCGGCGGGCGGGGGCTGCCCGGACAGCGCACTCCGCGCGACGGGTCCCGGCACCGCATCCGCCGCGAATCGCCCCGGCACCGCATCCGCCGCGACGAGCCCCGGCACCGCATCCGCCGCGACGAGCCCCGGCACCGCGCCCGCCGCGACGAGCCCCGGCACCGCATCCGCCGCGACCGGAACGCGGTCCGCCCGGCGACGCACCGCGATCTCGCGCCACGATCCGGCGACCGCGTCGTAGTGCTGCACCCGCCCGAGGAGCGGATCGCCGACGCCGGCGACGAGCTTCAGCACCTCCACCGCCATCGCCGAGCCGATCACGCCGCACACCGGCCCGAGCACTCCCGCGGTCTCGCAGCTCTCGGCGTCGAGCGACGGATGCGGATGCAGATCCCGGTAGTCGATGGACCGTCCGTCCGGCGCGCCCTCCCAGAACACCGACACCTGCCCCTCGAAGCCGAGCACCGCGCCCCACACCTCCGGCATGCGCCGCGCCGCCGCGGCGTCGCTCAGGAGGTACCGGGTCTCGGGACGGTCGGTGGCGTCGACGACCACGTCGTAGCCCGCGAGCAGCCCCAGCGCGGTGCCAGCGGTCACCTCGACCGGATGCGGCACCACGGTCACCGACGGGTTGAGGGCCGCGATCGACCGCGTCGCGCTCTCGACCTTCGCGATTCCGACGGAGCCGACCGCGTGCACGACCTGCCGCGCGAGATTGGAGACCTCCACCGTGTCGTGATCGGCGACCCCCAGCACGCCGACGCCCGCGGCGGCGAGGTACTGCAGCACGGGCGAGCCGAGGCCCCCGGCGCCGACGACCAGGACACGCGCCGACGCGATCCGGCCCTGTCCCGCGCGGCCGACACCGGGAAGCTGCATCGTTCGCGCCGCGCGGAGCAACTCATCCGCGGGCGGCTCGCCGGCGGCGGTCGTCACGTATCCCTGTGTCGGCATATAAGGGGACATCCGGGCTGAAAACAATCTGTGAAAGGTAACGGAACGGTCACGAGGCAATCCGATCGAGCCAGCGCAGCGAACCCAGTTCATCACCGGGCGGGCATCTGCTCCACCCGAATCCAACAGTAAGGATGACTGCAATGCGTAAGACCACCAAGGCTTCGATCGGCATCGCCGCCGCGGCCGCCCTCGTCGCCGGTTTGGCTGGCACCTCCGTCAGCATCGCAAGCGCGGCGCCCGAGAACTCCACCGTCAAGACCGCCACCGCGAAGATCCCCGCGCCGGCCGCCGCCGTTCCCGCCCTCAAGGGCGGTACGACCGGCGTCGCCCTCGACAAGGGCTTCACCGACGCGCTCACCGCGCTGAAGCTGACCCCGAGCATGCTCGGCAGCGGCACGCTCGAGAGCGGCTCGGTCAAGTTCCCGATCACCGGCGGCTCGGTCGTCTACTGGTCGCCGAAGAGCAAGTACCGCCCGTACGTGCAGGGCATCCTGCTCCACAACGGCTCGGGACTGCGCCTCACCGGCGGTTCGACCAACGTCGACCTGACCAACTTCACCCTCAACCCCGGCAACTCCATCCTGTACGGCGACGTCGCAGTGAACGGCACGTCCGCCGCGGTGCAGGCGCCGCTGTTCGACCTGTGGGGCGGCACGCTGAAGCCGCTCAGCGTTCAGGGCAGCAACGCGATCCTGACCGGTACCACCGTGCACATCTCCCAGACGGCCGCGGACACCCTGAACAAGGTGTTCGGCACCACCGCCGTCAAGAAGGGCCTGCTCGTGGGCACCGCGACTATCACGGCGCAGATCCAGTAGTTCCGGATCCGTCGATCTGACGATCGCCTTCGAAGGGGCCCGTCGCGCGAGAAGCGCG
>JACRGJ010000024.1 GCA_016212425.1 Micrococcales bacterium | reverse complement strand
GAGTCGTCGCGCGGCGCAGCCCGATGTACGCGGCCGCCGCGGCGGCGGCCTCGGGCGAGCAGTGATCGATGCCGATCTCGGCGAGCGCGTCGATCACCGCCCCCGCGGCGAGCAGGTCCTCCACCGCGAACGACACGTCCGCGCGCCCCCGCGCGATCACCGCCACCGACACGCGATCCCCTCGCTGCGTCTGCGCAGCCAGGATCCGCTGCGCGACCGCGGAGGCGGTGGCGATCGTCGCCACGTCCGGCACCTCGGGCTCGGAGCCGGGGAGGTCGGATGCGGGGGCGGAGGCGGGGTCGGAGAGCTCGGAGGCGGGGGCGGAGAGCTCGGAGGCGGGGGCGGAGATCTCGTCCGCGACGACGACCACGTCGGCCGCGGCGAGCTCGCGCTCGCCGGCGGGTCCGTAGGCGAAGCGCACCTGGTACTGCAGTTGCGCGCGAGGGTCGGCGTCGTCGGTCACCGATCGAGGCTAGCGAGCGCATCCGCTCCGTCGCTCCGGTGCTCCGTCGCCCCGATGCACCGTCACCCCGATTCCCGACGTCGACCCTCCACATTCGCAACTCCGGAAGACGCGGGCGAGGCAGACAGCGATGCAACGTACCGCCGAGAATCCTCCGGAGTAGCGCGCGGAGGATCCGGAGTAGTGCGGAAAGGTTCCGGAGTAGCGCGCGGAGGATCCGGAGTAGCGCGGGGAGGGTTCCCGTTCCTCTCCTCATCCGGTGCCGTGAGGAGGGTGTGGGCCAGACTGGCGGCATGCGCGTTCGACTCAAGCTGGAGCTCGACTGCCGCCCCGACGCGGCGTGGGACATCATCCGCTCGCCCGCCGCGTTCCGCGCCGTGGCCGCGCCGCTCATGGTGATCCGGTCGCGGGAGCCCGGCGGGTTCCCCGAGCGGTGGGGCACCGGCGCACACCGGGTGTCGGTGTGGCTGCTCGGCGTGATCCCGCTGGGTCAGCAGGTGATCGACCTGAGCTTCACCGAGCACCGCGGGGCGCAGCTCATGGTGGATGCCGGCGGGCCGGTCTCCGGAGCACTCGCGGCGATCACGCGCTGGCGCCACCAGATGGCCGTCTCCCCGAGCCGGCGGGAGTCCGGCACCCTCTACCGCGATCAGCTCGAGTTCGGAGCGGGGCGCGTCGGCGTGCTCCTCTGGCCGGTGCTCTGGGTGTTCTGGCAGGTCCGCGGCGTCGGCATCCGACGCCTGGCCGCGCGGATGCCGCGGGCGTAACAGGGCTTCACACTCCCGCGGTCCTCCGGACGCGCGTGGCACAGTGCGTGCATGAGCGAGCCGCACTCCTTCGCGACCGCGCAGATCCACGGCGGCGAGATCCCGGACGCGGCGCACGGATCGCGCGTCACGCCCATCCACCTCAGCGCCGGCTTCGCCTTCGACGACTTCGAGCAGGCGCGCGCCCGGTTCGCGGGCGAGGACGACGGCTACCTCTACTCCCGCTACGGCAACCCCACGCTCGCCCAGGTGGAGCGGCGGATCGCCGCGCTGGAGGGAGCCGACGAGGCGATCCTGGTCGGCAGCGGCCAGGCCGCCGTGACCGTCGCCCTGCTCGGCCTGCTCCGGGCGGGCGACCACCTGCTCGCCGCGAGCACGGTGTACGAGGGCACCCGCGGGCTGCTCACCGAGAACTTCTCCCGGTTCGGCATCGAGGTCGACTTCGTCGACGATCCGTCCGACCTCGACGCGTGGCGCCGCGGCATCCGCCCCATCACCCGCGCCCTGTACGGGGAGCCGATCGCGAACCCCCGCACGCAGCTGCTCGACCTGGCACCCCTCGCCGACCTCGCCCACGGGCACGGCATCCCGCTCGTCGTCGACAACACCCTGGGCACGCCCTACCTGCTGCGGCCGATCGAGCACGGCGCGGATGTCGTCATCCACTCGACCAGCAAGTACCTCACCGGCACGGGCTCGGCGCTCGGCGGGGCGATCGCGATCGCCTCGGCGTTCGATCCGGACTACGCCCGTTTCACCCGCGAGACCATTGCGTCGCGCCTGGGCCCGGTGCTCTCGCCGCTGAACGCGTTCCTGCTGCTGCAGGGACTGGAGACGCTGGCGCTGCGGGTCGAGCGGCACTCCGCCTCGGCGCTGGAGTTGGCCCGCTGGCTCGAGACCCGACCCGAGGTGGCGTCGGTCGACTACGCCGGGCTCGCCTCGCATCCGTCCCACGTCCTCGCCGAGCGGTATCTGCCGCGTGGCGCCGGCGGGGTGCTCTCGTTCACCCTGCGCGGCGGCGAGGCGGCGGCGCGGGAGTTCGTGGATGCGGTGCGCCTGGTGAGCAGGATGACGCACCTCGGCGACGTGCGGACGATGCTGCTGCACCCGGCCAGCACCAGTCACGCCCGCCGCAGTGCCGCCGAGCGCGCCGCGGCGGGCATCGGGCCGGGGCTGCTCCGGCTCGCGGTGGGGCTCGAGGGCGTCGCGGATCTGCGCGCGGATCTGGAGCTCGGGTTGCGCGCGGCGAGGCCCGCGGGCTCGGCCCGGGTCGTGCACTTCCCGGATCCGTCGCTCCCTGTCGCGGCCGTCCACTGATGGCGCGCCCGCAGCACCTCGGCTGGTTCTTCTCCCGCGGCTTCGGCCCGCAGGGCTGGGACCGGCCCTACCTCGGCTGGAACTGGGACTGGCGCCGCCCCGACCTCTACCAGCAGTCGGTGCGCGACCTGGAACGTGCGGGCTTCGACCTCGTGATCGCCGAGGATGCCCTCTCGCTCGGCAACGCCGACACCCTCGACCTGCGGGTGCGCCGCGCCTACGGCGGCCCGAAGCACGACCCGCTGATGCTCGCGCCGTACCTGTTCGCGGCGACCTCGCGGATCGGCATCGCCCCGACCGTCAACGCCGCGCAGGTGGCGCCCTACACGGCGGCGCGGCAATTCGCGACCCTGCAGCACCTCTCGGGGGGCCGGTTCGGCATCAACGTGGTCACGGATGTCGGCTCGGCACGGCACTTCGGCGACGCCCCGCCGCTGGGTCACGACGCGGCCTACGACCGGGCGGAGGAGTGGATCGATGTGATCCGCCGCCTCTGGCACAGCTGGGATGAGGGGGCGCTGGTCGAGGACGCGGAGAGCGGGCACTACGCCGACGGCGCCCGCATCCGCTCCTTCCAGCACCGCGGGAAGTACTTCGCGCTCGACGGACCGCTCAACGCGGTGCCCTTCGAGGACGGCGACGACCCGGTGATCGTCTCCCCCGGCGGATCGCCGCGCGGGCTCGGCTTCGCCGGGGCGCGCTCGCAGGTGCAGCTCGCGCTCGCGCCGATGGCGACCGCGGCGGTGCGGGAGTACCGCGCTCGCGTGCACGAGGCGGCGGTCGCGGCGGGGCGCGGGCCCGGCGACATCCGGGTGCTGTTCGTATTCAAACCCGAGATCGTCGCCAGCGTCGCCGAGGCCGAGCGGATCGTGGAGGCGTCCCGGCATCCGTCCGACGCGGACCTGCTCACGGTCGCGCTCGGCCAGTCCAGCGACCTGGAGACCGACCTCACCGCGTTCGACCTGGATGCTTCGGTCGACCCCGCTGCCTTCGGGCAGCACGTCTCGCAGGGCAGCATCCGCGGCCTCACCGGCGGCGACACCGAGGCGCCGCTGCGGGAGCTGCTCACGCGCAAGGCGAGGAAGGGTCGCATCGCCGACCGCGACGGCGTCGTCGGCACCGCGGAGGAGGTGGCCGACTACATCGAAGAGCTCGGCGACGACGCGCACAACGACGGCGTCATCTTCTCCGGCGACCTGCACCCCGTCGGCGTGCACCGGATGCTCGACGACATCGTCCCGGTGCTGCGGCGCCGCGGCATCCTGCGTCAGGAGCTCGGCGACGGCGGCCTCCGCGCGAACCTCTTCGACTTCTGAGGCCCTTGATGCTCTGCATCATCCGATCTGATGCTTTGCTGTCAGAGTGCGCACCACGGTCACTCTCGACGCCGACACCGAGTCGACGATCCGGCGCCTCATGAGCCGTCGCGGGGTGTCGTTCACGCGCGCGCTGAACGACGCGATCCGCGCGGGAGTCGGGAACCGCGCGGGCGGTGAGCCGGCCACCGTGGTCCGCGCTATGGGACGGCCGAGGGTGACCCTCGACCGCGCGTTGCAACTGGCCGGCGAACTGGAGGACGAGGAGCGACTGCGCGAGATGCGGGCGGGACGATGAAGGACCTCGACGCAAAGGTGCTCCTTCACACGGAGAACACCGCAGCGGACCACCACGAGGCCTCTCGACGCTGATTGGACATGGCCCTCGCCGGATCGGACTCGGTCGGGCTGACGTGGCTCGCGCTCGTCGCCTTCATCCGCATCTCCACCAAGTCCGAGATCTTCCGGGTACCCCTCTCACGCGCCGAGGCTGCCGAGCAGGTCGACGCGTGGATCACCGCCCCCGGGGCGCAGGTCGTACATCCCGGCGAGGGCCACGCCCGGCTGCTCGGTCGACTCCTGAGCGAGTCGAGCACCACCGGCAACCTGAGCAATGACGCCCACCTGGCCGCCGTCGCCATCGAACGCCGCGCACAGGTGGTCACCTATGACCGCGACTTCGAGCGATTCGGGGGCGTCCGCTGGCACCGACCCGAGGAACTGCTGCGGGCCGGCCGGTGAGCATCCGCCCGGAGGCGGGTTGTGCCCGCGCCGCAACTCGCCGCCGCGTGACGACCACCGCCACCGCGCTTAGCGTTGCCGCATGAGCATCCCCGCCCTCGAGGTCGCGGACTGGCGGCGACGGGTGTTCGCCCTCTACGAGGAGGTGCGACGCGAACCCGACCCGGCATCCGCTCACTCCCTGTGGCGGGAGGGACGCGACGCGCTGTTCCGCACCCATCCGGCGACGCCGCTGCTGGCCGCGGACCGCGACGCGTTCGCCGGCCTGCCCGTCGCGGACTACGACCCGGCATGGCGCTTCGAGCTCCCGGTGCTCCCCGCCGAGCCCGGCGATTTCCGATTCGAGACCGGCACGGACGGCACGGTCGGGTTCGAGCGGATCGGTCTGGTGCGGATCCCGGATGCCGGGAGCCTCGACGTGTGGCGGCTCACCTCCTACGGCGGCGGACTCTTCGTGCCGGTGCGGGACGCCCTGGCCGGTCGCGGCAGCTACGGCGGCGGGCGCTACCTGCTCGACACCATCAAAGGCGCCGACCTCGGGTCCGATCCGGAGCGCGGCACGCTCGTGCTGGACCTCAACTTCGCCTACAACCCCTCGTGCGCCTACGACCCCGCGTGGGCGTGCCCGCTCGCTCCCGTGGGCAACGTGCTGCCGGTGGAGGTGCCGGTCGGCGAGCGCTACCCGTAGCCCTCCTCAGCCGAGCACGCCGACCGAGGCGAGCGCCGCCCGCAGGAGGGTGCCGCGGCCGCCCTCCATCTCCGCGTGCACCGACGCGCTGGAGGCCTCGGCGGGGGTCATCCAGGTGACCTCCAGGGCATCCTGACGCGGCTCGATGGTGCCGGTGACCGGCACCACATAGGCCAGCGACACCGCGTGCTGGCGATCGTCGACATAGGCCGAGAGTCCCGGGATGGGGAAGTACTCCGCCACCGAGAAGGGCACCGGGCTCGCGGGCAGCAGCGGGAACGCCATCGGCCCGAGGTCCTTCTCGAGGTGCCGGAACAACGCGTCGCGGAGGGTCTCCCCGTACATCACGCGCCCGCTGACGAGAGTGCGGGTGATCTCGCCGACCGGGTTCGCCCGCAGCAGGATGCCGACCTCCGTGACGACACCCACCCCGTCGGTGCGCACCGGCACCGCCTCGACATAGAGCACCGGGATGCGACGGCGGATGTGTGCGAGATCGGCGTCGCTGAGCCAAGCGGATGCGCCGTCCTCGGGCTGCGATCCCGAGCCGGGAGGATCGGGAGTGCCGACGGATGCCATGGGTCATTCCTACCCGACCGGCGATGCTGCGGGCTCCTCCGGGGCGAGCAGCCGCGCGAAACGCGGACGTGCGCCGCCGGCGCCGGCGCCCGGAGGATCCCTCGGACCCGAGCGCGCGGCCGCCGCGCGTAGGGTGGCCGGATGCCCGCCCTCGACCCCGACGCCGTGCAGTGGAGCGCCCCCGAGCGGGAGCGCGCGGGGCGTCCGCTGCTCGTGCTCGCGCACGGCCGCGGCGCGGATGAGCGCGACCTGTTCGCGCTCTCGCCGCATCTGCCGTTGCGTCCGGTGATCGCCTCGGTGCGGGCGATCCACCCCGAGGGTGCGGGGTATTCGTGGTTCGATCCCGCCCACGAGCGCCGCGGCGCCGCGAGCGGTGCGGCCGCGGATACCGCGGCGGGGGCGGTGCTCGACTGGCTCGACACCGTCGACACGGGCGCCGGCGTCGGGATGCTCGGGTTCAGTCAGGGCGCGGTCGTCGCCACGCAGCTGCTGCGGCTCGCGCCGCGTCGGCTCGACTACGTCGTCGCACTCTCCGGCTATGTGGCGCAGGGGGAGCACCCGGGCGATGTGCGCCTTCGCGAGTTGCCGCCGCCGGTCTTCTGGGGACGCGGCGGGCAGGACAGGGTGATCCCCGAGACGGCCGTCGAGTGGTCGCTGCCGTGGATGGCGACGCACACCACCCTTACCGAGCGGGTCTACCCGGACCTCGGACACAGCGTTGGCCGCGCCGAGCTGCGCGACATCTCCGCCTGGCTCGAGCAGCGCCTGGGCTGAGCCTCTGCGTCCGGGGGGCCGATGCGGTCCGGATGCGGGTGCGGGCGCGGTCCGGGTGTGGGCGCGGTCCGGGTCCGGGGGCCGGTGCCGGTGGCGGTGGCGGTGGCGAACTCCGCCCGCCGTGCCCGATCTCGGCATCCCGTGATGCTGGAGTGGCGGATGTTGCTCGCGCGCCACCCCGGTCACGGTCGATGCCGAGATCGGGTCCGCCGGTCTCCGCGCCGCGGCCCCACCCCAGCAAAACCCCACCTCCCGGCTCGATTTCGGCATCCGGTGAGGTCAAGTGGGCGATGTTGCTCATGTGCCACTCCCGCCACAGCCGATACCGAGATTGGGCCCGCCCGAGAACCACTTCGCCCCTTCCCGCCGTCCCTCCCGCGCCAGACCGCAGCCGAACCCGCCGCAGCCGACTCCCGCACTCCCGCACTCCCGCACTCCCGCACTCCCGCACCCCCGCACCCCCCGCACCCCCCGCACCCCGCCGCATCCGGGGCACCCGCAGCCCCTCGCGGGCGCGGTGTCGGGGGTGGAAGGCAGGATGAGGGTGATGAGCGACGTGCTCGAGAGGTTCAGCGCGCCCACGGCCGAGTGGTTCCGGGGTGCCTTCCGCGAACCCACCCCGGCTCAGGCCGGGGCCTGGGACGCGATCTCGACCGGAGCGCATGCGCTCGTCGTCGCGCCCACCGGATCCGGGAAGACTCTCTCCGCGTTCCTGTGGTCCCTTGACCGGCTCGCCGCCGAGCCGACCCCCGTCGACCCGAAGCGGCGCACCCGCGTCCTCTACCTCTCGCCGCTCAAGGCGCTCGGCGTCGACGTGGAGCGCAACCTCCGCTCCCCCCTGGTCGGCATCACCCAGACCGCCAAGCGGATGGGGCTCCCGACACCGCCGATCACCGTCGGCGTGCGCTCCGGCGACACTCCGGCAGCCGACCGCCGGCTGCTGCTCCGGGAGCCGCCGGACATCCTGATCACCACGCCTGAGTCGCTCTTCCTCATGCTCACGAGCGCCGCGCGCGAGACTCTGGCCGGGGTCGAGACGGTGATCGTCGACGAGGTGCACGCCGTCGCCGCGACCAAACGCGGCGCACACCTGGCGGTGTCGCTCGAGCGACTCGACGCCCTGCTCGCGCGGCCGGCGCAGCGCATCGGGCTCTCGGCCACGGTGCGTCCGCGCGAGGAGGTGGCGCGCTTCCTCGGCGGCCAGGCGCCGGTGCAGATCGTGGCGCCACCGATCCAGAAGACCTTCGAACTGCGGGTCGTGGTGCCCGTGGAGGACATGACCGAGCTGGGGGTGCGCACCGCGAGCCCCACCCCCGGGCTCGACGACGACGGCGCGGACGAAGTGGGGCTCCAGTCGGCCGGGTCGATCTGGCCGCACGTCGACGCCTCCATCGTCGACGAAGTGCTGCGGCACCGTTCGACCATCGTGTTCGCCAACTCCCGGCGCCTGGCGGAGCGGCTGACCGCACGGCTCAACGAGCTCTACGAGGAGCGGATGACGGGCGAGCCCGCCGCGTCGTACCCGGCGGAGGCGGTCGGCGGCTCGGGCATCACCCGGCCGCCGCGGACGACGACCGCCACCCTCGACGAGCCGCCGATCCTCGCCCGCGCGCACCACGGCTCGGTATCGAAGGAGCAGCGCGCCCAGATCGAGGATGACCTGAAGTCCGGGCGCCTGCGGTGCGTGGTGGCGACCAGCTCCCTCGAACTCGGCATCGACATGGGTGCGGTCGACCTGGTGATCCAGGTCGAGGCGCCGCCCTCCGTCGCATCCGGGCTGCAGCGGATCGGACGCGCCGGACACCAGGTGGGGGAGATCTCCCAGGGCGTGCTCTACCCCAAGCACCGCGCCGACCTCCTGCACACCACGGTGGTCACCGAGCGGATGCGGTCGGGGCTCATCGAGGCGATCGCGGTGCCGCAGAACCCGCTCGACATCCTCGCCCAGCAGACCGTCGCGGCGGTGGCGCTGGCGGGGTCGGACGGCGACCTCGGCGTCGAGGAGTGGTTCGAGACGGTGCGGCGCACCGCATCCTTCGCCACCCTCCCCCGAAGCGCGTTCGACGCGACCCTCGACCTGCTCTCGGGCCGCTACCCCTCGGACGAGTTCGCCGAGCTGCGACCGCGGATCGTGTGGGATCGCGTCGCCGGCACGATCTCCGGCCGGCCGGGAGCGCAGCGGCTCGCGGTGACCAGCGGCGGCACCATCCCCGACCGGGGCATGTTCGGCGTGTTCATCGTCGGCTCGGATGAGGGCGCACGCCGAGTGGGCGAGTTGGACGAGGAGATGGTCTACGAGTCGCGCGTTGGGGACGTGTTCGCGCTCGGTGCGACGAGCTGGCGGATCGAGGAGATCACCTCCGACCGGGTGCTGGTCTCGCCCGCCTTCGGGCAGCCGGGGCGGGTGCCGTTCTGGAAGGGCGACGGGCTGGGCCGGCCGGCGGAGCTCGGGCAGGCGGTCGGCGCTTTCACGGGGGAACTCGCGGCTGCTCCGGTGGGCACCGAGACGGCGGATCCGCTCGGCGACCGGCTCGCCGAGGCGGGCCTGGACCCGTGGGCGATCAGCAACCTGCGGGCGTTCATCCGGGAGCAGCAGGAGGCCACCGGCACGGTTCCGACCGACCGGACGCTGCTGGTCGAACGCTTCCGTGACGAGCTGGGCGACTGGCGGCTGGTGCTGCATTCCCCCTACGGCATGCCCGTGCACGCGCCCTGGGCGCTCGCGGTGGCCGCGCGCATCCGGGAACGGCTCGGGGTCGACGGGTCGGCGATGGCCGCCGACGACGGGATCGTCGTGCGTCTTCCCGACACGGATGCCGACCCGCCCGGTGCGGAATTGTTCAGCTTCGACGCGGAGGAGCTCGACCAGCTCGTCACGCAGGAGGTGGGCGGCTCGGCGCTGTTCTCCGCCCGATTCCGCGAGTGCGCCGCCCGCGCGCTGCTGTTGCCCCGGCGGAACCCGGGACGTCGATCGCCGCTCTGGCAGCAGCGGCAGCGCAGCGCGCAGCTGCTGGAGGTGGCGCGGAAGTATCCGAGCTTCCCGATCATCCTCGAGACGGTGCGCGAAGTGCTGCAGGACGTATACGACCTGCCCGCCCTGAACCGGCTGACCGCCGAGATCGCGGGGCGCGCCGTGCGGCTCGTCGAGGTGGAGACCGAGAGCCCCTCGCCCTTCGCCCGGTCGCTGCTGTTCGGCTACGTCGCCGCGTTCATGTACGAGGGCGACTCCCCGCTGGCCGAGCGCCGCGCGGCCGCGCTCTCCCTCGACCCCGGGCTGCTGGCCGAGCTGCTGGGCCGCGCGGAGCTGCGGGAGCTGCTGGATGCGAAGGTGATCGAGCAGACCGAGGCGGAGCTGCAGCGCCTCGTCGCGGAGCGGAAGGCCAAGGATGCGGAGGGTCTCGTCGACCTGCTCCGCCTTCTCGGTCCGCTCTCGACGGAGGAGCTGCAGGCGAGATATTCCGGAGACGGCATGGACGTGCTCCCGGCGATGGAGCGGCTGGCTCGGGAGAACCGGGTGATCCCCGCGACGCTCGCCGGAGCCGTGCGCTGGGCGGGGGTGGAGGATGCCGCGCGGCTCCGCGACGCCCTCGGCACGCCCATCCCCCACGGGGTGCCGAGTGCGTTCCTCGAGCCCGTGGCCGATCCGGTGGGCGACCTGGTGAGCCGCTACGCCCGCACCCACGGACCGTTCACGCTCGCGGAGGCCGCGGAGCGGCTCGGGCTGGGGACCGCGGTCGTGCAGGATTCGCTGAAGCGTCTCGCCGCCGACCGCCGCGTCGCCGACGGGGAGTTCCGCCCCGGGGCGACGGGCACCGAGTGGGTGGATGCCGAGGTGCTGCGGCGGCTCCGGGCGCGCAGCCTCGCCGCCCTCCGCAGCGAGGTCGAGCCGGTGCCGCAGGACGCCCTCGGGCGCTTCCTTCCCGCCTGGCAGCACGTCGGCGCGCTCACCTCTCCCGAGGGGTCGCAGATGCGTCACCGGACCGGGGATCCGGGACGCACGACGACCAATTCGCGTCCCCTCGCGGTCGATGCGGCGGCCGGCGGGGTCGCCCCTGGGCGCCGCAGCGGGCCCGGGCTGCGCGGCATCGACGGGGTGGTGCAGGCGATCGACCAGCTCGCCGGTGTGGCGCTGCCGGCATCCGCGTGGGAATCGCTCGTGCTGCCCAGCCGGATCCGCGACTACACGCCCGCCTGGCTGGACGAGCTGACCACCACCGGCGAGGTGCTGTGGTCCGGCGCCGGCGAGCTCTCCGGTGGCGACGGCTGGATCGCACTGCACCTGGCCGACACGGCGCCGCTCACCCTCGCCGAGCCGGGCCCCGTGGACCGCACCCCGCTGCACGACCGCGTCCAGGAGGTGCTGGTGATGGGCGGTGCGTACTTCTTCCGCCAGCTCGCCACCGCGGTGGGGCCGATCGAGGGTGTGCCTCCGGATGACCTGCAGCTCGCCCGAGCGCTATGGGATCTCGTCTGGGCCGGGGTGGTCGGCAACGACACCCTCGCTCCGCTGCGCAGCCGCCTCGGCGGGACGACGACGCGCACCCGGTCGGCGCCGCGTCCGCGGGGGTACCGGGGGTCGCGCACCCGGTACGCCGCGGCGCGGAGCGCGGCCGCCGCCGTCGCCGCCCATGCCCCGCCCACCGTCGCCGGCCGCTGGAGCCTGCTGCCGGCATCCGAGCCCGAGAGCACCGTGCGGGCCACCGCCACCGCCGAGCAGCTGCTCGAGCGCTACGGCGTCGTGACCCGCGGGGCGGTGATGGCGGAGGGGATCCGCGGCGGCTTCGGCACGGCCTACCGGGTGCTCTCGAGCCTGGAGGAGACCGGGCGGGTGCGCCGCGGCTATTTCGTCGAGCAGCTCGGCGCGGCGCAGTTCGCGACCCCCGCCACGGTTGACCGGCTGCGCAGCTTCGTGCTCGACCGGGATGCCGTTCACGCCCCCGAGGCCCTGACCCTCGCCGCGACCGACCCCGCGAACCCGTACGGCGCGGCCCTCGGCTGGCCGGAGGGGTCGACGACGCACCGCCCCGGGCGCAAGGCCGGCGCGCTCGTCGTGCTCGTGGACGGGCGTCTCGCGCTGTACTCCGAGCGCGGCGGCAAGACCCTGCTCTCCTTCCCCGGGCTGGGGCACGAGGATCCGGATCGCGCGGCCGCGCTGGTCGAGGCGGCGGCGGGATCGCTGGCCGGCACCATCCGCGCGACGGGCGGGTGGATGCGCGTGGAGCGCATCGACGGGGAGTTCGCCGTCGGCACGCCGCTCGGCGAGGCGCTCGCCCGAGCCGGGTTCGCGCCCACCCCGCAGGGTCTGCGGCTGCGAGGATGACCCCGCGCCCGGCATCCGCGTGCTCGAGAGGCCGCGACACGCCGCAACGGGCGCACCGGATGCGGCGTGTCGTGGCCTTTCGGACGCGGGGAGGCTGACCGTGCCGGAGGGCGACACGGTGTGGAAGGCGGCGCAGCGGCAGCACGCCGCGCTCGCGGGGAAGACGCTGACCCGCACCGACTTCCGAGTGCCGGCGTACGCCACCGTCGACCTCGCGGGGCGGCGGGTCGACGAGGTGGTGGCGCGGGGGAAGCACCTGCTGCACCGGATCGGCGACACCACCCTGCACACCCACCTCAAGATGGAGGGGGTCTGGCGGGTGTTCCCGGACGGGAAGCGCTGGAGCCGGCCGGCGTTCGAGGCCCGCGTGGTGCTCGATGTGCCGCGGCTGCAGTCCGTCGGCTTCGCGCTCGGGGTCGTGGAGCTCGTGCCGCGGGACCGCGAGGACGACGCGGTCGGGCACCTCGGCCCCGACCTCCTGGGGCCGGACTGGGATGCGGCGGAGGCGGAGCGGCGGATGCGCGCGCATCCGGAGACCCCCGTGTTCGTCGCCCTGCTCGACCAGCGGAATCTCGCCGGGTTCGGAAACGTCTACGCGAACGAACTGTGCTTCCTGCGGGGCCTCGACCCGCACCGGCCGGTCGGCGCTGTGGACGATTTGGCTGGCGCGATCGCGCTGGGTCGGCGGATGATCCTCGCCAATCGCGACCGCGCCGCGCGGGTCACCACGGGGATCGACGCGCCGGGCCGGCGCCTCTGGGTGTACAGCCACGGTGGGCAGCCGTGCCGGCGCTGCGGCACCCGGGTGCGCAGCGGCGAGCTGGGCGCGACGGAGCTGACGGAGCGCTTCGTGTGGTGGTGCCCGCACTGCCAACCGGAGTGGACGCCGTGAGATTCGAATTCGGCGCGCTGCTTTGGCGCTGGGAGGCGCGCTCCGAGCTCTGGACCTTCGTCAGCCTGCCGGAGGAGGCCTCGGCCGAGGTGGCCGAGTTCGCCCAGGCGCTGCCCCGAGCGGGCTTCGGCGCCATCCGCGTGGACGTGCGGATCGGGGCCACGCGCTGGCGCACCTCGATCTTCCCGGGCGACGGGGGGCTCTACGCCCTCCCCGTCAAGGCCGCCGTGCGATGGCGAGGGCCTCGCGCTCGGCGACACCGTGCGTGTCGCGGTGGAGCTGGTCGAGGCCTGAGGTGCGCGGGTCTCCCCGGGGCGCCTGGTCAGCGATCCCCGGGCTCCTCGGACGGATCGGCTGCCCGCGGCATCCGCGTGCGCGCTGCCGGTCGATGGCGAAGAGGAAGCCGACCCCCAGGAGGGTCGCGCCGCCCAACGCGAGCAGCACCGGCGTCACCCCGAGCAGGAACTGCAGCAGCGCGAAGTTGATCTGCTGCGTCGATCCGCCGGTGAGCGCGTTCCAAGCCGTGAACGAGACGATGCCCGCGACCACCAGGGCCGTCCCCGCAACCAGCAGAGCCCACACGAACGGGTTCGCGGTCAGCGGTCGCTCCACCAGCGGCGCCGCCGCGACGATCGGGTGCACGGCGGATGCGGTCGGGTGGCCCGGCTCGACGTCCCCGACCCGGACGCCGGAGACCGCCGGCGGCATCGGCATCGGCGCCGCCGCCGGCGCTGGCCGAGTCGGCGGCGTAGCGAGGCGCGGGTCGCGGGTCACGGTCCGGTCGGCGAACGGAGCGGGACCGCGGAAGCCGCGCTGGAACTGCGGATCGTAGCGAGGGTCCACGTCGCCGGGCATCCGCGCTCCTTCCTCGTAGCGGTGCGGCGACTCTAACCCGCGGAGAGGCGCCGGATGCGGGTCGCGCCGAAGCATCCAGCGAAGCGCCGCCGGTGCTGGGTAGCGTCGAGGGATGACGACCCAGGACACATCCGGCAGCCCGACCACGACCGACCGGGCGCTCGCCCTGCAGGCGCTGCATCGCGCCCCGGAGATCCTCCGCGTCGTCAACGTGTGGGACGCGATCAGCGCGAAGACCATCGCCGACCTGCCCGGCACCCGGGCGATCGCCACCGCCGGGCACTCGATCGCCGCGAGCCTCGGCTACCCCGACGGCGGGATGCCGCTCGAGGTCGCCCTCGCCGGGGCGAAGACCGTGGTCGACGCGGTCGATCTCCCGGTGACGGCCGACCTCGACGACGGCTACGACGAGCCCGGCGAGACGATCCGACGCGCGATCGGGCTGGGCATCGTCGGCGCGAACGTGGAAGACAGACTTCGTCCGGCCGCCGAGGCCGTCGCCCGAGTCCGCGCCATCGTCGCGGCTGCCGAGGCCGAGGGCGTCGCGTTCCAGCTGAACGCCCGCACCGACGCGATCGCGCGCGGCGGAGAGCGCCCGCTCGACGAGTCGATCGAGGATGCGATCGCCCGCGGCCGCGCGTTCCTCGACGAGGGCGCCGCCCTGGTCTTCGTGCCCGGGGCGGTGAAGCGCGAGGTGGTCGAGCGGCTCGTGGCGGGCCTCGGTGAGAACCGGCTCTCCGTGATCGGATTGCCCGGCGCGCTGCCGGCCGCCGAGTATCAGGCTCTCGGCGTCGCGCGGATCTCCTACGGTCCCCTGACGCAGCGCGTCGCGCTGGCGGCGCTGCGCGACCTCGGCGCCGAGCTCTACGCCGACGGGGTGATCCCCGAGGGCCTCCCCGCGCTCAACTGACGCGCGACGCCCGCGTCGGCGGTGCCGCGTACCGTCCGCACATGACCGACGGCGCCCTGCCCGGACCGTGCCTGCTCTGCGGGTCGCGCCGCGGCATCCGGTCGAGGCGCAGCCGCTCGTCGGATGGATGGGACTGCGCGGTGTGCGGCTGGCGCTATGGCGATGCGCCGGATCCCGACCTGCCGCCGCCGCGGGTGGAGGTCGTGTACTACATCCGGTGGCGGGAGCGGATCAAGATCGGCACCTCG
>JACRGJ010000026.1 GCA_016212425.1 Micrococcales bacterium | reverse complement strand
CGCTCGTCGACACCGAGGACGGTGGAGCTCAAGACGGCACCGACGGCACCGAGGACGGTGGAGCTCCGAACGCCACGGTCGACACCGACGACGGCGGAGCTCCGGACGGCACCGACGGCACCGACGACGGGGACGCGGGTCCCGACGACGATCACCGGCCGTCCCCGACCGCGCCTGACCCGGGAACCCCTGCCGGGGCCGACCGCCTTGCCGAACCGGATGGCGCCGCGGGATCCGGCGAAGCCGGAGTGCCGGCGGAGGACGGGCTCCTGTCACGGCTCGCGCTCATCGCCGATCAGCCGCTCTCCGAGCGGGCGGACGCTCTCGCCCAGCTGCACGATGAGCTGCGCTCGCGGCTCGAGGCCGGCGACCACCCGCGGGCGTCGGCCTGAGCAGCAGGTGACTGCGGACGGAGTGCGGCTCGACGCGGAGTTGGTGCGCCGGGGCTTCGCCCGCTCCCGTTCCCAGGCGCGGGAGGCGGTCGCCGAGGGCCGTGTCCGCGTAGCGGGAGTGGCGGCGCTCAAGCCGGGGCAGCGGGTGGCGCCGAATGCTGCGCTCGAGCTGCGGGAAGCGGACCCTTGGGTGGCCCGCTCGGCGCACAAGCTGAACGCGGCGCTGGAGGCCTTCGACATCCCCGTGACCGGGAGGCTGTGCCTGGATATCGGGGCGTCGACCGGCGGATTCACGCAGGTGCTCCTCGGGCACGGGGCTCGAACGGTCATCGCCCTCGACGTCGGCCACGATCAGCTCGTGCCCGAGCTCCGCGACGATCGACGCGTGCTCGTCGTCGAGGGGGCGAACGCGCGGGAGCTCGACCGCACGCGCCTGACCGCGTGGAGCGGCACCGACGAGCGCCCGGAGCTCGTGGTCGTCGACGTGTCCTTCATCCCTCTCGCCCTGATCCTGCCCGGGGTCGCCGCGGTGCTCGCGCCGGGCGGGTCGGTGGTCGCGCTGGTGAAACCGCAGTTCGAGGTGGGCCGCGCCGGCGTGCGGGAGGGGCTGGTCCGCGACCGGAGCCGGCGGCAGGATGCGGCGCGTCGGGTTCTCGCCGCGGCGCACGCGGCGGGGCTGGGGATCCACGGAGTCCTCGATTCGCCGATCGTCGGATCCCGGGGCAACCGCGAGTATCTGATCTGGCTGACCGCGGAGCTCGCAGGTGATCCGACACAATGGGAGACCAGGGTCGCGTCGCTCCTCTGACGTCGTGACGCGTCGCACCGTCGGCGCCGGGAGCGCACGCCAGTGCCGGAACGGGAGGACGCGGATGAGCGAGGTCAGGCATCTGCTGGTGATCGCGCACACCGGCCGCGCCGACTCCCTCGCCGCCGGGGTCGACGTGTGCCGTCGCCTGATCGCCGCTGGGCTCACCCCCGTGCTGTCGGAGGACGAGTGGGCCGACATCACCTCGGCGGACGCCACCCTGCGGCCGTTCGCGGTGCTCGGGCGGGACGTGCACAAGAGCGAGCTGGAGCTCGTGATCGTGCTCGGCGGCGACGGCACCATGCTGCGGGCCGCCGAGATCGCGCGCGGATGCGGTGCGCCGCTCCTCGGGGTGAACCTCGGGCACGTCGGCTTCCTCGCGGAGGCGGAGCGGGAGGACGTCGCGGTGGCGGTCGATCGTGTGCTGGCGCGCGACTACGAGGTCGAGGAGCGGATGACCCTCGACGCGCAGGTGCTCATCGGCGGAATCGCGGAGGAGGGCAGCTGGGCGCTCAACGAGGTCTCGGTGGAGAAGGCGAGCCGCTCGCGGTCGCTCGAGGTCGCCATCGAGGTGGACGGGCGGCCGCTGTCGACCTTCGGGTGCGACGGCGTCGTCATCTCGACCCCCACCGGATCCACCGCGTACTCGTTCTCCGCCGGCGGCCCCGTCGTCTGGCCGAGCGTCGACGCACTGCTCATGGTGCCGCTCTCCGCGCACGCTCTGTTCTCGCGACCACTCGTCGTCGGGCCCGACTCGGTGCTCGCCGTGGAGCTGCTCGGCCGCTCGGCATCCTCCGGAGTCCTGTGGGCCGACGGGCGCCGCACCGTCGAGCTGCCGCGCGGGGCGCGGATCGAGGCGCGCCGGTCGTCCGTGCCGGTGCGGCTGGCGCGACTGAGCCGGGCGCCGTTCAGCCGCCGGCTGGTCGACAAGTTCCACCTGCCGGTCGGCGGCTGGCGCGGTCCGGGATCGGAGACCGAGCCGGATCCCGACGGCCGGGCCGACGGCGGCCGCGACAGCGGGCCAGCCGAGTGATCGAGCAGATCAGCATCCGCGATCTCGGGGTGATCGCCGAGGCGACGCTGCCGCTCGGTCGGGGCTTCACCGCCGTGACCGGCGAGACCGGGGCCGGGAAGACGATGGTGGTGACGGCGCTCGGGCTGCTCCTCGGCGACCGCGCGGATGCCGGGGCGGTGCGGTCCGGCAGCAGGCAGGCCGTGGTGGAGGGGGAGTGGGACGTGCCCGCGCGCGGAGCCGTCGCCGACCGCGTGGACGACGCCGGGGGCAGCCTCGACGAGGGGTCGGGAGAGCGAGCGCACCTCCTGCTCAGCCGCTCCGTCTCCAGCGAGGGGCGCAGCCGCGCGACGGTGGGCGGCCGGGCCGCGCCGGTCGGGGTGCTGGCCGGGCTCGGCGGGCAGCTCGTCGTTGTGCACGGGCAATCCGATCAGCTGCGGTTGCGGTCGGTGACCGCGCAGCGCGAGGCACTGGATCGATTCGGCGGGGAGGAGCTGGGGGCGCTGCTCGAGGAGTATCGGAGCGCCTGGCAGCGCTGGCAGACCGCCCGGGCGGAGCTGGACGCGCTCATGACCGAGAAGGATGAGCGCCGTCGAGAGGCGGAGGAGTTGCGCGCCGCGATGGCCGAGATCGAGGAGGTCGCGCCACGGCGGGGCGAGGACGAGGAGCTCGCCGAGCGCGCCGAGCGTCTGACGAACCTCGAGGACCTGCGCCTGGCGGCGACGCAGGCCCAGGAGGCGGTGTCGTCCCAGCTCGGCACGGACACCGCGGATGCCCTGGGTCTGGTCGAGGGGGCGCGGCGCGCGCTCGAGCGGGTCTCCGCCCACGACCCCGCTCTGGCGACCGTCGTCGAGGCCGCCGCCGCGGCATCCGCTGCGCTGAGCGACCTCTCCGCGGAGCTCTCGCACTACCTCGGCGGACTCGACGCCGACGGCGGCCTCGAGCTCGACGCGATCCAGGAGCGCCGCGCCGCGCTCGCCGGGCTCGCCCGCCGCTGGGGACCGCGTGTCGAGGACGCGATCGAAAGGTACGACCGCGGCAGCATCCGCCTCCTCGAGCTGGATGGCGACAGCGACCGCATCGACCTCCTCGAGGCGGAGGTCGCCGATCACCACGCCCGACGCGACCAGCTCGCTGCGGCGCTCAGCGCGCTCCGCGTCACGGTCGCGAAGCGCCTCCGCGACGAGGTCACCGCCGAGTTCGCCGATCTGGCCATGCCGGATGCGCGCCTCGCCGTCGAGGTGACCGAGCGGGAGCCGGGGCCGACGGGGCGGGACCAGGTCGCGATCCTGCTGCAACCGCATCCGGGGTCCGAGCCGCGGCCCCTCGGACGCGGCGCCTCGGGGGGCGAGCTCTCCCGGGTGATGCTCGCGATCGAGGTGGTGCTGGCCGGCACCGACCCGGTCCCGACCTTCGTGTTCGACGAGGTCGACGCGGGTGTCGGCGGCGCGAGCGCCACGGAGATCGGGCGTCGGCTGGCCCGCCTCGCCCGCACCGCGCAGGTCATCGTGGTCACGCAACTGGCCCAGGTCGCGGCCTCCGCCGACACGCATCTGGCGGTCGTGAAGTCGCGGGACGGTGCGGTCACCGCCAGCGACGTGCGCGTCGTGTCGGGGGAGGACCGGGTGGCGGAGATGGCGCGGCTGCTGAGCGGGCTGCCGGGATCCGGCAGCGCCCTCGACCACGCCCGCGAGCTACTCGAGCTGGCTCACCCCCGCAACGCCGAGAGCGTGAGCTGACCGGAGGGCAGGCGCGTCGCGGTCCGCGCGGGACGCGTGTCGTGGGATACGCTGAAAACCCGTGGCGATCAATACCGAATCGGGCGTGACCAAGCACATCTTCGTCACCGGAGGTGTCGTCTCGTCCCTCGGCAAGGGGCTCACGGCGGCCAGTCTGGGGAATCTGCTCACCGCCCGCGGCCTCCGGGTCGTCATGCAGAAGCTCGACCCGTACCTCAACGTCGACCCGGGCACGATGAACCCGTTCCAGCACGGGGAGGTGTTCGTCACCGACGACGGCGCCGAGACCGACCTCGACATCGGCCACTATGAGCGCTTCCTCGACATCGACCTGGACCAGGCCGCCAACGTCACCACCGGGCAGATCTACTCCAGCGTCATCGCGAAGGAGCGCCGCGGCGAGTACCTGGGCGACACGGTGCAGGTCATCCCGCACATCACCGACGAGATCAAGCGCCGGATGCGGTTGCAGGCCATCCCGCCGGAGGACGGCAGCGCCCCGCCGGACGTCATCATCACCGAGATCGGCGGCACCGTCGGCGACATCGAGTCGCAGCCGTTCATCGAGGCGGCGCGTCAGGTGCGACACGAGCTCACCCGGCGCAACGTGTTCTTCGTGCACGTCTCCCTGGTGCCGTTCATGAACGCATCCGGCGAGCAGAAGACCAAGCCGACCCAGCACTCCGTGGCCGCGCTGCGCTCCATCGGCATCCAGCCGGATGCGCTCGTGCTGCGCAGCGACCGGCCCGTGTCCGAGTCGAACAAGCGGAAGATCGCGCTGATGTGCGACGTGGAGGAGCGGGCCGTCGTCAACGCGATCGACGTGCCCTCGATCTACGACATCCCGACGATGCTCCACGACCAGGGGCTGGACTCCTACCTCATCGAGCAGCTCGGCCTCGACAGGGCCGGCGACGTCGACTGGACCCAGTGGCGGGCCCTGCTCGAGACGGTCCACGAGCCGAAGCAGGAGGTGACGATCGCCCTGGTCGGAAAGTACATCGACCTCCCCGATGCTTATCTCTCGGTCACCGAGGCCCTCAAGGCGGGCGGCTTCGCCCACGGGGCGCGGCTGAGCGTGCGCTGGGTCGCCTCCGACGAGTGCCGCACCCCCGAGGGGGCGGCGCGGATGCTGAGCGACGTCGACGGCATCTGCGTGCCCGGCGGCTTCGGGGTGCGCGGCATCGAGGGGAAGCTCGGCGCGCTGCGCTTCGCCCGCGAGAACGGAATCCCCGCCCTCGGCCTGTGCCTGGGGCTGCAGTGCATGGTCATCGAGTACGCCCGGAACCGCGCGGGGCTGACGGATGCCTCCTCCAGCGAATTCGACCCCGACACCGAGTTCCCGGTGATTGCGACCATGGCCGAGCAGGTGGACATCCTCTCTGCGGGCGACCTCGGCGGCACCATGCGGCTCGGCCTCTACCCCGCCGCTCTCGCCCCCGGATCGATCGTCGGCGAACTCTACGGCGCGTCCGAGGTGTCCGAGCGGCACCGCCACCGCTACGAGGTGAACAATCACTACCGCGAGCGGATCGCGGAGGCCGGCATGGTGTTCTCCGGCACCTCGCCGGACGGCACCCTGGTGGAGTTCGTGGAGCTCGCCCGCGAGGAGCACCCCTACTACGTCGGCACGCAGGCGCATCCCGAGCTGCGGTCGCGACCGAACCGGGCGCATCCGCTGTTCCGGGGGCTGGTCGGCGCGGCACTCGAACGGCAGCGCTCCAGCCGCCTGTTCGAGGTGGCGGAACCGGGCGAGGGGGCGGGCGTCCGTCTCGATGCCGGGTCCCTTGCGGGCGCCGAACCCGAGTCGGCCGCGTCCGAGTACACCGAGGCCTCGGCGTGAGCGGGTTCGCGCCGATCCGCCGCGAACTCGAGACCGGTCCGATCACCGACCTGCCCACGGAGGCGGAGATCCTCACCTCGGAGGTGGCCTTCCACGGCCGGGTGTGGGACATCCGCTCCGACCGGCTGCGATTCGCGGATGCCGAGTTCACTCGCGAATACCTGGCGCACTCCGGCGCGGTCGCCATTCTCGCGGAGGACGCGACCGGCCGAGTGCTGCTCATCAACCAGTACCGGCATCCGATCCGCTCCCGCGACTGGGAGCTTCCGGCCGGGCTGCTCGACGTGGAGGGGGAGGCTCCGCTCGAGGCGGCGAAGCGCGAGCTGAGCGAGGAGGTCGACCTCGAGGCGGAGCACTGGGAGGTGCTGCTCGAGTTCGCCAGCTCCCCCGGCGGCAGCAACGAGCGCATCCACCTGTTCCTCGCGCGCGGGCTCCGGGCCCAGAGCTCCGGATTCTCCCGCGAGGAGGAGGAGGCCGAGATCGTGCCGCGCTGGGTATCCCTCGAGGAGGCGGTGGCCGCGGTGCTCGACGGCCGACTGCACAACTCGATCCTCGCCCTCGGGGTGCTCGCCCTGCATGCCCGGCGCGGCTGACCTCCGGGCGCAGCTGGAGCGCGACCTCCGGCACCTCGCGATCGAACGCGGACTGGCGGCGAACACGATCGCCGCCTATCGGCGCGACCTCGCGGCGCTGCTGGACGCACTCGGACCGGATGGCCCGGTGCCGCCGGAGCTGCTGACCGCCGCCGGCGTGCGACATGCCATCCTGCGCGAGGGAGTCGCCGCCACCTCCCGCGCGCGCCGGGTCTCGTCGGCCCGCGGCTTCGCCCGGTTCCTCGTCGAGGAGGGGGTGCTCGAGGCGGATCCGCTCAGCGAGGTGATCGCGCCGAAGCTGCCCCAGCGGCTTCCAAAGGCGATGACCATCGATCAGGTGCAGCGTCTGCTCGATGCCGCGGACGGGGACGAGCCGCTGCGGCTGCGTGATCGGGCGCTGCTCGAGCTGCTCTACGCGACCGGCGCCCGGGTGTCGGAGGCGGTGGCACTCGGTGTCGACGACCTCGTGGGCGAGGCCGGCACAGCGGATGCCGTGCGCCTGCTCGGCAAGGGCGGCAAGCAGCGGATCGTGCCGGTCGGCAGCTACGCCCGCGCCGCGATCGACGGCTACCTCGTGCGGGCGCGCCCGCTGCTCTCCGCCCGCGGGCGCGCCACCCCGGCGCTGTTCCTCGGCGCGCGCGGGGGGCGGCTCTCGCGCCAGGGCGCGTGGCTCGTGATCCGCGCCGCCGCCGCGCGGGCGAAGCTCGGATTCGAGCCCTCCCCGCACTCCCTCCGGCATTCCTTCGCCACGCACCTCCTGCAAGGCGGCGCCGATGTGCGGGTGGTGCAGGAGCTGCTCGGCCACGCGAACGTCGCCACGACGCAGATCTACACGATGGTCACCGCCGATTCGCTCCGCGACGCCTACCTCTCCGCGCATCCGCGGGCCCGCTGAGTGCGGTGCATCACCTTCAACCAGAGGTCGAAGTGACCCTGGCGGCGGAGGTGTTGCGCGCCCGGGGGGCCAGGATGCCCGAACGTAGACTTCCGCGCATGGCAGCCAGGACTCAGGATGTGGCCGAGCTCCCCGGTCTCGAGTCGCCGCACGCCGACGCACCGCTGGGACCGACAGGTCGCCCGCAGCGCGACGTCCCGGAGCCCCGTCCGCTGCGCTCGCACGGCCCCGCACGCATCATCGCCCTCTGCAACCAGAAGGGCGGCGTCGGGAAGACCACCACCACGATCAACCTCGGCGCGAGCCTCGCCGGATATGGGCGCCGGGTGCTCGCCATCGACTTCGACCCGCAGGGCGCGCTCAGCGCCGGTCTCGGGGTCGACACGCACGAGGCGACGACCATCTACGAGCTGCTGCTCGGCTCGTCCAAGGATGTCGCCGGAGCGATCGTGTCCACCGCGACGCCGGGGCTGGACGTGATCCCCGCCAACATCGATCTCTCCGCCGCCGAGGTGCACCTGGTCAACGAGGTCGCGCGCGAGCAGATCCTCGCGCGGGTGCTGCGCCACGTCAGCGACGACTACGACGTGATCCTGATCGACTGCCAGCCCTCCCTCGGCCTGCTGACCGTCAACGCCCTCACCTCGGCGCACGGCGTGCTCATCCCGCTCGAGTGCGAGTACTTCGCCCTGCGCGGGGTCGCGCTGCTCATCGAGACCATCGAGAAGGTGCGCGAGCGGCTCAACCCCGCCATCACGCTCGACGGCATCCTGCCGACCATGTACGACGCGCGCACGCTGCACGCCCGCGAGGTCATGCAGCGGGTGGTGGAGGCCTTCGGCGACCGGGTGCTGGAGACGGCGATCAGCCGCACCGTGAAGTTCCCGGATGCCTCGGTCGCGTCGCTCCCGATCACCTCCTTCGCCCCCGAGCATCCGGCGGCGGAGGCGTACCGCCGCCTCGCGCGGGAGCTCGTCTCGCGCGGTGCCGTAGCCTGACCGGATGCCCGAGCAGGTCGTCCAGAGCGCGCCGGACCGCGCCTTCCGGCTGACTCTGGCGAACTTCGAGGGTCCGTTCGATCTTCTCCTCTCGCTGATCACCACGCGCGAGCTCGACATCACCGAGGTCGCGCTCGGCCGGGTCACCGACGAGTTCCTCTCCTACCTGCACGGGCTCGACTCCGCCGAGGAGCTCGAGCGTGCGAGCGAATTCGTGGTGGTGGCCGCGACCCTGCTCGACCTCAAGGTCGCCGGGCTGCTGCCGCGGGGCGAGCTGGTGGATGCCGAGGACGTCGCCCTGCTCGAGGCCCGCGACCTGCTTTTCGCCCGGCTGCTGCAGTACCGGGCGTTCAAGGATGTGGCCGCCTGGTTCGGCGGGAAGCTCGACGCGGAGTCGACCCGGCATGTGCGGTCGGTACGGCTCGAGGAGCGTTTCCGGCGGCAGACGCCGGAGCTGCGCTGGACGCTCGGCCCCGACGATTTCGCCGCGCTGGCCCTGCTCGCGTTCACCCCGCGCGAGGTGCCCACCGTCGGGCTGGGGCACCTGCACGCCCCGTTGGTCAGCATCCGAGAGCAGGCGGCGCACGTCGTCGGGCTGCTGCGCCGAGGCGAGCCGCTCAGCTTCCGGGTGCTCATCGCCGGGGCGTCCGAGCGCGGGGTGATCGTGGCCCGATTCCTGGCGGTGCTCGAGCTGTACCGGCATGCGGTGGTGGCGTTCGAGCAGATCGAGCCGCTCGGTGAGTTGACCGTGCGGTGGAGCGCGGCGCACTGGACCGACGACAGCCTCGCGACGCTGGGAGCCGACTATGACGGATGAGCGGGCCGAGGAGGTCGGGCTCGCGAGCGGGAGCACCGAGGGCACCGGGAACGCCGCGCCCTCGCATGGCCCGGCGGACCTCGAACGGGCTCTCGAGGCGATCCTCATGGTCGTCGACGAGCCGCAGTCGCTCGTGCATCTCGCCACCGCCCTGGACGCGCCGGTGCCGGCGATCCGGCAGTCGATCGAGCGACTCGTCGCCGACTACGACGGCGAGTCCGGGGGTCCGCGACGCGGCTTCGAGCTGCGCGAGGTCGGAGGCGGCTGGCGCATCTACGTCCGCCCGGAGCACGATGCGGCGGTTGCGGCCTTCGTGCTCACCCAGAACCCCACGAAGCTGTCGCAGGCGGCGCTGGAGACCCTGGCGGTGATCGCCTACAAGCAGCCGATCAGCCGCGGCGCGATCGCCGCCATCCGCGCGGTCAACGTCGACTCGGTGGTGCGCACCCTGCTCGGCCGGGGTCTCATCGCCGAGGCCTACACCGACACCGAGACCGGCGCGATCCACTACGCCACCACCGATCAGCTCCTGGTGCAGCTCGGCATCAACTCCCTCGACGAGCTGCCGCCGATCTCCCCCCTCCTCCCCGACGGATCCGATGGCTTCGACGACCTCTGAGCCGGGCGGGGGGTCCGGAGACACGTCCGGCGTTGCGCCGGAGGGGCAGCGCCTGCAGAAGGTGCTCTCCGCCGCGGGCATCGCGAGCCGCCGCGTCGGGGAGCAGCTGATCGTGGCCGGGCGGGTCCGGGTGAATGGCCGCGTCGTGACCGAGCTGGGGTCCCGCATCGACCCGGCCCGTGACCGGGTCGACGTCGACGGCACGGCGGTCCAGCTCGATCCGAGGAAGCGCTACGTCATGTTCAACAAGCCCGTCGGGGTGGTGTCGAGCCTCCGGGACGAGCGTGGCCGCCCCGACCTGCGCGGCGTGACGGCGGAGTACGAGGAGCGTCTGTTCAACGTCGGCCGGCTGGACGCCGACACCAGCGGACTGCTGCTGCTGACCAACGACGGCGAACTCGCCCACGTGCTCGCGCATCCGTCGTTCGGGGTGGAGAAGACCTACATCGCGACGGTCGCCGGCCAGGTGCGGCCCGCGGCGCTGTCGCGGCTCACCTCGGGGGTGGAGCTCGAGGATGGTCCGATCGCCGCCGACCGGGCCCGCCTGGTCGGGGAGCCGTCCCGCGGCTCGAGCCTCGTCGAGCTGACCCTGCACTCCGGTCGCAACCGCGTCGTGCGCCGGATGCTGGCGGAGGTGGGGCATCCGGTGACCGCCCTGGTGCGCCGGCGGCTCGGTCCGCTGCGGCTCGGCACCCTCGCCTCCGGCCGCACGCGCGACCTCACTACAGTGGAGCTCGGCCGCCTGCTCACGCTGGCGCGGGAGCACGACGGAGGGGCATGACCGAGCGACGTGCGCCCGCGCGCCTGTCCGGTCCGGTCCGGGTGGTGGGCTCCGGACTGCTCGGCACCTCGATCGGGCTGGGGCTCGCGGGCCGCGGGGTCGAGGTGATTGTCGATGACGTGTCGCCGATGGCCCGGCGGCTCGCGGTCGAGTACGGCGCCGGCCGCCCGCCCGGCCCGGACGACGTCCCCGCGCTCGTGGTCGTCGCGGTGCCGCCGGACGTCACGGGGGCGGTGGTCGCGGCGGAGCTGCAGCGGTATCCGCAGGCGATCGTCACCGACGTCGCCAGCGTGAAGGCGGCGATCCTGGCGGAGGTGCGCACCTCCGGCGCGGACGTCACCCGGTATCTCGGCGGGCATCCGATGGCGGGCCGGGAACGCGGCGGGGCGGTCTCCGCCCGGGCGGACCTGTTCTCCGGTCGGCCGTGGATCCTCGCCCGGCACGAGGCGGTCGACCCGCGGGCGGCCGGGCTGGTCGAGGCGCTGATCCTCGACCTCGATGCGACGCCCGTCGAGCTGGACGTGGAGGCGCACGACCAGGCGGTCGCCCTCGTGTCCCACGCGCCGCAGCTGGTGGCTTCGCTGCTCGCGGCGCGGCTGATCGACGGGCCGGATGCCGCGCTCGGCCTCAGCGGGCAGGGCCTGCGCGACACCACCCGGATCGCCGCCGGCGATCCGGCGCTCTGGGTGCAGATCCTCGTGGCGAACGCGGGACCGGTGGCCGAGGTGCTGCGCCCGCTGCGGGACGGGCTCGACGAGGTGCTGACGGCCCTCGGCGACATCGACGGGCCCACTGCGCGGCGGCGGCTGCTCGAGACCATCGCCGCGGGCAACGACGGGGTCGCCCGCATCCCGGGCAAGCACGGCACGAGCGGGCGGTACACCACGCTGACCGTCCGGGTCGACGATCGTCCCGGCGAGCTGGCGCGGCTTCTGACCGAGATCGGCGAGGAGCGCGTGAACATGGAGGACCTGCGACTGGAGCACTCGCCCGAGGCGCAGGTGGGCTTCGCCGAGGTGTCGGTGCTGCCGGCCGCCGCGGCTCCGCTGGCCGACGCGCTCGCCGCCCGCGGGTGGGCGCTGCTGGAGGCGGACAGGTGAGCGGGGGAGGGCGCGGTCCGATCGTCGTCGCGATCGATGGACCCGCCGGGAGCGGCAAGTCGAGCGTGAGCCGCGCCACGGCGCGGGAGCTCGGTTTCCGGTTCCTCGACACGGGCGCCGCCTACCGTGCGGTGGCGTGGACCGCGCTCGAGCGTGACGTCGACGTCGACGACGCGGATGCGGTGCGCGCCGTCCTCACCGACTTCCCGTACCGGGTCGTCGCCGCGCCCAGCGGTGAGCGGATCGCGGTCGGGGAGGCGGACGTGACCGAGGCCATCCGCGAACCCCGCGTCACCGCGGCGGTGAGCGCGATCGCCCGGGTGCCGGAGGTGCGGCTCGCCCTGACCGAGGTGTTCCGCGACCAGATCCGCGCCACCACCGATCCGGGCATCGTCGTCGAGGGCCGCGACATCACGACGGTGGTGGCTGCGGATGCCGAGGTGCGCATCCTGCTCACCGCCGACGAGGACGTGCGCATCGCCCGGCGCGCCGCGGAACTGCCCCCGGACGCCGCAGCGACCGCCGACGCGCTCCGCCAGCGCGATGCGGCCGACGCACGGGTGGTCGATTTCCTCACCGCCGCCGCGGGCGTGGCGACCGTCGACTCGACCCACCTCGACTTCGAGGCGACGGTGGCCGCGGTGGTCGCCCTCGTGCGCGAGCGCACCGCGTAGCCGTCCGCGTGTACAGCTAGGGCGGCCCGATCTCGGCATCGGGTGAGGCCAGTGTGGCGGATGCGACCGCGGGGCCACATCCGCCACGGCCGATGCCGAGATCGAGCACGACCCGTCCGGGCGCCTGGGAGGATGGGGGGATGAGCGACGCGTCGGGGCCCCAGGTCGAGCCCGAGTCCGTGCCCGAGGTCGACCACGAGATCGCGGACGAGGGGCCCGAGTTCGATGCCGCCCTGGCCGAGCGGATCGCAGCGCTGGACGAGGATGCCGCCGAGAAGCGCGCGGCGAGCCTCCGCGCCGGGCTGGCGGAGTTCGACCTCGACGACGAGGACCTCGCACTGCTCGACGCCGCCGACGAGGGTCCGGACGGGATCGTCGCCCTCCCCGCGCTGCCGGTGCTCGCCATCGTCGGGCGCCCGAACGTGGGCAAGTCGGCGCTGGTGAACCGCATCCTGGGTCGCCGGGAGGCGGTCGTGGAGGATGTGCCGGGCGTCACCCGCGACCGGGTCGCCTACCGCGCGGAGTGGCTCGGGCGGGGCTTCACCCTCGTCGACACCGGCGGGTGGGAGCCGGATGCCCGCGGCATCGACGCGGCGGTGGCGGCGCAGTCGGAGGTCGCGATCGACCTCGCGGATGCGGTGCTCTTCGTCGTGGACATCAACGTGGGCGCCACCGGGACAGACGAGCGGGTCGTGCCGCTCCTGCGCGCGTCGAAGAAGCCGGTGATCGTCGTGGCGAACAAGTCCGACGACGCGATCCGCGACCCCGAGTCCGCGTCGCTGTGGAGCCTCGGGCTCGGTGAGCCGTGGCCGGTCAGCGCGGTGCACGGCCGGGGGGTCGCCGACCTCCTCGACCACGTCATGACGGTGCTGCCGGAGCAGTCCGCGGTCGCGAAGCGCGAGTTCGGCGGGCCGCGCCGGGTCGCGATCCTGGGACGGCCGAACGTGGGCAAGTCGAGCCTGCTGAACAAGGCCGCGGGGGAGGAGCGGGTGGTGGTCAACGAGCTGGCCGGCACCACCCGCGATCCGGTCGACGAGCAGCTCGAGCTCGGCGGGAGGGTGTGGACCTTCGTCGACACCGCCGGCATCCGCAAGCGGGTGCACCTGCAGCAGGGCGCGGACTTCTACGCGTCGCTGCGCACCGCCGCGGCGCTGGAGAAGGCCGAGGTGGCGGTGGTGGTGCTGGATGTGACCGAGCCGATCTCGGTGCAGGACATCCGCATCGTCGACCTCGTGCTGGAGTCGGGCCGCGCGCTGGTGCTCGCCTACAACAAGTGGGACCAGCTGGACGACGAGCGCCGCCGCTACCTGGAGCGCGAGATCGAGCAGGACCTCGGCCACGTGGCCTGGGCGCCGCGGGTGAACATCTCCGCGCGCACTGGGCGCCATCTGGAGAAGCTCGTCCCGGCGCTGGAGACCGCGCTGGAGAGCTGGGACACCCGCATCCCGACCGGCAAGTTCAACGCGCTGCTGGCCGAGCTGGTCGCGGAGCACCCGCATCCGGTGCGTAGCGGGAAGCAGCCGCGCATCCTGTTCGGCACCCAGGCGGGCACCCGTCCGCCCACGTTCGTGCTGTTCACCACGGGGTTCCTCGACCCGCAGTACCGCCGGTTCATCCAGCGGCGGCTGCGGGAGATCTACGGTTTCGAGGGCACCCCGATCGTGGTGAACATGCGGGTGCGGGAGAAGCGCCAGCGCCGGTAGGGCTCAGCGCGCGGCGCCGTCGAAGGGAGCCTCCCCGAACTCGGCGAGGGTCGTGGCGACGGCGATCCGGATGGCGGAGGTGACCATCGCCGCCGGGATCGTCGGCGTGCTCTCGCCGAGCCCGGTGCCGGGGGTGGGCGGCACGTGGATGAAGCCCGAGCGCACGGGGGTGCCCGCGGTCATCCGCTGCAGCCGGTAGAAGAGGTGATTGCAGACGTAGGCGCCCGCCGACTCGGATGCCGCAGCGGGGATGCCGACGCGGTCGAGCGCGGCGACGATCGCCTCGACGGGCAGGGTGCTGCCGAGCGCATCCGGGCCGCCGTCCTCAATCCGCTTCCCCCGCGGCTGCGCGCCGCCGTTGTCGGGGATGCGCGCGTCGTCGAGGTTCACGGCACGCCACTCGGGCGTCACCGCACGGCGCTCCTGCGCGAACCCGGTGGCGATGACCACGTCGGGTCGGTGCCGCTCGAGCGCGGCGGCGAGTGCGGTGCTCGCCCGCTCGAACTCGACGGGCAGCAACTCGGCCACCACCCGAGCCTCGCCGTCCCACTCCTCGGCGACCTGCCGCACCGCCGTCCACGACGGGTTCTCGGCGACTCCGCCGAACGGCTCGAACCCGGTCAGCAGCACAGTGGTCATGGCCCCCATCATGCCGCGCCGTCGCGGCAGGATGGGCGGGTGGACTCCGCCGACCCGTGCCCCTGCGGCTCCGGTGGTCCGTACGGCGGATGCTGCGGCCCGCTCCACGCGGGAGCGGCGGCGCCGACGGCGGAGGCGCTGATGCGGTCCAGGTCCAGCGCGTTCGCGTTGGGTGATGCGGCGTATCTGCTGCGGTCGTGGCATCCGTCGACCCGCCCGCGGTCGCTGTCTCTCGAGGCGGTCCGCTGGCGGCGGCTGCAGATCGTCGACACGGTGGCCGGCGGCGAGGCGGATGCCGAGGGCGTCGTCGAGTTCCGCGCCTCCTACCGCGCGCCAGCCGGCGGCGGAGTGCTGCACGAGCGCTCGCGCTTCGCCCGCGTCGAGGACCGCTGGGTCTACGTCGACGGTGAGGCCCTTCCGGGCTAGCGACTATGCTGATTCCGGCCCGCACGCGGGTCACGTCACGGGCTGTGGCGCAGCTTGGTAGCGCACCTGATGGGGGTCAAGCGGTTCACCCCGCTCCGGTCGGCCCCAACAACTGAAAAGTGAACAACGGGATGTGGCGCAGCTTGGTAGCGCACCTGACTGGGGGTCAGGGGGTCGCAGGTTCAAATCCTGTCATCCCGACAGAAGCCCAGGTGGGAGGCAACTTTCACCCGGGGCTCGGTCGTATCTCGATGTGGTCACTGACTGATCCACTTACTCGGTCTACTCGAGCCTTCTGCTGATCAAGTGTCCCGTGTAATCGACGAGAGGTCACTCGCTGAGGGCGGACAGGCTGTCCGTCCAGTCGTCGGTGACCGTCTGGATCGGCGCGAGCCGGTCGGGAAAGTCCTTGTGCCGCGCCATACGTGAGGTGAGTCCGTAACGGAACTTCCAGCGTCCGGTGGGCGAGAACAGGCACGCCGCGACCACGTCGAATCCGTCGACGGGGTAGAAGCGCGACGCGGGATCGCCCTTGGAGGCGCGGGTCTTCTGCACCTCGACCTTAAAGCGACCATTGGCGGAGGTCTTTGGGCTTGCGTTCTTGCACTCGACCCTCATCAGCCTTCCGTCCGAGAGGGTGACGTTGAAGTCGTGCATCGCGTCAACGTCGAGCCGCTCGACCGCGGAGATGTCGGGCAAGGTCTCGAGCAGGTGCTCCAGATGGTACTCGGCGACCCCGCCACGGACGGCGACAGAGAGCCGGTTGCGGCCACCAATGATATCGAGGATCTGCTCGCTGGTGAGCGCGAATTGCTCCTCCAGCACGTGCCGGCGCGGCAGCTCGTCGACCGCGGTCTTGTCTGCGAGCGCGACGGCAGCCGAGTATCGCAGCGGCGGGTCCAGACGTAGAGAGGTCGCTCGTCGTTCGAGACGTGCGTAGTCGATGAGGCGGTCGGGGGTGATCGCTACGACTGTCTCGAGGCTGGTGGGGGAGCGGGGCTCGGAGCGTTTCGTTCCTGACCGGTTGGTTTTCTCCCAGACGTGCCAGCCGGACGCTTTAGCCCGTTGGATCTCTGCGTCCTTGGCGTAGAAGGAGATGCCCATCGGCAGCGGGTCCCAGAGGTTCGCGTCGAGGCCAAGGACGACGCCGTCGGCGAGATCGACGCCGAGGATCATCGTCACGTCCACGCCGGCGACATCCCGCCCGACGGGGTGCTCTCGCTTCCAGGACTCCTCAGCGCCGTAGCGAAGCTGGCCGCGGACCTCGTTATCGGGGCGGTTCTTGATCGAGTTCCGGGTGACGCGGAAAGGGTAGACGAGCATCCCGATCCGCTCGTCGTAGTCCAGCTGCACGCCGAGGTAGACCGGCGCGCGGTGCGGGTCGCTCGCATACAGCACTCGGCCGCCGGAGGCACGCACGGCACCGAGGAGGAACGCGTGCAGGTCGCGGCGCCCCTGGACGCGATAGACCTCGCCGAAGGCTCGCCCGGCGAGCGGCTCTTCCTCCACAGGACCCTTCCGGCTCGGGTTGTCCACCGACGTCCTTGGTCACGTTGGGCATGTCGGCGGCTTTCGCCAGACTCGTCTAGACGATACTGCTGAAACACACACTGCCCGCAGAGGCCGGGCCGTGCGTGCACGTATAGAAAAAGGTGACTGATGGGCGAGCGTCTCCCAGTGGTGAGCCTGTTCTCCGGAGCAGGAGGACTCGACCTCGCAGTCGAACGTGCCGACGCCGAGCCCCTCGACTCCAGTGACCCCGGCAGCGGCCTCCTTCGTTTGTCGGTCGCGACGGACTACAACGAGCCCGCATTGCAGACGCTGAAGGCGAACTTCCACGGCGCCGCAACCCTCACCGGCGACATCCGACAGGTCTCCACCGAGCAGATCCTCGCCACCGCAGGGTTGCGGGCTAAGGAGCCAGTGCTAGTCGTCGGCGGCCCACCATGCACTCCGTTCAGCAAGTCGGGCTTCTGGATGGAGCAGAAGCGCGAGAGCCGCGACCCCAACGCCTCCCTGCTGGACGAGTACGTCCGCGTCGTCCGCGAGTCACGCCCCGAGGCGTTCATCCTGGAGAACGTGCAGGGCCTCACGTATAAGACCCACAAAGCGCAGTTCGACCACCTCCTCAAGGGACTTGGCGAGCTCGGCTACAACCCCCAGTGGAAAGTGCTGCTCGCCGCGGACTACGGCGTCCCGCAGCTGCGTCGCCGCGTGTTCGTCGTCGGGCGCCGGGACGGGAAGAAGTTCGAGTTCCCCAAGCCCACCCACTCCGGATGGAGCGAGCACGCCCGCACCGTCGACGCCAGCAAGATCCCCCACATCACCGCCTCCCAGGCCTTCGAGGGACTGCCCACGCTGGTTCGCGCGGCTGAGGACGAGATCGTCGATGGCAACTACGGGGAACTTGCCGCGGAGATCCCGCCCGGCCAGAACTACCTCTGGCACACCGAACGCTACGGCGGCCGTAACTACTTCGATTGGCGTAGCCGCTATTGGACCTTCCTCCTCCGCCTCGACCCCAACCGGCCATCCACCACGCTCCAGGCGCAGCCCGGACCGTGGGTTGGCCCGTTCCACTGGGAGAACGTCCGCACCGCTTCCGGCGAAAAACGAGCGCGACGCCTCCGCGTCAACGAGATGCTGCGGCTCATGTCCTTCCCTGACAACTTCAAGATCAATGGAACCCGCGCCGACGTGCAACGCCAGCTCGGGAACGCTGTCCCCCTGGAACTTGGCAAAGCTGTGGTCCGAGCACTGATGAATCAGCTCGGCTACCTCGATCGTCAAGTGACCGGCCAGGAGCTGATCTTCGCGTGATGTGAGGCGGGCGGCGGGTCCCTGGGTGGACGTTGATCTCGATTACAGCGGGAGCTTCCATACTTCGTCGTATGCACGTTTGGCAAGAAGACGTGTCCGGGCCACGATCAAGTCTTCGGTCCATTCCGCCGCGTCGAGAATTCCTCCAATGTCGTAGCTGAGCCCATCACTCCGCAGGATGCGCTTCTTAGATTCGAAGTCTTTGTCGTCGAGTCGTGTGTTGAGTGAGTCGTTCACGAGGAGAAGATTTCCAAGGCTTCCGACGACTTCGAATGGCGTTCCACTGCGCAGCTCTTTCTGGGGGAGGATGTGCTCGATCGTGAGTCGCTCGACGCTGGTTGTCGGGTGCGAATGCCGAAGGAGGCGCTCCAACACGTATCGCACCAACTTGCTGTCTCGGGCTTGCTCATTAGTGAAGTAAAAACGCTCCATGAAGGAGAGGACGAACTGTTCTCGATCGGGTCGGCGTTCGATCAGCTTGTTTCTGATCTCCGCGAGCACGCCCGCGCGTTCTTCTTGGTCGACGCCCGCGGCCGAGAGTTCGCGAGCAGCCTTTGCATACATCTCCGAGACGCCTCCGCTACTGCGTAACTGGCTAACTACCGTGTGCTGAAAATGGAAGCGCTCCACGACCTGAAGAGTCTTCTTCAGCTGCGTGCCCTTCAGCTTCGGAGTGGCGTCGCGAGCTCGAAGTAGCGAAAGAAGAAGAGGGGCCGGTTGCACGATGCCGAAGACGGAGAGCGCTTCAAGGCTGAGTCGTGCGTCATCCTCTTCCATCGGCCAAGCTCGTGAGGTCGGTTCGATCACCGCGCGATAGAGCGGGGCATCTCGGCTGAGCGAAGCGAGCTGATCTCTGGCTATGGGCTTCGACTTGATTTTCTTCTTGACGGCCGGAAATAGCTTGCGTTCGGCGACATAGTCCTCTTGCGAGAGCCACCAGTGGAGAATGAAGCGATTTGGGTCGATGCGCTTCCGGCTCTCGCTCGCCTCCAGTTCGTTCCGCATTCGGTCCCAGGTGGTTCTCGCCGCATCTGCCGCGTAGTTCCCTGTCCCTCGCAATCTATTGAGCAGAAGGTTCTTCAGCAGGTCTACGACCTCAAGATCCTTGCCTCGACTGTTGAGAGTTTCGAAGATCACGTAAGCGTCATCTTCGTTGCTGTGTTCAATCCAGATCACGCGAAGCCCCAAGAGCCGGTCGCGCAGATCACGTAGCCAATCGAGCGGTTCTTGCCTCTTGGCAATCTCTTCTCCTATACGCTTCCTAATCGCGTCCAGCGCTTTGAAGAGAGCTTCCTCCTCTTCCGATTGGGGCTTGATGTCCTCCTCGGGAGGGCTCTTGAAAATCGCTTGAGACAGGAATCGTGAATCCACCTCCGTCTGAAGAGTGAAACGCTGCTCGTTGTTCCGGTCGGCCTTCTCCAGGTAGCGATGCACGCCGGCCGCCAGATTGGTCTCGCCGAGTGCCTCGAACTGATCACGTAGAACAGCAAACATGATCGCAATAGTCGTAACTCGCTGCTGTCCATCCACAAGGCGACGCACAGGGCTCTCCGCATCGCGCCAGGCGACCATCGGCCCGATGAAGTAGCCAACGCTGTTGTCGTAGACGACGTCTCGCCAGAAGTCGTCGAGGTTGGCTGCGTCCCAGCTGTAGGGGCGTTGAAAGCGCGGGATGACGTAGTAGTCCGCACCGACGAAGAGGTCTTCTATCGTGCGCTTGTCGGGCTGGAAGTCGATCTCCGGCACGTGCTCCTCCATGCTCGTTCGGCTTCCGTGGTCGATCCGTACGGCACAGCCTCCGTCTTGAGGGTACTGGTGCCCAGCAGCGTGAGAAGGTATGTCGCCAACACGAGGTCGGAGTGAGGCCACGGCTGTCCTCGCTGACGTCTGGGCCGACTACTGTTGCGAGCGGCGCAGTCCATCTGACGATGGCAACGGCTGACGTCTGGCTCGGCCCGGGCGCGGCCTCAAGTGCCCCGCCTCTCGTCACACGCGACTACTAGGTTGCGAAGCTGAAGCACCACGGCACACCGCTGGCACCAGTAGCGACAGCCGCAGTTGAGCGGTGATCAGCTCGGGCTCCTTCTGCTCGACCCAGTGGTCTGCGTGTCGATCGAACATGTATTCGACGCGTAGGGAAGGATATGGAGCATGATGCGATAGCTCGGCGTTCGGTCCACCAGCCCCTCGCCGGCTTCGCCCGATTTGAGAGAAGGTGAGACATGAGCAAGAACGGCGACTACTCGGTCGTTCCGTGCGGAGGCGGGTGGGCGGCTGTGGGCCACGGCAACTCCCGTGCGTCATCGCTCCGAGGCACTCAGGCGGACGCCTATGCCGCGGCGCGCGACTATTCCGCGGGCCACGGCGGTGGAGAGGTATCGATCCACGGTCGCGATGGACGAATTCGTGATAAGAACACGATCGCTCCAGCGCACGACCCGGGCAACATCAAGGGCTAGACACCCGCGAGCGCCGGGCCCGCGAAGGGGAAGTCATCGGTCCGGCGCTTGTCGCCAATGACCAGAGTTCGTTGCGTGCTGAGGTGTACCCGACGATCGAATGCACTTGCGTCGCTCGATGCCTAGGAACGCATCGCAAGCAGCGTCGTCCGCACGGCGTGCAGATTGGTGTAGAAGAAGAAGGTGGGACCTTGCCGGATTGGATTGGCGAAACGGTAGCCGTAGTGCAACTGATCTTGAATGCAGCGGCGATCGTCGATGGTGCTGAATCGCCCCGGGTCTCGTGGAGGGTCTGATTCCCCGAGAGGATGATGATCATGCCAGCACTGAGGAAGTATCCGTCGGAGCTTCGTGAGCGTGCGGTGCGGCTTGTTGCCGAGGCCCGGAAAGAGGATCCGGAGTTGTCGTTGAACGCGGCGGTGGTCCGGATCGGGCAGCGTGTCGGCGTGAATGCCGACACGCTGCGGGGCTGGTGCAAGCAGGCCGCGATCGACGCGGGCGAGCGCCCCGGGACCACGACGAGCGAAGCCGAGCGCATCACGATGCAGCGCGAGCTTCTCGACCGATCGACCTGGACGTCGAAGGCGGAGCTCTCGTCGGCGATGTTCGAGTGGATCGAAGGGTTCTACAACCCCACCCGCCGGCACACCGCTCTCGGCACTCTCAGCCCCGTGGAGTTCGAACGACTTCACGCCACCCCCGCGGCCGCGGCATGATCAACTGATAGGGACCGTCCGGGAAACGGGTCAGGCTCCCTCTGCCGGACGCCTCGTGCCGGGCAGATCGCCAAGCTTCGGTACCCTCTCATCGTGAGCGTGATCACCAGGCAGTCGGAGTCGATGCGCGACCTGATCGCGAGCAATCGGCCAGCACTCCTGGAGGTGCTCTCGCGCTACGGCGCCTCAAGGCCTCGAATGTTCGGGTCCGTCGCGCGAGGCGATGCCGACTCCAGCAGCGATCTGGACATCCTGGTGGACCTGGAGGACGGTGCCGGGAACGAGCTTCTTCGTCTCGCCGGTATTGGGGAGGAGCTCAGCGAGTTGCTCGGGGTGCAGGTCGATGTCGTCTCCGCCGCATTGCTGCGCGAACCCGTATCCGCGACCGCCCTTCGCGACGCGGTAGCCGTGTGACGCGCGACGCTCGCCAGCGGTTCGCTGACATCCTCGCCGCGGTCGATCGATGCCTGGTCTATCGATCCCGGCTCGATGACAGCGATCCCCAGATCGCGTCGATGGCGTTCGACGCGATCCTCCGGAATCTCGCCGTGATCGGGGAAGCCGTTCGTGCTCTCCCCGAGGAAACCAAGAAGAATCTGCCCGGGGTTCCTTGGACATCCATCGCGGGACTCCGCAATCTGGTCGTGCACGAGTACTTCCGTGTCGAATCCGACCTCATTCGCGACATCGTCGACCGCGAACTCGTCCGGCTCGCTCGGGCGGTGCGCGGCGGCTTCGAGTGAAAGCACGATCTTGGTTCCGCATCTGCTCTCAGCAGAACTGCTAGCTCTCTGATCGAGCACCCCGTCGAGCACGCGCCGCTCACGGCGGATCGGCCGGCAGCAGAAGGACGAGCCGAGACGCGCGAGACTGGAGCGGACGAGGGAGTCGAAGTGAACGACAGCACCGAGAGCCTGAACAGCACCGGCAGCACCGAGCGCGCCGCACGGGAGCGGATCGACGCGCTCCTGGCGGACATGACCCCCGAGGAGAAGGCCGGCCAGCTGACCCAGTACTTCTCCTTCGCTCTCCCGGAGGGGGCGGAGACCGACCCGGCGCTCGGGCTCGATGCCGCCGCGCAGCCTCGGGCGGTGGAGGCGGCCCTCGCGCGCGGTGCGGTCGGGTCGCTCCTGTTCGTCACCGATCCCGTTGAGATCAACCGGCTGCAGCGGCTCACCGTCGCGGGCAACCGGCACGGCATCCCCGCGCTGTTCGGGTTCGACGTGATCCACGGGTTCCGCACGATCTTCCCGGTGCCGATCGCGATGGCCGCCTCCTGGGACCCCGAGACGATCGAGGCCGGGCAGGCTGTCGCGGCGCGGGAGGCGCGCGCGGTCGGCATCCACTGGACCTTCGCGCCGATGGTCGACATCGCCCGCGATCCGCGGTGGGGCCGGATCGTCGAGGGGGCGGGGGAGGATCCGCACCTGGGGGCCGTCGTCGCCGCGGCGCAGGTGCGCGGGTTCCAAGGCGCACGCGAGCACACCAGCGGCACCGCGCCGGGAGCGGCGGAGCGCATCCTCGCCGGGCCGAAGCACTTTGCCGGGTACGGCTACGCCCTCGGCGGGCGGGACTACGACGAGGTGTCGCTCGGGGATGCCGACTTCTGGAACGTCGTCGTGCCGCCGTTCCGCGCAGCCATCGAGGCGGGCGCCGGGAACGTGATGACGGCGTACATGGCCCTGAACGGCATCCCCGCCACCGGGAACCGGTGGCTGTTGACCGAGGTGCTCCGCGGCGAGCTGGGGTTCGACGGGTTCGTGGTCAGCGACGCGAACGCGACCCGGAATCTCGTGACCCACGGCGCCGCCGTCGACCTCCCGGACGCCGCGGCGCGCGCGCTGGGTGCGGGTCTGGACATGGAGATGGCGATCGCCGACCCCGCCTTCGCGCACCTACCCGCGGCACCCGCCTCCGGTGCCATCCGGGAGGCGGACCTGGATGCCGCAGTGCGGCGGGTGCTGGAGGCGAAGGCGCGCCTCGGGCTGCTCGACGGCGACCCCTACGTCGATGAGGAGCGCGCCCGCGCCGTGCTCGCCGACCCCGCGCACCGCGACGCCGCGCGCGCTGCCGCACGACGATCCGCGGTGCTGCTGCGCAACGAGGGCGACCTGCTCCCGCTCGACGCCGATGCCCTCTCCTCGATCGCCGTCCTCGGCCCGCTCGCCGACTCCGTCCGCGACACCCTGGGCCCCTGGGTCTTCGCCTTCGACCTCGACGAGACCGTCACCGTGCTGGGCGGCATCCGCTCCCGGGTCGGCGAGCGGGCCCGGGTCGAGTACGCCCGCGGCGTCCCCGTGGGCCAGCGCACCTTCCCGTCGATGTTCGACATGTTCGGCGGCAACGCGCCCGTCGACTCGGACGGCTTCGACGCCGGCGCCGAGTTCGAGCGGGCCGTGCAGGTGGCGGCGGATGCCGACGTCGCGGTCGTCGTGATCGGCGAGTGGCAGAACATGATCGGCGAGGCGGCATCCCGCTCCTCACTCGACCTCCCCGGCCGCCAGCTCGAGCTGTTGCAGGCGGTCGTCGCCACCGGAACGCCCACCGTCGCCGTCGTGCTGAACGGGCGCCCCCTCGATCTGCGCTGGGCGGCCGAGCACGTTCCGGCGATCCTGGACGTCTGGTACCCGGGCAGCCAGGGCGGCGCCGCCGTCGCGGAGCTGCTGTTCGGCGACGCCGTGCCCGGCGGGAAACTGCCCTTCACCTGGCCCCGCACCGTCGGCCAGGTGCCGATGACGTACGCGCACCTCCCCTCCCACGAGCCCGAGAATCAGGGCCGCCGGTACTGGGACGAGCAGAGCACCCCGCTCTTCCCCTTCGGACACGGGCTCTCCTACACCCGGTTCGCCTACTCCGGTCTGCGGGTCGAGCCCGCGGCGGTGCCCGTCGACGGCGCGGTCACCGTCTCGGTCACGGTCCGCAACGACGGAGACCGCGACGCGGACGAGGTGGTGCAGCTGTACCTGCACCAGCGCTCGGGCAGCGCATCCCGGCCGGTGCGGGAACTGAAGGGCTTCCGCCGGATCCTGCTGCGCGCGGGGGAGGAGCGCCGCGTCGAATTCGAGGTCGGACCGGATGCCCGGCGGTACTGGAACGCGGCGGCGCGTGCGCGGGTCCTCGACGCCGCCGAGTTCGAGGTGGGCATCGGCGGGGACTCGACCGCCCCGCTGGCCGCCTCGTTCACGGTCACCGGCTGAGACACCGTCCCGTCATCCGGCGTCGATCACCCGGCTCACCCGCACCGTCACCTGCGAGTCCTCGCCCGCCAGGATGCGGATCGCCTGCGCGACCCGCGCGCCGGTCTCGGCCACGGGGTGACCCGAGGAGACGCCGACGCTCACGACGATCCGGGTACCGGCGACCCCGGCGGAGACCGCGCTGAGCGGGCGCGCATCCGCGTGGCCGTGGAGCAGGCCGCGGGCGGCGCGGAGGGCGGCCGGGTCGGAGGAGAACATCCGCACCACCCCCGGGACCCCGCGGACGAGCGCATCCACCTCCCCGCCGAGCCGATCCGCATCGGTCATGGCCGCTCCATCCGCGCCGTGGGGAGGTGGATGTCGTCGACGGTCACGTCGATCTCCCGCGCCGCGATCGGGCTCTGCCGAGCGAGCGCCTCCTGCACCGCCTCGCGCACCTGAGCCGCGACGGCGGGCAGCGGTCGCGCATACGCGACGCTCACCGAGAGCGCCACCCGCGCGGTCCCGTCCTCCGCGACCTCCAGATGCACGCGACTCACCAGCACCCCGGGCACGGTGTCCCCGGCGGTGCGGACCACCTCGCGGATCGCCCCTTCCGTCATCGTCACCGTGGTGCCCTCGACTCCCGAGGGGAAGGGGATATCCGCGCCCGCCCGGACCTCCCGCGCGATCGATTCCAGCAACGCCTGGATCCAGGACTCGTCCGGGCGCGGCAGGGTCGCCGCGCTCTCGTCGACGAGCTCTCGGCTCAGGCGGCCGAGGCGCTCGATCGAGTCGAGCACAGCCTGGCATTCCGGATTCGAGTCGATGGCGGCGATCGAGGGTCGTCGGCCGCGGTCGGAGTACGCGGAGAGATCGTCGAGCGAGTACCCCGAGCCGCCGACCCCGGGCGCTGTTCCCGCCTTCTCATCGGTCATGGGGTGCTCCACTCCGTCATCAGCTCGAGCAGCTGGGCCCGGGCGCGAGCCAGGCGGCCGCGGACCGTCGAGACCGGCACGTCCAGTCGCGCCGCGATGTCCTCGTACGAGGCTCCCGAGACCTCGCGCAGCGTCCAGGCGACCCGCAGCTCGTCGGGCAACAGGGCGAGCGCGCGCGAGAGCGAGAGCATCTGCGCGGACAGCTCCGCCCGTTCCGCGGGATCCCCGGCCTCCGACGCCAGCTCCAGCTCGTCGATATCGGTGGTGTCCCGCCGGGAACGGAGCCGGTCGGTGGCCTTGCGCGCGACGATCGTCGACAGCCAGCTCCGCAGCGTGCTCGGCTCGCGCAGACCGGGCAGGTGATCCCAGGCGGTGATCAGCGCCTCCTGCACCACGTCGTCGGCGTCGGAGCTGGAACGCATCAGCTGCGTCGCGAACGCGCGCAGGTAGGGCACGTGCCGGCGGACGATCACGGCGAAGGCGACCTCGTCGCCGTCGGCGGCGCGCTGGGCGAGCAGCGCATCCGCGGCGTCGTCCAGAGCCCCCACCGGTGAAGCCTCTCACAGGATGCTGACAGGTTCCGGGCGTGACGAATGCCGCCCGCGGTACGTCTTCGTGGTGTACCGGACGTGGCGGATCATCCGCCCCTGGGAATGGAGAAGCACATGGCACAGCCGACATCGTCACTCGCAACCGCGATCGAGCCGACGGGCAAGACCACCGTCGTCGATCCCGTCGTGGCGAAGATCGCCGGGATCGCCGCTCGTGAGGTCCCCGGCGTGTACGCGCTCGGCGGGGGAGCGGCGCGCCTCTTCGGGCAGGTGCGCGACGCGATCGGCAGCACCGACCTCTCGCAAGGCGTCAAGGTGGAGGTCGGGGAGACGCAGGTCGCCGTCGACGTGACCGTCGTCGTCGACTACCCGCAGCCGTTGCAGACGGTCGCGGATGGGGTGCGGCTCTCGGTCGCGGATGCGATCACGCGCCTGGTCGGCATGGAGGTGGCCGAGATCAACGTCATCGTCACCGACGTGCACGTGCCCGGCGAGGAGCCGGCACCCGACGAGTCGCGCGTCGCGTGAAAGGATCACTGATCGGGGCGGGGGCGGGCGTCGTGCTGGCGTTCGCCGCCCTGGCCTTCGGTTTCTGGGGCTTCCTGCTCGTGCTGGTGCTCGGGGCGGTCGGGGCCGTGGTCGGCGCCGCCGTCTCCGGCCGGCTCGACCTGCCGGCGATGCTCGCGGCCGCGCGCGGCCGCCGCGTCGGATGAGCGAGCGGATCCCCGGACGCGTCTCGGTTCAGACCCGGGCGCTGCACCGGGTGTTCGCCGCCGTCGCTGCCGAGCAGCTCGGAAGTCCCGCTACCGCGGTCTCGGCTCGGGTGGCGGATGACGCGGGACGGCTCGGCGTCACCGTGGAGGGTCCGGCGGCGCGTCGGTCGGATTCGCCCTCGCTCGTGCGGCTCGGCGAGCTCGCGCGCGACGCCGTGTCCGAGAAGGGCGGGCGCATCGCGGGAGTCGTCGTCGGCCGGGTCTCGGTGCGGATCACCGACGCCGCCGTTCACACAGGAAGAGTCAGCTGATGTCCATCGGACGATACGAGCGGATGCTGGCGCGGCGCGAGCTGCGTCGGTCGCGCTCCGTCGCCGTGTCAGTCGCGCTCGCTCTGCTCGCCCTCGGCGCGGTGTACGTCGGGATCGAAGGCGTGCTCGCCGCCGTGCAGCGGCCCGCGCTGCTCGTCGCGCCCGCCGACGCCCCCCGCGCGTGGAGTGCGGGGGAGCCCCTGGTGCTCGGCGTCGCCGGCGGCGCGCTTCTGCTCGGCGTCGCGCTCGTGATCGCGGCGCTCACCCCGGGTCGTCGCGCCCGGCACCGCGTCCAGGACGAGCGCAGCGTCATCCTCGTCGACGACGAGGTGCTCGCCGCCGCCGTCTCGCGGCACGTCTCCCGCGCGACGGGGGTCGCGCCCGGCCAGGTGAGCACGGCGCTCGGTCGCCGCGCGGCGGAGGTCACCGTGCACCCCACCTCCGGGCATCCGCTGGACCCGGTCCGGATCGAAGAGCTCGCGGAGGCCTACGTCGCGGCGATCCACCCGGTGCCCGCGGTCCGCACCCGCACCCGCGTCAGCCGGCGAGGGGTGGTTGCCACGTGACCCGCAGCAACCGCACCCTGAACCGGATGCTCCTAGCTCTCGTCGGAGTCTTCTTCCTCGGTCTCGCGGCGGTGCTGGCCTGGCCCTGGGCGGCGGAGAGCCTCCCCGTATTGCCTCCTGCACCCCGGCTCGCCCTCGATTCGGTGGCGCTCTGGGTGACGTCCGGCGTCGCGCTCGCGATCGTCGTGCTGGCGCTGACCTGGATCCTCAGCCGGGGCCGCGGCGGCACCCGGACCGCCCTTACCGTCGGCGACGTGAGCGTCGCGACGGCGGCGGTGGAGCACACGGTTCGCGACGAACTGGCGGATGTGCCGAGCGTGCTGGCGGTCGCCGCGGGAGCGCACCGGTTACGGGGGAGGACCGCCCTCGAGGTCACGATCTCGACCCGGCGCAGCGCCGATCTCCCCGCCCTCCTCGAGCGCGTCCGCTCGGCGGTTCGCGCGCTCGACACCGCTCTCGGGGCAGAGGTGCCCCTCGTCGTCCGGATCACCACCGGATGGCGCTCAGGTCTCGCGCACGTCCAGCGTGCCGAGTGACGTCCCGCGATCGGGACACCGAACAAAGGAGGAGATATGGCTCTCGGAGATGACATCAAGAACACCGCGCAGAACCTGGGCGGCAAGGCCAAGGAAGCGGTCGGCACCGCGACCGGCAACGAGCAGCTGACGGCGGAGGGCAAGGGCGATCAGGCGGCCGCCACGGCCAAGAAGACCGTGTCCGACGTCAAGGACAAGCTCACCGGCAAGTGAGAGCACGACGGGGCTCGGGGCGTCGCGCGCCGGGCTCCGTCGCGACTCTGCGGCGCCTCCCTGCCGACGCGCCTAGCGTGAGCGCAGGTATCTCAGCCGGAACCGGAGGAAACGCATGCGCCGACGACGGATGCCCGTCGCCGCGGCGGCCGTCGCCGTCGCGCTGGGGCTGGCGGGGTGCGCCGGGCCGCCGCCGAACCCGGCGACGCCCACCCCTGCGGCATCCTTCGACGCGTCCCCGCTTCCGCAGGGGAGTCCGCGCGAGGTCACCGGCGGCCTCGTCGCGCCCTGGTCGGTGGTGACGGTGGACGGCACGGCGCTGGTGAGCGAGCGCGACTCCGCCCGCATCCTGGAGCTCGTCGGACGGCGCACCCGGGAGGTCGCGAAGATCGGCGGCATCCGGAGCGGGGGAGAGGGCGGCCTGCTCGGCCTCGCCGTCGACGACCGGCGCCGGCTCTACGTGTACTCGACCGGCGAGGACGGCAACCGCATCGAGCGCTACGGCATCGACGGGACGCGCGGCTCCTACCGGCTCAGCGGACGCACCACGATCCTCGACGGGTTGCCCCGCAACACGATCCACAACGGCGGCCGCCTCGCGATCGGGCCGGACGGGATGCTGTACGCCTCCGTCGGCGACGCCGGCACGGGGGCTGCCGCGCAGGACCCCCGATCGCTCGCCGGCAAGATCCTGCGGATGACCCTCGACGGCGGCGTGCCCGAGTCCAACCCGTTCCCCGGCTCGCTGGTCTACAGCCTCGGGCATCGCAACGTGCAAGGGCTGGGGTGGGCGGCCGACGGCACCATGTACGCGGTCGAGTTCGGCCAGAACGCCTGGGACGAACTCAACCGCATCGTGCCCGGCGGCAACTACGGCTGGCCCGAGGTCGAGGGTCGCGGCACCGACGCGCGGTACCGGAATCCGATCCAGCAGTGGCCCCCGTCGCAGGCCAGCCCCAGCGGCATGGCGGTGATCGGCGGCACGATCTATGTCGCGAACCTCCGCGGAGAGCGGCTGCGCGCCATCGCGGTCGACGATCCCGGCACCGCCCGGGAGTACTACGTCGGCGATTACGGCCGCCTGCGCACCGTGCTGCGCGGGCCGGACGGCGAGCTGTGGTTCGTCACCAACAACCGCGACGGGCGCGGCGATCCCCGACCCGGCGACGACCGCATCCTCCGCGTGCCGCTGGGGGTGGGAACATGAGCAGATGGCTCCCACGCTGCACCTGACCGGCGACGCCGACGCCGACGCACTGCTCTCCTTGGACCCGCTCGCGCTGCTGATCGGGATGCTGCTCGACCAGCAGATCCGGATGGAGACCGCTTTCGCCGGGCCGGCGAAGCTGAAGAGCCGTCTCGGCGGCGAGTTCAGCGCCCGTGCCATCGCCGACACCGATCCCGCGGCTCTCGAGGCGCTGTTCCGTCAGACCCCCTCCGTCCACCGCTTCCCGGGCTCGATGGCGCAGCGCACCCAGACCCTCGCCCGGGCCCTCCTGGCGGACTGGGATGGCGATGCCGCCGCGCTGTGGACCCGGGGCGAACCCGATGGGCCGGAGGTGCTGCGTCGCCTGACCTCGCTCCCCGGCTTCGGCGCGCAGAAGGCGAAGATCTTCCTGGCGCTGCTCGGGAAGCGCTACGAGGTCGAGCCGCCCGGCTGGCGGGAGGCGTGCGCCCCCTACGGAGAGGAGGGCTCCCACCGCTCCGTCGCCGACATCGTCGACGGCGAATCGCTCGGGAAGGTGCGCGAGTTCAAGCGCGCCGCCAAGGCCTCCGCCCAGGCCGGATCGGCGGCGGGCTGAGATGGCTGCGACGACGGTCGAGCTGCCCCTGCCCGAGCACGCCGAGCTCGACGCCCAGCTGCAGGAACTGACGAAGGCGGCGGACCGCTGGCGTCGCACGAGTGCCGCCTCTCGGGCCGCCCTGATGCGCGAGGTGAACGAGTCGGTCGGTCGGGTTGCCGCGGAGTGGGCGTATGCCGCGAGTCGCATGAAGGCCATCCCGCTCGGCTCGCCGCTCGAGGGCGAAGAGTGGCAGAGCGGCCCCTACGGTGCTCTCACGGCCACGACGGTGCTGGCGGAGAGCCTCCAGAAGCTGGCGGACGGACGCAGCCCCCTGGACAACGAGACCTTCGGTCAGGCGATCGGCGGGCGCGTCACGGTGCGGGCTCTCCCCCGCACCCGGGCCGAGGGCACCATCTT
>JACRGJ010000021.1 GCA_016212425.1 Micrococcales bacterium | reverse complement strand
CGCCGCGGAGGCTCCCGCCGCGGAGGCTCCCTCGCCCGAGGCTCCCTCGCCCGAGGCGCCCGTGGCCGAGGATCCCGTGGAGGAGGCTCCCGTGGCCGAGGCTCCCACGGAGGAGAACTACGCGGATGCGGCGCTCGCCGCGGGTGCGACCGGCGCCGACGCGCCGGACGAGGCCCTCGTGCCCGAGCACCGCCCGGAGAGCGAGGACGAGGCCGAAGCGCGTCTCGAGGCCGAGGCGACGGACTCCGAGAAGAAGACGGGCGCCCAGAAGAACGCCGAATCCGCCACGACGGACGACACCACCGACGCCGTCGACCCCGGGAAGGCCGCGGCGGAGTAGGCGTTTCCCGCTCTCCGTCGCACCGGCATCCGAGTCACGACCCCGAGTCAGAAAGCGAGCACCCCATGGCGACAGTCGCCCTGGCAGACATCAAGGCCCTGCGCGAGCGCCTCGGCACCGGCATGGTCGACACCAAGAACGCCCTCGTCGAAGCCGAGGGCGACATCGAGAAGGCGGTCGAGATCCTGCGCCTGAAAGGGGCGAAGGGCAACGCGAAGCGCGCCGACCGCTCCACCAGCGAGGGCCTCATCGCCGTCGTCGAGTCGGCGACGGCGGTCACCATGATCGAGCTCGCCTGCGAGACCGACTTCGTGGCGAAGAACGACCGGTTCATCGCGCTGGCCGACCAGGTGGTGCAGGCGCTCGCCGACTCCGGCGCCGAGTCCGTCGAGGCCGCCCTCGCGACTCCGGTCGCGGACGGCACGGTTGCCAGCCTCATCCAGGCTCAGGCCGCCACCATCGGCGAGAAGATCGAGCTGCGTCGCCTGGTCCGGATCGCGGGCGACACCTTCGAGGTGTACCTCCACCGCACCTCGAAGGACCTGCCGCCGCAGATCGGCGTCGTCGTGGCCTATACCGGCGACGACAAGGAGACCGCCCGCGCGATCGCGCAGCACATCTCCTTCGCGGCGCCGATCTACCTCTCGAAGGATCAGGTGCCCGAGGCCGACGTCGCCAATGAGCGCCGCATCGTCGAGGAGATCAGCCGCAACGAGGGCAAGCCGGATGCCGCGCTGCCGAAGATCGTCGAGGGGCGGCTCGGCGCCTATTACAAGCAGGTCGCACTGCTCGAGCAGGACTACGCCCGCGACAACAAGCTGAGCGTGGCGAAGGTGCTGGCGGATGCCGGTGACACCGTCACCGCGTTCGCCCGGTTCAAGGTGGGCGCCGAGTAGCAGACCGCTTCCGTCGAGGCCCCGGATCTTCCCGATTCGGGGCCTCGGCGCATCGTCCGCCGGGCACCCCGGGCTGCGCCGAAGCGCGGGAGAGTCACCACGCGGGAGCGCGACCGCGCGCTGCCCCGGGGATGTGCCGATGGGCGGGAGGGCGCGATGGGCGGTCGCGCGTGCTCGATCTCGGCATCCGATGGGGACGGAATGGCAGGTGACGCGACGCCCGCCTCTTCCGTCCCGCGCCATGCCGAGATCGGGTCCGGGTCCGGGGGCGACGGGCCCGGGCGGCGACGCCACGGCGCAGAGCGGCGGCGACCACCGAGATCCGCCTGGACGCGGAGTCCGTGCGGGCTCTGCGTCGGCTCCGGGACGGCTCGCGGGCGGGCGATACCCTGAACCAGGGCCCCGTCCCTGACCCCGAGGAGAGCCATGTCCGACTCCACCCGTCGACGCCGCGTCCTGCTCAAGCTCTCCGGAGAGGCCTTCGGGGGTGGTCAGCTCGGCCTCGATCCCGACATCGTCGGACGGATCGCCCGCGAGATCGCGACCGGCTCGCTGGGCGCCGACGGGCACGACCCGGTTGAGGTCGCGGTCGTCGTCGGGGGCGGCAATTTCTTCCGCGGCGCCGAGCTCTCCCAGCGCGGGATGGACCGCGGCCGCGCCGACTACATGGGCATGCTCGGCACGGTGATGAACGCCCTCGCCCTGCAGGATTTCCTCGAGCAGGCGGGTGCCGAGGTCCGCGTACAGGTCGCGATCTCCATGCGGCAGGTCGCGGAGCCCTACATCCCGCTGCGGGCCGAGCGGCATCTGGAGAAGGGCCGCGTCGTCATCTTCGGCGCCGGCGCCGGTCTGCCGTACTTCTCCACCGACACCGTCGCGGCGCAGCGGGCGCTGGAGATCGGGGCGAATGCGGTGCTGCTGGCGAAGAACGGAGTCGACGGGGTCTACACCGCCGACCCGAAGAAGGACTCGACCGCGACCAAGATCGACGACATCAGCTACCAGGACGCGCTGCTGAAGGGCCTCAAGCCTGTGGACTCGACGGCGTTCAGCCTCTGCATGGACAACAGGATGCCGATGCTGGTGTTCGGCATGGAGCCGGCGGGCAACGTCACGGCCGCCATCCGCGGGGAGCGCGCGGGCGGCACCCTCGTGCACGCGTGACCGGGTCGGAGTTCCCCTTCGAGGCCGACTTCGACGCGGGGGCGGACCGGACCGGGCGCGGTCCCATCGACCGCCGCGACCTGATCCTGACCCTGGTGCTCGCGCTGATCGGCGCGCTCCTCGTCGGCGCGACCGGGGCCGCCGCCGTCGTGCAGCTGGCCGTCTCGACCGGCTCCGACGCTCTCGTGCCGATCGTGATCGGCGTCGCGATGCCCCTGGTCTGCTGGGTGGCCGGCGCGGCGGTCGCGTCGACCCGGCTGGTGCACCGCCGCCGGGCCTGGCCCGCGCCGCTCCTCGCGACCGGCGCCGCTCTCCTCCTCTGGACCCTCGGCCTGCTCTGGTGGATGCGCGCCGCGGGCCTCGCCTGACACCAGGGCGCCGGGTCGTGCCGCCGGGGGGACCCGGCCGCTCGGCTAGGGTTGAGCCGGATCTGGACCGGATCCGGGGCGAGCGAGGGAGCATCCGTGATCAGCGACGTCATGGCCGAGGCCAGGGACAAGATGCACAAGGCGATCGAGGTCGCCAAGGACGACTTCGCGACGGTGCGCACCGGACGGGCGAACCCGGCGCTGTTCGAGAAGATCCACGTGGAGTACTACGGCACCGCGACGCCGCTGCAGCAGCTCGCGAGCCTGCAGAACCCCGAGGCGCGCACGCTCATCATCACCCCCTACGACAAGAGCGCCCTCAAGGACATCGAGAAGGCCATCGTGAGCTTCCCGAATCTGGGCGCCAGCCCCTCGAACGACGGCACGATCATCCGCGTCACGATGCCCGAGCTCACCGAGGAGCGTCGCAAGGAGTACGTGAAGCTGGTGCGCACCAAGGGCGAGGATGCGAAGGTCGCGATCCGCAACATCCGCCGCCGGGCGAAGGACGACCTCGACGCGCTGAAGAGCGAGGTCGGCGACGACGAGGTCGCCCGCGCCGAGAAGGAGCTCGAGGCGCTGACGAAGGCCCAGGTCGACGAGGTCGACGAGGCTCTGAAGCGTAAGGAAGCCGAGCTGCTCGAGGTCTGATGCCAGAGCCGTCGCCGCCGGGGGAGCGACCCGGCTCCCGCGCGGAGTTCGAGGCGCAGATGCGCCACAACGTCGCCGAGCTCGAGGCCCAGATGCGCGCCACGCGCGCGCAGCTGGAGGCGGCCAACGCGAAGCTCGAGGCACGCGCGGGCCGCAACCTCGTCTTCGCCATCGGGATCGGGGTGGCTCTCGGCGGAGCCTTCCTGGTCAGCCTCATCATCCTCAAATGGCTGTTCATCCTCTTCGGGGCGGTGCTCATCGGCTTCGCCGTGTTCGAGCTCTCGAGCGCGCTGCGCTTCGCCGGGCGGGATGTGCCGCGCGTCGCGAGCGTCGTGGTCGCGGTGGTCGCCATGCCTGCCGCCTTCTTCCTCGGGGTCGAAGGCCTCTGGCTGGCGGTGATCGCCGGCGTCGTCGTCATCACCCTCTGGCGGCTCGGCGAGCTTGTGACCCGTCGCGGACGTGCGTCGGCGCGGGATGTGCTCAAGGACCTCGTCGCGGGCGGATTCGTGCAGCTCTACGTCACCCTGCTCGGCGGCTTCTACGTGGTGCTGACCGGACTGGACGGCGGCCAGTGGTGGACCCTCGCGGCGATCATCACCGTGGTGGCGGTCGACCTCGGCGCCTATGCCGCGGGGGTGACGCTGGGCCGGCATCCGATGGCCCCGCGGATCAGCCCCAAGAAGACGTGGGAGGGCTTCGCGGGGGCGGCCGTGTTCGCCGTGGTCTCGGCGGTGCTGCTCAGCTGGCTGATGCTCCAGCAGTCGCCCTGGCTCGGGATCCCGCTGGGGCTAGCCCTCCTCATCACCGCCACGGGCGGCGACCTGGTCGAATCGCTGATCAAGCGCGACCTGGGGATCAAGGACATCTCGAGCTGGCTGCCGGGCCACGGCGGGTTCCTCGACCGACTCGACAGCATCCTGTCCTCCGCAGCCGTCGCCTACGCCTTCTACCTCGTCGTGGTGCGCTGAGCGGCGTCCCCGGCGCCCTGCGGCATGATGGGCGCGTGAGTTCGACCTTCCCGCACGCCCGCCGCGGCGAGCCCGCCTACGATCCGGACGAGGTCGACGAGTTCCTCGACCGCGCGCGTCGGGCCTACACGGGCGAGGACGCCACGGTGCGGCTCACCGCCACCGGCATCCGCCGCACCGCATTCACCCTACGCAAGGGCGGCTACTCGGCCGCGCACGTGGATGCCGCGCTCGAGCGGCTCGAGGACGCGTTCGCCAGCCGGGAGCGCACCTCGGTGATCGCCGAGCACGGCGACACGGCGTGGTACCGCGACGCGCGGACGACGGGTCAGGACATCCTCGACCGGCTGGTGCGACCCGAGCGGCACCGCTTCCGGCGGGTCGGGCCGTTCGCCGTCGGGTACGACCCCCGGGACGTCGACCCGTTCGTCGACCGCATCGCCGGCTTCCTGCAGACCGGGGCGACCCTGGCGCCGGAGGAGGTGCGCACGGCGGCGTTCCGACCTCGGCGCGGAGGGTACAGCGAGGCGCAGGTGGACTTCCTGCTCGACGCCGCCATCGCCGTGATCCTCGCTGTTCGGTAGACTCGTCGGATCGTGAGTCGACATCGTCGCGGAAATCCCAGCAGCGCGGTCGCGGTCCGTCCCCGTTCCATCGGGGAGGTCGCCGTCCTGCGGCCTGTGCGACCCCGGACGCGGTTGCCCGTCGTCGCCGCGGTGATCGCCCTGGCGTTCGTGCTCGTGTCGATCGTCGACCCGTACTCGGGCGCGTATGCGGCCCAGACCGACGCTCCGGCGCAGGTCGGCGCGGCGCAGGTGTACGCGGCGCCCGGCGTGGCGGACGCGGTCGCCGCCCGGGACGGGTACGGCGTGACGAAGCCGCCGCCGCCGGCTCCGGCTCCCGTCGCGGCGGCGAAGGGTGCGGCAGGAGGGCGCACGGCGCCCGCAGCCGGGACGCCCGATCCGGGCACCGCGCAGGCGATCGCCCTCCAGATGCTGCAGGCGCGCGGCATGGGACAGGACCAGTACGACTGCCTCGTGGCGCTGTGGAAGAAGGAGTCGGGCTGGAACGTCTACGCCTTCAACAAGGGCAGTGGCGCCTACGGGATCCCGCAGGCCCTGCCCGGCAGCAAGATGGCGAGCGCGGGCGCCGACTGGCAGACGAACCCCGCGACCCAGATCACCTGGGGCCTCGGCTACGTCACCGGCCGCTACGGCAGCCCGTGCGGCGCCTGGGCCAAGAGCCAGTCCAGCGGCTGGTACTGATCGGATCCCGGCCCGGGCGGCGGCTCTTCGTAGACTGGACGGGTGCCCCGCTCGAACCGTCCCCGGCGACGGGGGGAGCAGGATGAGCCGGTCCCGCTCGATCCCGCTCGGGTGCTCGGCGGCGCCCGGCACGTCGAAGCCAAGCGCGACGGGATGTGGAACATCCAGCCGCAGTCCTCGGCGGCCGCGGTGAAGGCCTACGTCTGCCCCGGCTGCGGGCAGGAGATCGGAGAGCGGGTCGCCCACGTCGTCACCTGGCGCGCCGACGGCATCCTGGGCGAGGCCGACGACCTGGCCGCGCGGCGGCACTGGCACTCGGCGTGCTGGCGGATCCGCTCATGAGCGAGTCCATCCGGGCCGCCACGGTGCTGCCCGCCCGGCGCGAGGATGTCGAGCTGACGACGGAGGACGGGCTCACCCTCGTGGGGGAGCTGGCCCTGCCGGCGACGGGCGACCCGGCGGCGACGCTGGTGTTCCTGCATCCGCTGCCCACGCACGGCGGGTTCATGGACTCGCACGTCATCCGCAAGGCGGCGGCGCGGCTGCCCGCTCTCGCGCGGCTGGCGACCCTGCGCTTCAACTTCCGCGGCGTCACCTCGCCGCGCGGCACCTCCGGGGGGTCGTTCGGGGAGGGGATCGCCGAGCGGTTCGACCTGCTCGCCGCGATGGCGCTGGTGCGGGAGCGGGCGCTGCCGCACCCGTGGCTGGTCGGTTGGTCCTTCGGCACCGAGGTCGCGCTGCAGCACGGGCTGGACCAGCCGGTGGACGGCCTGATCCTGCTGTCGCCACCGCTGCACCGCACCAGCCAGGAGGCGCTCGCGCGCTGGGCAGGACGCGGCGTTCCTCTCGTCGCGGTGGTCCCCGAGCTCGATGACTATCTCCGGCCCGCGGAGGCCCGCGCCCGGTTCGCCGCGGTGCCGGAGGCGCGAGTGGTGGCGGTCGACGAGGGCAGGCACCTGTGGGTCGGGGAGCGGCAGGTGGCCCGGGTGCTCAGCGAGATCGTCGCGTGCGTGAATCCGGAGGCGCTGCCGTTGCCGACGTACTGGCCACCGGCATCCTGACTCCGCGGTCCGTCGTCCCCGTCACAGGGCGTTCTGCCGCGGGACGACCACCTCGCGCACGATCAGCAGGATCGCCGCCGCGGTGGGGATCGCCACCAGGGCTCCTAGGATGCCGAGCAGGGTGCCGCCGGCGAGCGCGGCGATCACGACGAGCACACCCGGGATCTTGACGGCCCTGTTCATGATGTTCGGGCTGAGGAAGTATGCCTCCACCTGCATGTAGATCAGGTAGTAGATGGCGACGACGAGCACGGCCGGCCAGCCGTTGAACAGCCACACGAGCAGCGTGATGACGACCGAGCCGGTGACCGTGCCGACAAGGGGGAGCAGCGAGAACAGGAATGCGATGAAGGCGAGCAGGGCCGAGTACTGGATCTGCCCGAGGGGGATGCCGAGGATGTTGAGGAAGAGGAAGGTCAGGATGCCGTTGCACAGTCCCAGCGCGACCTGCCCCACGACGTAGCGGCCGACAGCCGCGCTGATCTGCTCGGCGATGTCGGTGAAGCGCTCGCGCTTGCTCGCCGGGACGAGCTGGTAGAGCCCGCGCTTGATGCTGCTCAGCGACGAGACGAAGTACAGGGTCAGGATCAACACGATCAGGACGCCGAAGGCGCCCGTGGCGATACTCGTGGCCGTTCCGATCACTCCGTTCGTGATCGAGTCGGTGTTCTTTCGGATCCAGTCCTGCGCCTGGCCGTACACCTGGTCGAGGTCGAGCCATGGCACGTTCTCGGCGAACCATTCCCGCACCGCCCCGTTCTTCTGGAACGAAGCGCCGATGTCCGGTGCCTGCGCGATCAGGGTCGACACCTGGTCCGAGATCACCGGGACCACGGCGAAGATCAGGCCGACGAAGACGCCGACGATGACCAGGAGGACGATCACGATGGACAGCCAGCGCGGCAGCGCGCGGCGTTGAAGGAAGGACACCGCCGGGTCGATGCCGAGAGCGAGGAAGAGCGCCGCGCCGACGTAGGTCAGAATCGGCGCCAGCGACTGCACGGCGCCCCCGATGGCGAGCGCGAGCAGCACTCCGAGCCCGCCGATGAGGCCGAGCCGGAAGGCGTTCTGGATCTTCACGTGCGGCTCGTCTCCTGCCAGGCGATGGGCTGTCGAGTGGGTCGGCTCCGCAGACTACCGGCCCTCGGCCGCCCCGGATCCGATCTTCTCGGCCTGGCCGAGCATTCCCCGCAGGTTCTCGAAGTACCCCGCGATGGCCTCCCGCTCGACCCGGATCTTCTCGAGCCGATCCTCCGCGTCGGCGATCAGCTCCCGCGCCGATACCTCCGCCTCGGCGGTGATGGCGGCGGCGCGCTTCTCGGCGTTGTCGAGGATCTCGGCCGCGGCCGCACGGGCGTCCGCCAGGGTCCTCTTCGAGTCCGTCTGCGCGACTCGCTCCGCCGCATCCGCCTCGGCCCGGGCCGCGGCGGCACGGGCGTTTACCTCCTCGAGCTGGCTCGTGGCCTCCTCGAGCACGGAGCGCGTGGCCGCCATCGCGTCGCGGTGCTGCAGGGCGTAGTCCTTCTCGGCCTCGTCGCGTCGCGCGGTCAGCTCGACCTCCAGGTCGACGCGCGCCTGCTCCGCCTCCCGGCTCAGCCGCTCGCGCTGCTCGTCCGCCTCCGCCGTGAGGCGGGCCCGGGTCTGGATCGTCTCCTGCTCGAGCGCCGCGCGGCTCCGGGCGGTGTCGCGCGCGAGGTCGGCGCGCTCTTTGCCGATGTCGGATTCGAGTTTCGCCCGAGCCTCGGCGAGGTCGTGCTGGATCTCGGAACGGCCGGCGGCGATCTCGGCGGCGAGAGCGGCGCGGCGCCCGGTGAGCTCGGCATCGAGGGTCTCGCGCTGCGCCTTGGAGTCGGCGGCGAGGGCGGCGCGTCCGCCGGTGACCTCCGCCTGGTACTTCTCCCGCTCGGTGCGCGCCTCCGCCTGCGCTGCCGAGCGCACCTCGGTGACCTCGCGTTCGAGTTCCGCGCGGGCATGCACGAGCTCGGCCTCCAGTGTCGCGCGCGATTGCGCGACCTCGGCCTCCAGTTGCGAGCGCTCGGTGTCGATCTCGACCTTCAGCGCCGCCCGGCCCTCGCGGAGCTCCCGAGCCAGGTCGGCCCGACCCGTGGCGGTGGCCTTCCGCAGCTCGGCACGGGTGCGCTTGACCTCGGCGGCGAGCGAGGTCTCGGTGTCCTTCTTCTCCTTCGCCAGCTCGCGGCGGATGCGGATCTCCTCCGCCTCGAGCGCTGCCCGGCGCTCGGTGAGCTCCTGATCGAGCGCCGCCCGAGCCTCCCGAGTGTCCCGCTCCAGCGCGGAGGTCGTCTCGGCGACCTCCGCCGCGAGCGCGGCACGCTGCGCGGCCACGTCCCGCTCGAGCGTCTCGCGGGTCGCCGCGACGTCTCGGTCGAGGTCGGAGCGGGTGGTGGCGACGTGCGCCTCGAGCTCGGCACGGACGGTGCTGTCGTGGCGCTCGAGCTCGGCTCGTGTGGTGGCGACCTCGTCGGCCAGCCGGGCCCGAGTTCGAACGACCTCGTTCTCGAGATCGGTCCGGGTCTGGGCGACGTCCGCCTCCAGCTCGGCGCGGG
>JACRGJ010000029.1 GCA_016212425.1 Micrococcales bacterium | reverse complement strand
GTGTCTTCGTGTCTTCCTGTTCCATTTCCGGCCCGTATCGGCGCCGGCAGGCCCGAAGGTGCGTGCGGTGGCCCCTGACCCCCAAACCCCAAACCCGCAGGAGCGCGAAGCGCTCCGACGCGAGCTCCTTGCCCCAAAAAAAACAACCCCTCGCGGCGCGCGCAGCGCGCCGCGAGGCAATTGATCGACACCTCTTGACTCCCCAGGACCGTCTTCGATCTCGTGCTTGACCCTGCTAGCTGGCACGCCATATATAGGGCATATGCTCAAGACGACCGTTTACCTCGATGACGAGGTCGTCGGCCGGATCCGGCGCTTGTCCGACGCCACCGGTCGCCCACAGGCCGAGATCATCCGGGAGGCCATCCTCGCCTACACGGGAGGAAGCAAGCGTCGGCAACCCCGCAGCATCGGCGCCGGCAAGGGCGGCAAGAATCTCAGCGAGCGCGCCGACGAGCTCCTCGAGGGCTTCGGGCAAGACCGGTGATCGTCGCCGACACCGGCGGCATCATCGCGCTCGTCAACAGCCAGGACCGCCACCACGCCGCGGTCCGCAAGCTCTACGAACGGGACCCATCGTGGATCCTGCCCTGGGCCATCCTGCCCGAGATCGACTACCTCGTCAGCCGGCGGATGGGAGATCTCGTCGCGCGGACCTTCGCGACCGACCTGAAAGACGGACTGTTCGTGGTCGACGCCGGCGTGGCCAAGGATCTTCCCCGCGCCGTCGAGCTGCTCGGCAAGTACGCCGGGCTCGAGCTCGGTCTCGTGGACGCCGTGGTCATGGCGCAGGCCGAGCGCCACCGCGCTCGCATCATCGTCACCACGGACGAGCGGCACTTCCGCGCGGTCAAGCTCAGGATCCAGCCGCCTCCGCGTCTCGTACCGCTCGATTGAGCGGACTGTCAGATCGTCACGGATCGCGCCACGAGCCGAATGGTCTGCGATCTTCCCGCCCGACACTGCCCAGTGCGTGTTCCAGGAACTGCGCAGATCCTGCCGGGGTTCGCCAGCTGCTCCCCCCTTGGGTGCGGGCGCTCTGTCCGTGATCGAGGACCCCCGTCACGACAAACCGTCCCACGACCGCCGCCGGGGCCCGAAGACCGAAGGTCCGCCGGCGGCGACTGGATGTGGAGCCCGGAGGCGACGAGCGGGGACGTCGCGCTCGTTCGCATGCCGCTGCCGTGGTTCGACGAGGGTCAGTTCACGGTCCCGGCGCAGGCGTACGCGCGGCTGCCCACGCCCCGGGGCTACTCGCTGCAGAACCGGTTCATCGGCGAGCACGTGCTGTACGGCACGGGCGGCGGCTGGTGGGGCCCGGCGGAGGGCGCGGACCGGCGCGTGTTCGTGCACCCCGTCCGCGGCGGGCAGACGACGATCGTGTCGTTGCCGCACGGCGTCGACCGCATCGAGCCGATGGGCAAGTCCGGCGTCGTGGTCGGTTCGGACGGGCACGACCTGCACTTCTCGACCTTGAGCCTCGCGGGCGAGCCCCACGTCGTCGATCGGTTCGTCCAGCCCGGCGCCGCGCAGGGCGAGACGCGCAGCCACGGCTTCTTCTACAAGCCGTCCTCGCCCGACGAGGGGATCCTGGGTCTGCCCATCCGGCGCGGCGATTCGGGTGGATGGGAGCACCTCGTCGACGGCTCCGCGCAGGTCCTGTTCCTGCGCGCGCAGCACGACCGCCTGAGCTCGCTGGGCGCCCTGCGCTCGGGCCGCCCCGCCCGCGACGACGCCTGCATCGTCTCGTGCGTCGACTGGTACGGCAACGCCCGGCCGATCTTCTACCGTGGCCGGATCTTCGCCCTGCTCGGCTACGAGCTCGTCGAGGGCCGCATCGACGGCGCCTCCATCACCGAGCTCGCCCGCACGACCTTCCTCTTCCCGGGCTGACCCTCACCGTCGAGGCCGAGACCGTGACGCTCGAGCAGTCGGCATCTTCTCCATTGTGGCCGATGGGCGCGGCCGGCCCGCCGTCCTTCGCGGAAGCGCCGCCTGGCGGAGCAGTCACCCTGACGTGCTGCGGCAGGCTCGCGACGATCTCCTACCAGCACCGCGTCGATCCGACGCGGGGACCGCCGTCACTCCACCCTCGGGTTCGCGGGGCGGGTGGCTCGAGCCACGTGCGAAGCACCTGTTGACGCGCCCACCGGCCTCGTTCGATGGTGCCCGTCGATGAGACACCTGAGAGTCGTGGGTTTGGCGTGTTGCCTCGTCGCTCTGGGGGCCTGCCCGTCGGGGCTGGAGCAGATGGAGTCGGGCTACCGCGAGCGTCTGCAAGAGCTCGACGGGCTCGCCGTGCAGAGTGACCCGGCAAAGCGCGTCGAGATCGTGCAGGCGAAGGCCGCGTTCCAGGCGGAGTACGCACGCCTCTCACCGGAGCAAGCCGCTCGCGAGGCGGGTCTCGGGCCGATCAACCAGCGCATGCGCGCGTACGCAGAGCAGGCCCGCGCGTACGTAGGCCAGCAGGCGGCGCAGATGCAGACCGCGCAGGCGGCGCAACTCCGGGCGCAGCTCGTCGGGATCTGGGCGTCGCCCGAGATGCTGCTGTCGGTGAGCCCGCAGGGCATGGTCGAGTACCGGCGCTCGACGGGCGGGACGAACCGGTCCGTCACCGCGCCCATCGCCAGCGTCGGTCCAGCGGCCTTCGACGTGGGTGTCATGGGGATGACCACGACGTTCCAGGTCCAGGTCCCGCCTCACGACGTCGCCGGCGTCTCGAGGATGACGGTCGATGGAGTCGAGCTCACGCGCGGCGGGATCGTGTCGAATCTGTGCGCGACGCCGGCCGGTGACGCCTGCGCAACCTCGAGCGCGTCGGTCCCGGCGAGCATCCCGGCGATCCACGGGTCCTGTTCGCTGCCCTGGGTGCCCAGGGCCGGCGCACCCATCCGCATCGTGTGGACCGTCGAGGACGTCGGCAGCGCCGCCCCACCGAACAGCGTCGTGGCCTCCACGGATCTGGCGGTCGCGCCCGCGGCGCCGAACGCGACGGACTACAGCATCCACTTCTCGTTCAACGCGCCCACGACCGGATGGCCCGCCGGGACCTACCGTGTGGAGGTGACGCTGGACGGCCAGAGCCTCAGCACGGCACGCTTCCGAATCACTCCGACCTGAGCCTCACCGGCCGTACTCTTGCTCAGGTCGCGAGACCCGCTTCGCGCAGAGCGGGGGCGAGGTCCGACGCGCTGGCGGGCGGGAACTCCCACCGCGGCGGGTTCGGCGGTGCGACCGCAGGGCCGAGGTACTCCATCGACACTGCGATGCCTCCGTCAGGCGTCGACCCCCCTGCGACGACGCGGCCGATCGAGAACGACTTCAGGGCTCGGTCGATCGCCTGCGCGTCGACCGAACGCATCGCGGCCTCGCCGGCCGGCGGGAGCACGACGGACAAGACCCGGTTCTGGCCGGTCGTGCCGACCTGCTGCGCAACGAGTAACCGCGATGTCGTGACCCGAACGATGCAGCCGGCGTACGTCACCTGGGAAGGCATGCCGCCGCCCTTGTAGAACACGAGCGTCAGGTCGCGGACCTCCGCGAGCGTCCGCTCGCCTGCGACGAGAGGCATGGTCTCTAGCGATCGATGCAGCCCCCGCCGCGAGAGGAAGAGAGCGATCCCGACGAACACCAAGACCGCGACGACGACGGAGAGAACCGGTGCCATGCCGGCGGAAGGTACCAGGCCACCGCAACACGATCCACGGCCGCAGGCGGGAGCGCCCGAGCGCTGGCGTGGTCGGGGGCCTGGGCGGCGTGGCCTCCATCGAGCGCGCCGTGGAGGCCGCGTTCCGGGTCGCGCCCGCAGCCGGGCTCTTCTCCGAGAGCAGCCCCACGCCGAAAGGTCTGCTGAACCTCCTGCTGGCGACCGTCCTGACCTTCATGGGCGGAATGAACCTGGTTCTGTGGCTGGTCGCGCTCGCGATGTGCCTATTTCAGGTGTTCCTCGCCGTACGGATGCTGCGGGGGAGCGACCGCGCAATTCGCCTGGCACCCTGGGCGGCCGCCCTGCTCGGCCTGTTCGCCGCGTTCGTGGCGTATGCGCATGCAGGCCAGACCGAGTACGACCAGATCTTCGGTGGTGCGGTCGCTCTGACCGCTGGGTACTCCGCGAGCTTCGTGTTGCTGCTGGTCGGCCGACGAGGTCGTCGACCCCCTCGGTGACCCCGAGGCCTCGAGGTCCCAGCCCGAGCCCGAGCCCCAGGGGGACTCTGCTGGCTACCGCAGCTTCGTGAACTTCCGCACCGCGGTGCTCTTCCGCTGCCGCGGATTATCCCTCTACCCGAGCCACCCTGATGCCGGATGAGCCGGTAGACTCGACCGCGGTGTGCCACTTCATCACGGGAACGCTGCCGCGCGCCGCGGCGCGCACGGTCCTCGCGCCGATCCTGCGCGAGCACGGCCTCGCGTTCAGCGCGCTCGACAACCCCTTCGTGCAGGCGCAGCTCGCCCCCGGCGACGCGTACTCGCGCGCGACCAAGGCTTGGTGCGATTGCGGAACGCCGCTCGGCTCCGCTCGCCGCGGACGCGGGGCCGTCGCCCAGGACGGAGCCCACGTGGCGCGCATGAAGGAGGCGCTCCGCAAGAAGGGCTGGGGCAGCGCGAAGATCGAGCGCTGGCTGGTCCAGCAAGCGCGTACGCGCGAACGCGACGAGCGGGTCCGCAAAGACCACGACGCCGCCAACGCCGCCTACCTCGAGACCTGGCGCGACGCGCTCGCCGCCCTCGCCCGCACCGCCGGCCCCGTCGGCCTGCTCCTCCACTGGTACCACGGCGGCCTCGAGACAGAGCGGATCGAGATCGCCCGCCGCGAGCCGGTCGCCCTGCGGTCGCTCGACGTCGCGGCGCTGGCCGGGATCGAGGAAGACATGTTGTACGTCTTCGCGGAATGACCCTCGGCGGGCGCCTGTGTCACTGACAGGGCCGGCAGGGAGTCGTCACGTGCACCGCGGAACCGAAGCCGATGAGGGGCAGCTGCGGCGCCGCCGGGAGGTACGCCGCCACGGTCTGCTCGCACCGCGGGAGCACCTCCTCGTCGGTCGCCCCGTCGAACAGCGCGTGGACGCTGCCAGAGCTGGTCTCGACGAACACGCGGGGGGGAGCGGCCGCCGGCGCGGCCCGCCGGATCGCGTCGGCCTCGCCGTGAATCCAGTTGCCGAAGCCCTCGGCCGACGTGTTCGTGGGGAGCGCACGGCGGTCGAAGCCGAGCGAGACGAACGCGCAAGCCGGGGCGGCGCCTCGCATCTGTGCCGTCATGATCGGGCGGGCCTCCGTCGCATCCAGGGGACCGAGCTCGCGGTGGGCGTACCCGCCGTAGACGACCACGGAGCCGTCGCGCTCGGCGATTTCGACCTGCACGATCGGAGCGCCACGGCCGTTGCCGAGCCACCGGAAGACCGTCACCCACCGCCCCTCGCGCTGCATCGAAAGGGGGCCGAGAAGGGGCGGTCCGTCGATCTCGAGAAGCTGCCCCGGGGAGAACCCGTAGCGACGACAGAAGACCCTCGCTGCCTCGCGAGCGCGCTCGATCGAGGAGCCCGCCGCCCGCGCCTCGCCGCCCGGGCCGCTGCGAGCAGAGACGACAGGTCGGCCGCCCGAGGGCACCGGCGGGGCCGTGGTCGGCGCCGCCGGTGACACCGGCCGTCCTGCGGGGCCCGAGGAGCAGGCCGCCGCGAGGGCGCAGAGCAACAGGGCGAGCGAGCGCGGCGGCATGGCGAACCAGACGTACCACGCGAGCGTCTGGTTCGCGCGGTCATCGCAGTGGGAGTGCCGGCGCCGCGGTACGCTCGGGCGGGATGCGGGACGACGACGGTTGCGCCTTCGGGGACGACGGGCTCTGGGTGCACCCCGCCGTGGGCCGCGCGCGCGTCGCGTCGGGTCGAGGTCGCCGCAGCGCAGTCACGAGCCGGCCGACCCCGATTGAGGTCGCGGTGGTCGCGGCGGCCCACCGGGGAGGAAGAAGAACGGGCAGCGGACACCTGCGGCGACGCGATCGTCGTCCGCGGTTGCCCGTTGCCCGTTTCCCGTTGCCTGTTTGCTGTGGCTGCTACTCGCCCAGGACCTTGATTTGCCTGGTCTGCATTGCCTTGCCCTTGGGCAGGTGGACCTCGAGGACACCGCGCTGAACCTTCGCCTCGGTGCGCTCGATGTCGATGCCCGGGGCGACCATGAACTCGCGCCGGTACGCGATGGTCGGGGTCGTCGCGGTCAGGGTCAGCCGATCCTTCTCGAAGTGCAGGGACACGTCTTCCTTGGCCGCGCCCGGCACATCGGCCCGGAGCAGGAGCTCCTGGGCGTTCTCGAAGATGTCGACCGGCGGCGCGACGTATCGCTTCTCCTCGGTCTGCTCGGCGAGCGTCTCGGGGGAACGCGTCGCGATGTTCTGGCTCGTGCTCGTGCTCGTGCTCATGTCGTCGCCCTCCTTGCCTCAGCCTGCCCGCACGGAGATCTGGCGGGGCTGCGCCTCCGGGACCTTCGGCAACTCGACCGTCAGGATCCCGTTGGTCATCTTCGCCGTGATCTTCTCGACGTCCACGGGGCACGGCAGCGTCCAGCTGCGCGCGAACCGCAGGCTCGGACGCTCGCGCCGGTGGACGCTGTAGCCCTCCGGCACCTCGGTCTTGCGCTCGGCCTCGACCGTCAGCCCGTCCTGGTTGGCCGTCAGCTTGATGTCCTTCTCGGAGAGCCCCGGCAGAACAGCGGTCAGCTTCAGGCTCCGCCCCTCGTCCTCGAGGCCCGAGGCGTACCGGGCCCGCGGGACCTCTTCTCGGCCCACCTCGTACTCGCTCCACACCCGGTCCATCCGCCGGCGCAGCTCGTCGAGAAGGGCAAACGGTTGCTCGAAGTCCGACCAGTCACTCCAGTCGCTCCATCGGCTACGCATGTGCGTCCTCCTTTGTCGTCCGTTGGTGTTCGGTTCGGCGCGCAACATAAGCAGCGACCTCGGCCGGTCAAGGCCCGAAGACTCGCTCGTCGGTCACCGCGTAGGATTGGTGGGATCGTCAAGCTGACCACGGGGGTGCGATCCGGCGGACGGACACGTCCGTGGCGGAGGACATCAGCGGCCTGTCCACGACCTCGTTCCAGGGCTGCTACGAGGCCACCCGCCTCGAGATCCGCTGAGCGAAGTGTCCGATCGGGGGTTGGGGTGAGGGCTACCAGACGCGAGCAACGCCATATGCGTCGAAGGCAGGATCGACGCTCACGATGCTCATCTCCTCGGCGATCGCCTGCGCAGCGAGCAGGCGATCGAAGGGGTCGCGGTGATGCCAGGGCAGATCGGCGACGCCGAGCGCGTGCTCCTTCGAGATTCGCAGCAGAGCGATCCCGCTCTCGCGGGTCCCCTGGTCGACCACGGCCGCCAGCGGGTCGTCGATGTCCAGCTTCCTGAGGCTGGACTTGATCGCCATCTCCCAGACGCTGGCCATGCTCAGGAACCGCTCGTGCCGCGAATCCTCGATCCGGCGCCGCGCCGTGCCGCTCAGCCGTCGGTCACCGGCCAGGAACCAGAGGAAGGCGTGCGTGTCGAGGAGCAACCTCACGGCCTGCGCCTGCGCTTGACGGGGGGCATGTAGGGCTCGAAGTCCGCGAGCGGCGCGTCGAAGTCGGGCGACGTGCGGATGCGCCCCTTGAACATCCCGAACCTGCCCACCTTCCCTCCCGCGTGGACGACCGTGAGCTTGACCAGGGGCTTGTTTCTCCGTGCGATGACGACCTCCTCCCCCTGCAAGGCGGCGTCGATGAGCTGGGAGAGCTTCGTCTTCGCTTCGGCCACGTTCACGCGCGTCATCGCCGTCCACGGTGACACGACCAACTCAGTTGGTCAACAAGCCCTCACCGGACGACGGCGGGCGGGTCCTCCGGCGCCATCGCATCACTCGATCCAGCAATTGCCGACCTCGATGCACACGGTGCGAAGGGTCGGGCCGTTCGCGAGATCCGCGCTGCGAAGGACGGCCTGCACTTGGACCCACTGCTCCGGCGACGCGGTTCACGACGACCGCGTCACCGTCCAAGTCGACGATCGTCGTCGAGGGCGCGGCGGCCGGATCGGACCACGTCCGACAGCGCGCCATCTCGTGACGGTCGCGAGGGTCGAGCTTGGAGACCGTACCCTGACCGGTGTTCGCGACCCACAGGACCGGCGGCCCTCGCCACATGGGGTCGAGGCCGATCGAGCCGTCCTCATTGGACACGATCGGACCGCCGGGGGTCGGGTGGAACGGCTGCTCGCCGCCGACGCCGACGCACAGACACGTGTCGCACCCCCCACACGCGGACAGGACACCGTCGTCGACTCTGCCATCGCAGCGTCGCCGGATCGGTGTCGTCGCAGTCATCGCGCGCGCAGCGGGCCCCCCAGCCGGCACCGTCGCGGTCGTTGTCGTAACAGACGTCGGCCTCGGCGTCCGGCTGCGCATCGTCACCTGCGTCCACGATGACGCCCGCGGCACGCTGTGCGCCCCCCGCGCCACCACACGAAACAGCGAGTAGACCCCACCAAGCCCAGGACCTCGTGAAGCCTCCCGCCCTGCTGCCCCTCGATACTCCGATCACACGGCTCGCGGTAGGGGACACCGACGGCGACGAGATCGCCAGCTAACCGCGCGACCGGCGCCGGCGGAGGAGCGCGAGCGCAGCGAGGCAGAGCGTCGCCGACGACGCGCTGGACGGGCGGGACGCGGTCACCGCGCAGCCGGCGGCGGACAGGCCCGAGCCGCCGTCGTGCCGGGCGTCGACGCCGAAGCCTGGATCTGCGTCCGGCGAGTCGTCGGTCGGATCCGGATCGGGGGCCTCGTCGAGGTCCGGGGCGCCGTCGTCCCCCGGTGGGTCGTCGTCGCCTGGGTCGTCGACCGGTCGATCGTCGCGCGTGTCGCAGGCGTCGCCGATGCCGTCCGCGTCCACGTCCGACTGGTCGGCGTCGGCCACCTCCGGGCACAGGTCGACGACGTCGAGGACGCCGTCACCGTCGCGATCCTGGCAGGCGTCGCCCACACCGTCGGCGTCGACGTCCTGTTGACCCGCGTCCGGGTCATCGGGGCACACGTCGAGGCCGCTCGTCACGCCGTCGCCGTCGGGGTCGGCGAACCAAGGCGTGCGCATCTCGGCGCCGTCGGTGCTGAGCTCCATGTGGATGTGATCGACGTGCGGATTCGGCCCGTCGTAGTCGTCGAGCTTCGGTGGATCGCGGTAAGCGCCCCAGTCCGAGCGATCCCAGATGACGAACTGCACACCGACGAGCTCGGCGTTCTCCACGAGCCAGTTGGCGATGGGATCTCCGAGGTCGTTGTCGGCGGCGCCGCCGTCGGTGGAGATCATGAGGTCCAGCGCGCGACCCGTACCGTGGACCGACAGCTGCGACGTGTTGCCCGTGTTCTGACGGCACGAGTACCCGCCGACGCTGTCGATGCCCTCGAAGGTCGCCGCGAGGGTTT
>JACRGJ010000025.1 GCA_016212425.1 Micrococcales bacterium | reverse complement strand
CACGCCGACCGAGGCGCCCGCCGCACCGGGTGGCGCCGGCAGCGGTGACCCCGCGCGCGGATCCTCTCCGAGCGCGACGGACTCGGCCGGATCGAGGGTGCGCGACCCGGATCCGCTCGTCGCGCTGCCGGTGCTGCTGCGGACTCGTGATCGCTGCCTGCGCGATCAGGACCCGCGATGCCTGATCGCCGTCGACGAGCCGGGATCGCCCGCGGCGGTCGTCGACACCGCGGCGATCGCGGCGGGCTCAGCGCCGGTGCTCTCCGCCGCCGGAGCCCGCACGGTGCAGCTCCTCGGCGGGGTCACGATCATCGAGACCGGCGACCCGCCGGTCCGGATCGCCCTGATACGGCGAGCGGACGGCGGCTGGCGCCTGCGGGACCTGCCGACCGCGGCCGTCGGATGACCGCGGCGGTCGCCACGCGGCGGGCGGTCCTCAGAGGCCGAGCTGCCCCTCGAAGTCCGCCGCCTCCAGGCGCGTCTTCACGGCCGTGAGGAAGCGAGCCGCATCCGCGCCGTCGACGATCCGGTGGTCGTAGGAGAGGGCGAGATACACGGTCGAGCGGATGGCGATCGCATCGACGCCATCCTGAGTCACCACGAGCGGCTTCTTCGCGACGATGCCGGTGCCCAGGATGGCGACCTGGGGCAGGAACACCAGTGGCGTGTCGAACAGCGCTCCCCGCGACCCGGTGTTCGTCACGGTGAACGTGCCGCCGGAGAGCTCATCCGGCTTCAGCTTGTTCTCCCGCGTCCGCGCGGCGAGGTCGGCGATCTCGCGCGCCAGGTCGGCGATGCTCGACTCGCTCGCGTTGCGCACCACCGGGGTGAGCAGTCCACGCTCGGTGTCGACGGCGATCGAGACGTTCTCGTGGTCCGGGTACACGATGCTGTCGCCGTTGACCGTGGCGTTGATGATCGGGTAGGTCTTCAGCGCCTCGGCGGCCGCCAGGGTGAAGAACGGGAGGAACGAGAGCTTGGTGCCGGTCTTCTCGAGGAAGTCGCTCTTCACGCGGTCGCGGAGCATCGCGACGCGGGTCACATCGACCTCGACGACGGTGGTGAGCTGGGCCGTGGTCTGCATCGACACGACCGCCCGCTCCGCCACGACCTTGCGCAGACGCGACATCGCCGCGGTCGTACCCCGCAACGGTGACACCTCGATCGCACGCGCGGTCGCCGCCGGTGCCGCCTGAGAAGCCTCTGCGGCGGGGGCCCCGGGCGCGTTCGCCCGGTCGGCGGCGTCGAGGACGTCCTGCTTGCGGATGCGGCCGCCCACTCCGGTGCCGGTGAGGCCGGCAAGGTCGATCCCCTTCTCATGCGCCAGTTTGCGGACGATGGGCGTGACATACCCGGCGTGCGGTGCGTCCGAGGCAGGCGGTGCCTGCTCGGCGGGCTGCTCCTGGGGTGCTGGCTGCTCCTGTGCGGCGGGCTGCTCCTGAGGTGCGGGCTGCTCTTGAGGCGCGGGCTGCTCCTGAGGCGCGGACTGTTCCTGGGGCGCAGCCTGGGTCTGCTCACCGGGCTGGTCCGAAGGTACCGGCTGCTCCGCGGTCGTCTTGGCGTACTGTGCCTCGGCGGCCGCAGCGGTGCCGGCACCCGCCTCGTTGGCGAGCTGGCCGGGCGACTCCGCCGCGTGCGCGTCGTGCGCATCCTGCGCCGTGGTGGCGTCCGACGGCTGCCCGCCGAACGGCTGCTGCTGGAGGTCCGGCTGCGGCGCGGGGCCGGCGTCCGCACCCTGGGCCGGTGCGGCGCTGGGGGTCCCCGCGGCGGGGATCTCCGCGGGCTGGGTGCTGCCCTGCTCGGGGTCTCCGGATCCTTCGGAGGGGTACTGCTGAGGGGCCGACTCCTCGGGGGCGCCCTCCTGCGTCGTCGCCTCGGCGGATGCGGGAGTGCCGCCGTCGGACTCGCCGGCGCCGGATCCGTCGCCGATCACGACCAGCTGAGCACCGACCTCGACGGTCTCGTCCTCCTGCACCAGGATCTGCTCGATCACTCCCGCCACGGGGGAGGGGAACTCGGTATCGACCTTGTCGGTGGAGACCTCGAGCAGCGGCTCGTCGACCTGCACGCGATCGCCCACCTGCTTGAGCCAGCGGGTCACCGTGCCCTCGGTGACGCTCTCGCCGAGCGCGGGAAGGCTGACGGATTCGCTCATCGGTGATGCTCCTTCGTGGCTGTGCTGATCAGTTTAGGCGGGCGTGTCGCGGCGCGGTCAGATCGCGTGGAGCGGCTTTCCCGCGATCGCCAGGAACGCCTCGCCGAGCGCCTCGTTCTGTGTGGGATGCGCGTGCAGCAGGGGTGCCACATCCTCCGGGTACGCCTCCCAGTTGACCGCCAGCTGCGCCTCGCCGATCAGCTCGCCGACGCGCGCCCCGATCATGTGCACGCCCACGATGGGACCCTCGTTGACGCGGACGATCTTGACAGACCCGGAGGTCTCGAGGATGTGGCTCTTGCCGTTGCCGGCGAGGTTGTAGTCGTACACCGACACGTTCTCGGCGCCGTGCTTCTCGGCGGCCCGCGCCTCGGTCAAACCGATCGAGGCGACCTCCGGGTCGGAGTAGGTCACCTTGGGGATGTTGACGTCCTCGACGACGATCGGGTTCAGTCCGGCGATCTCCTCTGCGACGAAGATGCCGTGCTGGAAGCCGCGGTGCGCCAGCTGCAGGCCGGGGACGATGTCACCCACCGCCCAGACGCCCGGGATGTTGGTGCGCAGCCGCTCGTCGGTGAGCACGAACCCGCGTTCCATGTTCACGCCGACCTCCTCGTAGCCGAGGTTCGCGGTCACGGGGCCGCGGCCCACGGCGACCAGCAGGAACTCCCCGTCGACGGTCGAGCCGTCTTCGAGGGTGACGACGACCCCGTCGTCGTGCTGCTGCACCGACTGGAACCGGGTGCCGAGGCTGAATCGGATGCCACGCTTGCGGTAGGCGCGTTCGAACTGCTTGCTGACCGACTCGTCCTCGTTCGGGACGAGGTGCGGAAGCGCCTCGATGATCGTGACGTCGGCACCCCAGTGGTTCCAGACGCTGGCGAACTCGACGCCGATCACGCCGCCGCCGAGCACGACGACCTTCTTCGGCACGAAGTCGAGTTGGAGCGCCTGCTCCGAGGTGATGACGCGTCCCCCGATGTCGAGACCCGGGAGGCTGCGGGAGTACGAGCCCGTGGCGAGCACGACGTTCGTGCCGGTGACGGTGTCGTCGCCGACCTGCACGGAGCGGGGAGAGGTCAGGCGCCCCTCGCCCTGGATGGTCGTGACGCCGCGGGCCTTGAGCAGGCCCTGCAGACCCTTCCACTTGGAGGAGACGATGCTCTCCCGATACGCGGTCACCGCGCTGACGTCGATGCCCTCGAAGCTCGCCTTGACCCCGAAGCGCGCCGCCTCACGGGCGCCGTTGGCGATCTCCGCCGCGTGCAGCAGGGCCTTGGTCGGGATGCAGCCCACGTGCAGGCAGGTGCCGCCGACCTTGTTCTTCTCGATCAACCCGACCGACATCCCGAGCTCGGCCGCTCGCAGCGCCGCGGCGTAGCCGCCGCTGCCAGCTCCCAGGACGACAAGGTCATAGTTCTGCTCGGCCACTCGGAGGCTCCTCGCGCATCGATGTCGGCGCCGCGGAAGGGGGGATCCGGCGCCCGTCCCGGCACGGGTCCTCCGTGCCGCAACGACCCTACTACGGCGTTCGGAGCCGGGCCGGACTCGGCAACCGACCTCCCGTGCAGCTCGGAGCTCAGCCCTTCGCGTCGTCGCCGAAAGCCTCGACGAATCCGATCAGCGAGCGCACCGTCGCGCCGGTCGCGCCTTTCGGCGTCAGTCCCCAACCGCGGCCGCCGTTGTTCGCGACCCCGGCGATGTCGAGGTGCGCCCACGGGATCCGCCGCCTCTCGGCGCCCTCGCCGACGGTGCCGACGAAGTGCTGGAGGAAGAGCCCGGCCACCATCATGCCGCCGGCCGTGTGGCCCGGCTTCGCGTTCGCAATGTCGGCGATGTCGCTCTCGATCACAGCCCGCAGTTCGGCGGCGAGGGGCATCGGCCAGAACAGCTCGCCGGCGCGCGCGCCCGCCGCGGCGATCCGCTGAGCCAGCTCCGCATCGCCCATGACGGGCGCGATCCGCTCGCCCATGGCGAGCCGGGCGGCACCGGTCAGGGTCGCGACGTCGATGAGGGCGTCCGGATGCTCGGCACTCGCGTCCGCCAGGCCGTCGGCGAGCACCAGCCGCCCCTCGGCATCCGTATTGAGCACTTCGACGGTCGCTCCGCTGCGCATCCGGAGCACGTCGTTCGGGCGGATCGCGGAGCCGGAGGGCAGGTTCTCGGCCAGGCACAGCCGAGCGGTGACGCGGGTCGGCAGGGCGAGTCGGGCGGCGGCGAGGACCACTGCGAGCACCGTGGCGGCGCCGGTCATGTCGTACTTCATCCCCACCATCGCGGGAGCCGGCTTCAGGGAGAGGCCCCCGGAGTCGAAGGTGATGCCCTTGCCGACGAGCGAGACGTGCCGCTCAGCGCCTTCCGGCTGGTAGCGCACGGTGACGAGGCGCGGACCGCGGACGGATCCCTGGCCGACGCCGACGATGCCGCCGTACCCGCCCGTGCGCAACTGCTCGTCGTCGAGCACCTCCACCTCGACGGGCAGACCGTCGGCGAGCTCTCGGACCCGTTGCGCGAAGGTCTCCGGGTAGAGGTCGAGTGCCGGGGCGTTGACGAGGTCGCGCACGGTATGCACGGCCAGTGCGAGTGCTTCCGCGTGGCGCAGCGCCCCCTCCTCCGCGCTCCCGTGGACCACCACCGCACTCGGCGGGCCCGGGCGGTCGAGTGTCCGATAGGCCGTGAAGGCGTAGGCGCCGACGGCGGCACCCTCCAGGGCGGCGGCGGTCTGTTCCGGATCGGCGGGGTCCGGCACGGCGATGGCCACCGTCGCGAGGCCGGCGAGTTGACGAGCGGCGGAGCCCGCCGCTGCCCGGATCGCTTCCGGAGTGGCCACGGGACCACCCAGCCCGACCAGGGCGAGGGGCGGCATGCCATCCGCGGGGGAGGCGACCCGGATCAGCTCGTCGGCGGCGCCGGTCGCGCCCAGCGCGGCCAGCCACTCCTCGACCTTCAGCAGCTCGTCGGCGTCGGTCGCGAGGCGGGGACCCTCATCGGTCTTGATCATCGCGACGACGAGAACGTCCGCCTCGCTCCGGGTCGCGGGATCGGTGGAAAGCGCGAGTGCGGGGACGGTCACGCGGGACATGCTAGCCAGGCGGATGCTGTTCGCTCGGAGCGCATCGGAGGCGTCCGCCGCGTCCGGGCGCGGCCGGGGGGCCACACCTAGACTAGGGAGCATGCAGGATCCCGCCGAGCTGTTCGAGCTCCATCTCGAGGGCATCGAGGTTCCGCGGGGTCTGCCGATCGTGGCCGGGCTGACCGGATTTGCGGATGCGGGCGGCGCAGTCAGCCAGGTCACTCAGTACATGCTCGACACGCTCGACCATGTCGAGATCGCGACCTTCGACGCCGACATCCTTCTCGACTACCGTGCCCGGCGGCCCGTGATCCTGTTCGAACAGGACCACATCGCCGACTACCGCCCCGCGCGTCTGGCTCTGCATCTCATGCGGGATGAGCTGCATCAGCCGTTCCTCCTGCTGGCGGGCTTCGAGCCGGACTTCCGGTGGGAGTCGTTCACTGCCGCGGTCCTGCAACTCATCGAGCGCTTCGGCGTCGCGACCGCGACCTGGGTGCAGTCCATCCCGATGCCGGTGCCGCACACCCGCCCTATCGGCGTCACGGTCAGCGGGAATCGCAGCGAGCTCGTCGAGAGCATGTCGGTCTGGCGACCGAGCACCCAGGCTCCGGGCAACGCGCTCCACCTCGTCGAGTACCGCCTCCAGGTCAGCGACCTGCCCATCGCGGGATTCGTCCTCCTCGTGCCGCACTACCTCGCGGACACCGAGTACCCGGCGGTGGCGATCACCGCGCTGGAGTCGATCAGCGCTGCGACCGGACTAATCTTCCCGACCGACCGACTCCGTGAGGAGAACCGCGAGTTCCTCTCCAAGGTCGAGGAGCAGGTCGGCTCGAATGCCGAGCTCGAACGGCTCGTGCAGACGCTCGAGTCGCGTCACGACACCTACATGGAGGACAACCCCCTCCCTTCTCCGCTCACCGGCGAGAACGGCGACGTGCCGAGCGCCGACGCGATCGCCGCCGAGCTGGAGAGGTTCCTCGCCTCACGGCGTCACGACGACGACCGCTGAGTGCTTCTGCTGACGGGACCGATGCTGGCTGAGGCTCTCTGCTGACGGGACCGATCCGGTCGCGGCGGAATAGCTCGGCGGTCCACACGGTTGTAGTCGGGGTCGCACGCCGACCGCTCGTCGCTCCCGCGGGAACGGAGCCACTCGGCGAGTGTGCGACAATCATCTGACAGACCCTGTCTCGACCACCGTCCGGCGTGCCGGAGAACGCGGAGGACTTGACAAGGGTCTTAGTACTGCCCGCTTCGCCTGGAAGGGAACACGAATGCCCACGCGCAGCACGACGACCGAGGCCGACCCGACGATCGACGCCGAGTCCGTCTCCACCGCTCCCGCGACCGCCACCCGCACCAGGACTCCGTCCGCGGCCAAGAAGGCCCCGGCGAAGAAGGCTCCGGCGTCCGCTCCGAAGACCGCCGCCACGGCGTCCGTCCGGTCCGCCGTCAAGACGAACCCCGCCGACACCGACACCGACCCGATCGAGGCTGGCGCGGTCGAGACCGATGCCGAGCCGGCGGAGCCCGGGGTCGACGGTCCCGAGGGGGAGTCCGACGAGGCCGCGGAGAGCGAGACGGCCGAGACCCCCGTCGGCGCGACCGCGGCGACCGACGAGTCTCCGGCGGGAGACAGCGACGATGCGGAGGACGAGGACGCCAAGCCGTCCGCTTCCGACGAGCCGTTGCCGACCGGCGCGATCCGCCTCACCATGACGGACGACGAGGATGAGATCCCCGTCTACTCGGCGGCGATCACCGGCGCGACGGCCGACCCCGTGAAGGACTACCTCAAGCAGATCGGTAAGGTCGCGTTGCTGAACGCGGCGGAAGAGGTCGAGCTCGCGATGCGCATCGAGGCGGGTCTATTCGCCGAGGAGAAGCTCTCGCATCTCAGCAAGGAGGAGCACCGCAGCCAGCTCGGTCGCGAGCTCACCTGGGTCGCCCGCGACGGCCAACGCGCCAAGAGCCACCTGCTGGGTGCGAACCTCCGCCTCGTCGTCTCGCTCGCCAAGCGGTACACGGGTCGCGGGATGCAGTTCCTCGACCTCATCCAGGAGGGCAACCTCGGCCTCATCCGCGCGGTCGAGAAGTTCGACTACACCAAGGGCTTCAAGTTCTCCACCTATGCCACCTGGTGGATCCGCCAGGCGATCACGCGGGCGATGGCCGACCAGGCCCGCACGATCCGCATCCCGGTGCACATGGTCGAGGTCATCAACAAGCTCGCCCGCGTCCAGCGACAGATGCTGCAGGACCTCGGTCGTGAGCCGACCCCGGAGGAGCTCAGCCGCGAGTTGGACATGACGCCCGAGAAGGTCGTCGAGGTTCAAAAGTACGGCAGGGAGCCGATCTCCCTCCACACCCCGCTCGGCGAGGACGGCGACAGTGAGTTCGGCGACCTGATCGAGGACACCGAGGCGGTCGTCCCGGCGGACGCGGTCGGATTCACCATGCTGCAGAAGCAGCTGGAGAGCCTTCTCGACTCGCTTTCGGAGCGGGAGGCCGGTGTGATCCGGATGCGGTTCGGCCTCGGCGACGGGATGCCGAAGACCCTGGACCAGATCGGTGACACCTTCGGTGTGACACGCGAGCGCATCCGCCAGATCGAGTCCAAGACGATGGCGAAGCTGCGCCACCCGTCGCGGTCGCAGTCGCTGCGCGACTACCTCGAGTAGACCTGTGGCACCGGTTCCGTCCCCCGCCAACGAGGGGAAGGCTCTCGAGGTCGTGGTCGACGGGCGGCGCTACGCGCGCATTCCCCTCAAGACCCGCGTCGTGATGCCCGGCGACGATCTCGACGCGTTCGTCCGCGAGTACACGGCGGGCGCGTACCGCCCCGGCGACTGGCTGTTCGTGACGGAGAAGATCGTGGCCATCTCCCAGGGCCGCTCCTACCCGATGGCTGAGATCACCGCCCGTCCGCTCGCGCACACCCTGTCCCGGTACGTGACGAAGACCTCGCACGGCATCGGCCTCGGCATTCCCGAGACGATGGAGTTCGCGCTGCGTGAGTGCGGCACGCCGCGCATCCTCCTCGCCGCGGCGGTGGCCGCCGTGACGAAGCGGCTCGGCCGGAAGGGCGACTTCTACCGCATCGCGGGACCTGCGGCGCGCGGCATCGACGGTCCCACCGCCCACACCATCCCGCCGTACAACTCGCACGTCGTGCTCGTGCCCGAGCGTCCACGGGAGGTGGCGGCTCGCCTGAAGGCGCTGCTCGAGGGGATCCCGGAGGTGCTGGTGGTGGACATCAACGATTTCGGCGGCAACATCCTGGGTTCCACGCTCAGCGCGGGGGAGGAGCGGTTGGCGGTGCGGATCCTGCGCGACAACCCGCTCGGGCAGAAGCACGAATCGACCCCGCTCGGCATCATTCGCCCCGTGTGATCAGCGCGGCGAGAAGCCGATCGCATCGCGGTAGCGCGGGAGCAAGCCGATCCGGATGCCGGAGACGCTCGGCTTGGGCTGGAACACCCCGGTGTTGTAGTTGCCCTCGATGACGACCGGACCGTCCGGGGTGATCGCGATGTCCCAGCCGATGTAGCGCATCTCCGGCACCTCGCGCGCCAGCCGCTCGACGAGATCGAGTACGCGGTCGTAGAGCGGCACCGCGAAGCCGACGATGGGCGTGCCGGTGGCGGGATGCACGTCGAAGGTGTCGCCGGCGCCATCGAACGCGGCGTGCCGGGCCACACCGTCCGCGTCGAGCATCGTGTACATGCCCCCGTGGCTGAAGTTGTCGATGGGACCGCCGTTGCCCATCTTCAGGACGGCCGCGAGCAGGTGCACCCGGTCGCCGTCGAGGTAGGTCACGATGCGGAGCGTGTTGACGCTCGACGGGTTGAGGGCCGCCATCCGCAGGTGCTGCCCGAGCAGCTCCTCGACGAGGAACTGCCGCCCGGCGAGCAACCGCGCGTGCAGGGCGTCCCAGTCCGTGACGTCCACGGCATCGATCCGGTCGATGCCCACCCCACCGAGCGAGTCGGGCACCTTGACGATCACCGCGCCGTGGCGCCGCGCGAAGGAGGCGAGCGTGGCAGCATCGACGTTCCGCAGGTCGATCCAGTCCCGCCCCAGGTAGGCACGGAAGCGGTCATCGAACCGGGTCTTGTCGGCGAAGGTGTCGCGGTGCTCACGCGAGTTGAGCCGGACCGCCAGATGGTTCGACATGGGATGCGTCAGCCACGTCGCGCGTTCCGCGCGGGTCAGGATGGCGAAGTCCCAGTCGGCGTAGTCCTGGAAGGCGACCTGGTGGCGGACGGCAGCCCACAGCATGTCCGCGACGACCAGGGCGGTCGGTCGGCGGGAGACGCGACGGGACAGTGCCGCGAGCCGGAGGAGGTTCCGGACATCCAGCGCTCGCGCTCGCTGGATGAGGTAGCGGAGGCGTCGACCGGTGCCGAGAGCCACCGCGGATCAGTCGGACCGGCTCAGCGGGCGTCCTGCAGGCGGTCGGACTCGTCGTGCCAGCCGAGGGCCGTGCCGGCGAGCTTGTCCTTGAACTTCGTGCCGTGGTGGGCGCAGAACAGGAGCTCGCCGGAGGCGAGGGTCACGCGGACGTAGGCCTGAGCGCCGCAGGAGTCGCAGCGGTCGAGGGCGGTGAGGGCGCGGTCGTCCAGCTCGTCGACGGCGTCGGTCGTGATCTGCGGCATGGTCGGCTCCCTCACTGCACAGGCTGTTGACGGGTCCAGCCTCACGGCCAGGACTCCATTCGACCACACGGCGACGACGGATGCCGGTCGGGGCGGGCCGTTTCGCTCAGCGCGAAGGTGTCGGCACCGCCCAGAACGAGGGGTCCGGGACGTCCGGGTGTCGCGGAGCCGGCCGCCCGAGCGGTCATTACCCTGAGGAGCGGCGCGGATCGGGAGGTCATCATGGCGAGCGGAGCGGCATCTCTCGAGTACTCGGCCCGGCACCTGTCCGTGCTCGAAGGTCTGGAGGCGGTGCGCAAGCGGCCCGGGATGTACATCGGCTCGACCGACTCCCGCGGGCTCATGCACTGTCTCTGGGAGATCATCGACAACTCCGTCGACGAGGCGCTCGCCGGTCATGGCGCGGCGATCGAGGTCGTGCTCCATGCCGATTCCAGTGTCGAGGTGCGCGACAGCGCACGCGGCATCCCGGTCGATATCGAGCCGAAGACGGGCCTGTCCGGCGTGGAGGTCGTCTTCACGAAGCTGCACGCCGGGGGCAAGTTCGGGGGCGGCTCCTACGCGGCGTCCGGAGGCCTGCACGGGGTCGGCGCGTCGGTCGTCAACGCGCTCAGCGAGCGCCTCGACGTGGAGGTGGACCGCGACGGGGCGACCTGGGCGATGTCGTTCCACCGGGGGGAGCCGGGAGTGTTCGCGGGCGATGGTCCGGATGCGCCGTTCACGCCGTTCGTGTCCGGCAGCGAGCTGCGCCGCATCGGCCGCGTCGCGAAGGACGTCACCGGCACCCGCATCCGCTACTTCGCCGACCGTCAGATCTTCACGAAGGGCGCGGAGTTCCAGCTCCTCGATCTCATCGGGCGGGCCCGGCAGACCGCGTTCCTCGTGCCGGGACTCCAGATCGACCTCGTCGACGAGCGGGGCGCCGACGCGGTGCGCGAGTCGTTCCGCTACGACGGCGGGATCACCGAGTTCGCCGACTACCTCGCCCCGGATGCCCCGGTCACCTCCACCTGGCGGATCACCGGAACCGGCGGCTATCGCGAGACCGTGCCCGTGCTGCAGGCGAACGGGCACATGGTGCCGACCGAGCTGGAACGGGAGTGCGAGGTCGACATCGCCCTCCGCTGGGGCGCCGGCTACGAGACGCGGTTCCGCAGCTTCGTGAACATCATCGCGACCCCGAAGGGCGGCAGCCACCAGACCGGGTTCGACCAGGGGATGATGCGGTTCTTCCGCGCGGAGGTCGAGAAGAACGCGCGTCGGCTGAAGGTCGGGCCGGCGAAGGGCGGCACCGACAGGCTGGAGAAGGACGACATCCTCGCCGGCTTGACCGCGGTGCTGACCGTGCGCCTGCCCGAGCCGCAGTTCGAGGGGCAGACGAAGGAGGTGCTCGGCACTCCCGCGGTGCGCGCGATCGTCGCGTCGGTGATCGCGTCGGGTCTCGCCGAGCGGTTCGCCTCGACGAAGCGGGAGGACAAGGCGCAGAGCGCCCTCGTGCTCGACAAGATCGTCGCGGAGATGAAGAGCCGCATCTCCGCGCGCGCGCACAAGGAGACGCAGCGCCGCAAGAACGCCCTCGAGAGCTCCTCTCTCCCCACGAAACTCGCCGACTGCCGCTCGACGACGGTGGACGACACGGAGCTCTTCATCGTCGAGGGCGACTCCGCGCTCGGCACGGCGAAGCTCGCTCGCGACAGCGAGCACCAGGCCCTGCTGCCCATCCGCGGCAAGATCCTCAACGTCCAGAAGGCGTCGATCTCGGACATGCTCTCCAACGCCGAGTGCGCGGCGATCATCCAGGTGATCGGTGCCGGGTCCGGGCGTTCGTTCGAGCTCGACGCGGCCCGGTACGGGAAGGTGATCGTCATGTCCGATGCCGACGTCGACGGCGCTCACATCCGCACCCTGCTCCTGACGCTCTTCTTCCGGTACATGAGGCCCTTGATCGAGGCGGGTCGGGTGTTCGCCGCCGTTCCGCCGCTGCATCGCGTGGTCGCGATCAACAGCGGCTCCAGACCCAACGACGTCATCTACACCTACTCCGAGCAGGAGCTCCAGACGGTGCTCGCGACGCTTCGGCGTCAGGGCCGCCGCTACCAGGACCCGATCCAGCGATATAAGGGGCTGGGGGAGATGGACGCCGACCAGCTGGCCGAGACGACGATGAGCCGCGAGCACCGCACCCTGCGCCGGGTGCGCGTGAATGACGCGGAGGCCGCGTCGGCCGTCTTCGAGCTGCTGATGGGCAACGAAGTCGGGCCGCGGAAGGACTTCATCATCGCGGGGCAGGGTCTCGACCGCTCCCGTGTCGACGTCTGATGCCCGGGCGGTGACCAAGCGCGGGCATCCAAGCCCGAGGCTGGCTAGCATCCAGGATGTGAAGCAGCTCGCGCGCACGCTGCGGGTCACGGTGGAGGGCGGCACCGTCGCGGGCATCGACCTGCGCGGTCTGCGGATGTGGCGAGGTATCCCCTACGCTGCGCCTCCGGTGGGACCCCTCCGGCTGCGGGCACCGCGGCCGGTGATCCCGTGGACGGGTGTGCGCGGCGCTGCGGAATTCGGCCCGATCTCGGCGCAGGACATCCGGGGCCCGTCCGCGTTGCCCACGATGCCTGCGGAGCAGTCCGAGGACTGCCTCACCGTCAACGTGATCGCCCCCGCCACGGATGCGGACCGTCTCCGCCCGGTGATGGTCTACATCCACGGCGGCGCCTACTCGGTCGGCTCGTCGCGGGAGATGCCCGAGCAGGGCGAAGGGCTCGTGCACGACGGCGGCGTCGTCTTCGTCAATCTCAACTACCGGCTCGGCGCCCTGGGGTGGCTCGACCTGTCGCGGTACTCCACGTCGGAACGCCCGATCGAGTCGAATCTCGGTCTGCGCGACTGCGTGGCGGCGCTGCGCTGGGTGCGGGACAACATCGCCGCGTTCGGCGGGGACCCCGCCAACGTCACCGTCTTCGGCGAGTCGGCCGGCGCCAACGCCATCACCACCCTGATGGCCGTCCCCGAGGCCGACGGCCTCTTCGCCCGTGCGATCGCCGAGAGCGCGCCCGCCGAGGCGGTCTATCCGGCCGAGACGGCGCGCGAGTGGGCCGCGGATTTCGTCGACCTGCTGCGGGAGGTCATCGAGGCACGGCATCCGGGCGTCACAGCCGATCGCGACCCGGTCGTCGTGCTCGACCACGCCTCGACCTCCGCCTGGGTCCGCGCCACGGCTCGGCTGGGCCGGTTGTTCCGCGACCGCACGCCCGGTGTGGCCCCGCTCTCGCCGGTCATCGACGGCGACTTCCTGCCCGAGCGCCCCACGGCGGCGATGGCGGCGGGAAGGGCCGCGCGGGTGCCGTTGATCATCGGCACCAACGACCGGGAGGGCAGTCTCTTCCGGGGACGGCTCGACATCCTGGCCTCCACGCCGCAGCGGATCGCGGCGATCATGGTGCTCACCGATCCGACGGATGCCGCAGGGGTGCTGGCCGAGTACCCCGGTCTTCCGCGCCAGCGCGACGCGATGGACCTCGCGGGGGATCACGCGTTCTGGTTCCCCTCCGTGCTCGTGGCCGGATACCACTCGCGCTGGGCGCCCGTGTACATGTACCGCTTCGATATCGCCCCCCGGCTGGCGAAGGTTGTCGGACTCGACGCGACCCACGGCATCGAGCTCTTCGCCGTCTTCGACCGGATCCACTCCGGCTTCGGACGGATGATGGGATCCCTCGGCGGCTACCGCGCCTTCGAGCGGGTCGGGCGGCGGGTGCGGACGAACTGGTTGCGGTTCGCCTTCCGCGGCGAGGTCGATCCCGGATGGCCGCGCTACGATGAGGAGCGGCGTTGGACCCTCGTGATCGACGAGCGCGACCGGGTCGAGTCGGACCCCCGCGGCAGTCGACGTCGCGCCTGGGAGCGCTTCGTCCCACACATGTAGCGCTCAGCCGCGCCGACCACGACTCGGCCTATAGTGGTAAGGCAATGCTTACCTTACCGAGCGAGCAACTCATCCGCGACGAGCGTCCTGCCTACCGTCCCTGGTCGGTGGAGGTGAGCGAGGTCCGGGATCTCGGCCCGACGTTCCGGCGGGTCCGCTTCGCCGCGCCGGGGCTCGCCGGGTTCGGGACGGGGCGTCGGGATCAGCGCGTCAAGCTGCTCATTCCGGATTCACGCGGACGGGTCTGCGACGTCGGGGAGGACGACGCGGACTGCCTAGCCCAGGGCGGCTGGTACCGGCGCTGGAGCGCGGTGCCCGCGGGTGAGCGCAACCCCTTCCGCACCTACACCGTCCGCGCCGTCCGTCCGGAGCTCGGCGAACTCGACGTGGATTTCGTGCTGCACGAGCCGGCGGGGCCCGCTGGTCGGTGGCTGGGGACTGTTCGGCCCGGTGACCGGGCGACGATCGTCGGGCCGGATGCCCGTAGTCTGCATTCGGATGTCGGGATCGACTGGCGTCCCGGAGAGGCGCGCGAGCTGCTGCTCGCCGGGGACGAGACCGCCGTACCGGCAGTGCTGGCGATCCTCGAGTCGTTGCCCGCGGGCGCGCGCGCGACCGCCTTCCTCTCCGTTCCGCACGCGGCGGACGAGCAGCCGGTGCGCTCGGCCGCCGAGGTCACGACGGTGTGGCTCGCGCGAGATCGCGGCGCCGCGTCGCTGCCCGAGGCCGTGGCGGCGTGGGCAGATTCGCATCGGCAGCTGCTGCAGGTGACCACCACGCCGCAGGCGCTGGAGGACGTCGATGTCGACCGGGCGCTCCTCTGGGATAGCCCCGACCGCGGCATCGGGTCGTTTTACGCCTGGTTCGCGGGTGAGGCGGCGGTCATCAAGGAGTTGCGGCGGCTGCTCGTGCGTGACTTCGGCGTCGAACGCCGCTGCGTGGCCTTCATGGGATATTGGCGCCGGGGACGCGCGGAAGCACAGGAGTGATCGAGGCCCCGCCCGCGCCGCCTGTCGCCGGCTCCCTCCGGGGGGGCGCGCACCGGCGGCGGGTGCTCCTCGGGCTGCTCGCCCTGGTTGTCCTCGTCGCGATCGCCCTCAGCCTCGGCGTCGGTGCCAGGGCCATCGATCCGGTGACGGTGCTGCGGGCCCTGACCGCCCCTCTTGACGGCTCCCGCGCGGTGAGCACCGACGACATGGTCGTGCTCCGGCTCCGGATTCCGAGGACCGCGATCGGGTTGGCGGCCGGCGCTGCCTTCGGGATCGCGGGGACACTCGTGCAGGCCGTCACCCGCAACCCGCTCGCGGATCCCGGCCTTCTCGGCATCAACGCCGGTGCGTCCCTCGCCGTCGTGCTCGCCATCACCTTGCTCGGCGTCTCCACGCCGCTCGGTTACGTCTGGTTCGCTCTCGGCGGTGCGGTGGTCGCGGTGTTCATCGTCTTCCTCGTCGCCGGGCCGCGTCGGGGGGCCTCTCCCCTCACGCTCACGCTGGCGGGGGCGGCCGTGACGGCGGGGCTGACCTCGATCCTCACTCTGCTCCTGCTGACGAGGACGCAGACGCTCGACCAGTACCGGTTCTGGTCGGTCGGCTCGTTGACCGGGCGGAGCGTGGACGTTCTCGCCCTCCTCGCCCCCTTCCTCGTTCTCGGCGCGGTCCTCGCGCTGCTCCTCGGGCGGGTCCTGGACGCTCTCGCCCTCGGCGACGAGCTCGCGCGCGGCCTCGGGGCGCGGGTTCCGCTCGTCCGCGCCGTCGCGGTCGGCGCGGTCGTGCTGCTGTGCGGTGCGGCGACCGCGGCGGCGGGGCCGATCGTCTTCGTGGGACTCGCCGCGCCGCATCTCGCCCGGCGGCTCGTCGGCATGCGGCATGCCGAGCTGATACCGGCGTCCGCCCTGCTCGGGGCCGCCCTCCTGGTGCTCGCTGATGTGGGGGGACGCCTGGTCGTGCCTCCGGGCGAGCTCGAGGCGGGGATCGTCGTGGCGGTGCTGGGCGCACCGCTCATGATCGCCCTGGTGTCGCGTGCCCGGCGCCCGGTCCGTCCGGTCGTGCGGTGACCGCTCTCGCGGCCGTGCGCGACGCTCGCCGTCGCCGTCTCCGGCGCACGAGCGCGGTCATCGGAGCCGTCGGGGTCCTCGCACTGCTCCTCGTGCTGGCGAGTCTCTCCCTCGGACGCCCGACGCTGGGTCCCGGGACGGTGCTGCGGGCCATTGCGGGGTCGGGGGACGCCGCCGCGGGCTTCATCGTCGTCGATCTCCGGCTGCCGCGTGTCGTCGCGGCCGTTCTGGTCGGTGCCGCCTTCGGTCTCGCCGGCGCCGTGTTCCAGGCGGTGCTGCGCAATCCGCTCGCGAGTCCCGACATCGTCGGCGTCACGCAGGGCGCCAGCGCGGCCGCGGTCGTCGCTGTCCTGAGCCTCGGACTCGTCGGCGTGCCGGTGTCCCTCGCGGCACTGGTCGGCGGGGTCGTCGTCGCCGCGATCTCCCTGGCGCTGGCGGGTCGCTCGGGCACCGCGGGCAGCCGATTCGTGCTGATCGGCATCGCCGTCGCGTTCCTCACCAACGCCGTCATCGGCTTTCTCCTCACCCGCGCCGATATCCGAGCCGCACAGGGAGCGCTCGTGTGGCTCGTGGGGAGCCTGTCCAGTCTGCCGTGGGACCAGCTGGCACCCGCGGCGATCGCGATCGCCATCCTCGCCGCGGGGATCGGATTCCTGTCCCCGCGGCTGCGCGTACTGCAGCTCGGCCCGGAGCTCGCGTCGGGACTCGGCATCCGAGTCGGCCGTACCCGCCTCCTGCTCCTGGCGTTCGCGATCGCGCTGGTCGGGGTGGGCACCGCGCTGGCCGGTCCGATCGCCTTCGTCGCGCTGGCGGCTCCGCCGATCGCGCGGGCGCTGGTCTCGGACGCCGGCGCGGCCCTCGCGGGTTCGGCCCTCGTCGGCGCGGCGGAACTCGTCGGAGCCGACCTCGTGGCGCAGAACGCGCTACCCGACGCGCAGCTGCCCGCCGGGGTGGTGACCGGGATCTTGGGCGCCCCTGTGCTGCTCCTGCTTCTGGCACGGCGCGCGAGGTCCGAGGCGGTGACCGCGTGACGCCCGCCGGCTCCGCGCACCCGGCCGAGGGGCTCCGCGGGGAAGATCTTCGGCTGCGGTACGACGGCGCGGATGTGGTGCGCGGCATCGATCTGCGCATCCGGCCGGGCGCTGTGACGGCGATCGTGGGCGCGAACGGCTGCGGCAAGTCGACCCTGCTCCGCGGGCTCGCGCGGCAGCTGGTTCCGCACGCCGGATCGGTCACCCTCGACGGCGCCGACGTCCGGCGACTCCCCTCGCGAGAGCTGGCCCGGCGGGTGGGCCTGCTCCCGCAGCAGCCCTCCGCTCCCGAGGGCATCGGCGTCGCGGATCTGGTCAGCCGGGGGCGGTACCCGCACCACGGCTTCCTGGGCGGGTGGGATGCGACGGACAGCGCCGCGGTCGCCGCGGCGTTGGAGGAGACCGGTGTCTCCGAGCTCGCCTCCGCATCCGTGGATCAGCTCTCCGGCGGCCAGCGCCAGCGGGTCTGGATCGCGCTCGCCCTCGCGCAGGAGCCGGAGATCCTTCTGCTCGATGAGCCGACGACCTTCCTCGACCTGGCGCACCAGCTGGAGGTGCTCGATCTGCTCGCCCGCCTGAACCGGGTGCGCGGGACGACGGTGGCGATGGTTCTGCACGACCTCGGTCTCGCCGCCAGGTACGCCGACGACCTCGTGGTCCTGAAGGAGGGACGCATCCTCGCCGCTGGAGCGCCGGGGGAGGTCCTCGATGCAGAGCTCGTGGCCGACGCGTTCGGCCTCGACGCGCTCGTGATTCCGGATCCGGTGACCGGAACACCTCTCGTCGTTCCAAGAGGCACCGCCAGTGGGTTAGGATAGCCTTACCTCTCACGACACTGGAGACTCATGCGCATCCGTCCCTTCGCCGCCCTGGCCGCCGCGGCGGCCGCCCTGCTCGTGCTCGCCGGCTGCGCGGCGGGGACGCCCGCTGCCTCGGGCGGTGCGGCATCCGCCGATAGCTCGTTCCCGGTGACCATCCGGCACGCATTCGGGTCGACGACCATCGCATCCGCTCCGAAGCGCGTCGTCACGCTGGGCTGGGGCTCGGGCGATGCCGCGATCGCTCTCGGAGTCGACCCGGTAGCGATTCCCTTCGACAGCTACGCCGGCGACAAGGATGGCGTCCTGCCGTGGATCCGGGACGCCCTCGAGAAGAAAGGCGCGAAGCTGCCGACGATGCTGCCCGCATCCTCGGACGACCCCCCCTACGCGCAGATCGCGGCGGCGAAGCCCGACGTGATCCTCGCCGTCTACTCCGGGATCACGAAAGAGCAGTACGCGCTCCTGACCAAGATCGCTCCGGTCGTGGCCTATCCCGATCAGGCCTGGAGCACACCCTGGCGGGACATCATCACCACGGTCGGCACGGCGCTCGGACGGCAGGGGCGGGCGAAGTCGGTGCTCACGGGAATCGACGAGAAGCTCGCCGCGGCGAAGAAGGCGAATCCGCAATTCGAAGGCAAGACGATCGCGGCGGTCGTCGACTCGGCCGGCACGTTCTACGTCTACAAGAAGAACGACCCGCGGGTGAGCCTGCTGACCGACCTCGGGTTCACCGTCGCCCCCGCCGTCGACGAGCTGGCGAACGGCGACCAGACCTTCTTCTACACGCTGAGCTACGAGCGTCTCGATCAGCTGAAGAGCGACACGCTGCTGGTGTACGCGGGCACGCAGGCGGATGCGGATGCCTTCCGCAACTCCCCGCAGGACGCCGCGATCCCCGCGGTGAAGGCCGGCCGGTACGCGACGATCGTCGGAACCGCGAAGGTCTCGGCGGTCTCCCCGCCCACCGCGCTGTCGTTGCCGTGGGGACTCGACGATCTCGTCAGCGGTCTCGCCGGGGCCGTATCGAAGTAGCGCGACCCGCTACAGGGCCTCGCCGATCGACCCGATCAGGGCCTCCAGGGCCGTGCCGGATGCGTCGCGGCGGGCTCCGGCATCCGGCAGCCGACGCGCGGCGCCGTCCGTGGCGACGGCGAGCGCCGGTGCCGGGCCCGCCCACGCCAGGGTCAGCGCATGCTCGCCCTTGAGCAGGGTCTGCGCTCGGACCCCGCCGGTTCCGCGGCCCTTCGCGGGGAAGTCGGCCAACGGCGACAGCTTGCCGCGGCCCGGGTCCGCGCCGGAGAGGGTGCCGGTCGGTACCGAGACCGTGGCCACGACGGCATCGGCCGGGTGGAGCGCGCCGAAGAAGAGGACCGCGGCGCCGGCACCGACCGCGATCCCCGCCATCCCACCGGCGGCCGTGCCCTGCGGCCGGACCAGTGACGCCGGGAAGCGCAGCAGCTGCGCGCGGTCCGTGATGAACACCAGCTCAGCGGTGTCGGGGGCCGGCGCCGCTCCGACGACCTCGTCGCCGGGCCTGAGGGCGATGAGGTCGAGCCCGGCACGAGCCGCCCACCCGCCGGGCGCGATCCGCTTGACGACCCCGTGACGGGTGCCGAGGGCGAGAGGGATGTCGGATGCCGGGTCGATCATCGCGAGCACCCGCTCGGAGCGCTCGAGACCCAGGTAGTCGCCGACTCGCGCGCCTGCCGCGAGCTGCACCGAAGTGGCAGGCACGGAGGGGAGGTCGACCGGACTGCATCGCAGCAGCCGTCCCCGGGAGGTGATCGCGCCGATGTCGGCCCGGGTGGTGGTGAGGAGGCGAGACCGGATCGCATCGTGCGCGCTGCGACGGGGCGGGCGAGGGGGCGCCCCGGATCCCTCGGGCAGCTCGACTCGTACGAGCCGACCCGTCGTGGACAGGAGCACCAGGCACGGTGCGTCGGCGATCTCCAGCTGCGGCGCGGCGCCGCGGGCGCGGGTCGTCGCCGCGGACGGTGGAGCGTTCGTGAGCAGGGTGCGCCGCGGCGTGCCGAAGCGCTCCGCGACATCGTCGAGCTCGTCGGCGACGAGGCTCCGCACGCGGGCCGGATCGCCGACGACGGCCTCCAGTTCGGCGATCTCCTGCCGCAGCCGGTCGCGCTCGGCCTCGAGCTCGATGCGGCTGAATCGGGTGAGGCGGCGCAGCTGCAGCTCGAGGATGTAGTCCGCCTGCAGCTGGCTGAGGTCGAACACGTCCATCAGCCGCGTCCGCGCCTGCGCGGTGTCGTCGGAGGCGCGGATGACCTGGATCACCTCGTCGATGTCGAGGATGGCGATCAGCAGACCCTCGACCAGGTGCAGGCGCTCCTGACGCCGGGCGAGGCGATACCGGGTGCGGCGGGTCACGACCTGGATGCGGTGATCCAGGTAGACCCGCAGCAGCTGCCGCAGTCCGAGCGTCTGCGGACGCCCATCGACGAGCGCGACGTTGTTGATGGCGAAGCCGTCCTCGAGCGGAGTGAGCCGGTACAGCTCGGCGAGCACGGCATCCGCGCTGAACCCGGTCTTGATCCCGATGACGAGGCGGAGGCCGTTCTTGCGGTCGGTGAGGTCGGTCACATCCGAGATGCCGGTGATCTTCTTCGCCTGCACGCCGTCGCGGATCTTCTCGATCACCCGCTCCGGCCCGACGAGGTAGGGCAGCTCGGTGACGACGAGGCCGGTGCGGCGCGGACCGAGCTGCTCGACGGCGACCCTGGCACGCGTGCGGAAGGCTCCGCGGCCGGTCTCGTAGGCCTCGCGGACGCCGTCGAGCCCGGCGATGGTGCCACCGCTCGGGAGGTCCGGGCCCGGGATGAACGCCATCAGCTCGTCGAGGGTGGCCTCCGGATCCTCCAGGAGGTGCCGGGCCGCGGCCGCCACCTCGACGAGGTTGTGCGGAGCCATGTTCGTGGCCATCCCGACGGCGATGCCGCTCGCGCCGTTCACGAGGAGGTTCGGGATGGCGGCGGGGAGCACCGAGGGCTGGGTGAGCTGGTTGTCGTAGTTGGGGACGAAGTCGACGACGTCCTCGTCGAGGCCCTCGATCATGGACAGGGCCGCGGCGCCCAGGCGCGCCTCGGTGTAGCGGGCGGCGGCGGGGCCGTCGTCGAGGGAGCCGAAGTTGCCGTGCCCGTCGACCATCGGCACCCGCAGCGAGAACGGCTGAGCCATCCGCACAAGCGCGTCGTAGATCGGGGAGTCGCCGTGCGGGTGCAGCCGTCCCATCACATCCCCGACGACACGCGAGGACTTGACATGGCCGCGATCGGGGCGGAGCCCCATCTCGCCCATCTGGTAGAGGATGCGGCGCTGCACGGGCTTCAGGCCGTCGCGGGCGTCCGGCAGGGCCCGCGAGTAGATGACCGAGTACGCGTACTCGAGGAAGGATCCTTGCATCTCGGCCGAGACGTCGATGTCCTCGATGCGCTCGCCCGGCGGAACGGCCGACCCGGTGGGGGTGCCCGATCGAGGGGGAGTGGCGGGCGGAGTCATAGGATCGGCCACATGCTACCGGCGCGTCCGCGGCACGCGTTCCGGCTGGCCGACGTGATGGCGGATTCCCTAGCCGCCCTGCGCGGAGCACCAGGGCCCCTGGGGCTGCCGTCCCTGCGACACGTGATCGTCGTGCTCATCGACGGGCTCGGCGCCGCCGCGCTGGCCGACCGCGCCGGTCACGCCCGCACGCTCTCGGCCGGGATGCGCCGGGAGACCGTCGCCGGCGCGGTGTTCCCCAGCACCACGGTCGCGGGCCTCGCGACCCTGACCACCGGGGTGCTGCCGGGGGAGCACGGCATGGTGGGCTACACCGCCTACGACCCCCGGCGCGATCGCATCGTCAATCTGCTTTCGGGGTGGGGTGCCGGTTCGGAACCGGAAGCGTGGCAGGCGGTCCCGACGCTGTTCGAGAGAGCCGGCGACGACGAGGTGTCGACGGCGGCGATCGGGCCGAGCCGGTACGCCGGCACCGGATTCAGCCGGGCGATCCTCCGCGGCGCGGAGTACCTGTCAGCGGATGCGCTGGATCAGCGCGTGCTCCGGGCGCGGGAGCACGCCGCATCCGCCGCCCGCACTCTGTCGTACCTGTACATCCCCGAGCTCGATGCGGCCGGGCACAAGCACGGAGTGGCATCGGCGGAGTGGGTGTCGGCGCTCGAAACGGCGGATGCGGGGGTGGCCGCGCTCGTCGCCGATCTGCCACGCCGCACGGGCGTGCTGGTGACCGCGGACCACGGGGCGCTGGACGTGCCGCCTTCGGGTCACGTCATGCTGGATGTCGGCGCCCTGTCCGGGGTGCGCCTGGTGGCGGGGGAGCCCCGGTGCCTCCAGCTCCACCTCGAGCCGGGCGTGGACCCCTCGACGGTGGCTTCGGCGCTGGAGCAGCGCTACGGCGACGTCGGCTGGGTGGTCACTCGCTCCGAGGCGATCGAGGCCGACCTCTTCGGTCCGGTGCGACCGGGGATCGATCGGAGGATCGGTGACGTCCTGCTCGGCGCCCGGCGCCGAGTCGCCTTCTACACCGACCCCGCCGACCGCGCACGGGGGATGATCGGCCAGCACGGCTCCCTCAGCCCCGAGGAGCTCGGAGTGCCGCTTCTGCGCTTCGGGGCCGCCGCCTGACGGCCCCCGCCGAGGAGAGCCCGGGCCCGCCCTGTCCATGGGGCTCGAGCGATCCGGCGCAGGGGATGGCGAGCTCAGGCGTCGTCGTCGCCGCGAGCGCCGAAGACGATCTCGTCCCAGCTCGGCATCGCCGCGCGGTTGCGTCGTGCGCCCTTCGCACCGGTTCCGGCATGGCTCGGGCGACCCCCGAACGCCTCCAGCGGCACCTCGCCGGTGTCGCCGACGGTGTCCGCTGCGTCGACGCCGGCGTCGGGGTTCGGCAGCGGAACCTCCACCAGGCGGATGCCCGCGGTCGGTGTGAGATCCGCTTCGACGTCGTCGAGGCTCCTGGTCTCCCGCTCGCCGCGCCGACGCCGAAGCGCCTCGAGCAGGTCTGCGGTCTGATTCATCGGCGCGGGTGCACGGCGCGCCGGCGCCGGCGCAGCGCCAGCCAGGTCGCCCTCCTCGATGGTGAATGCATCACTGTCGAAACGCGACCGCTCCGGTCGCTCATGCCGCTGCTCGGAGCGCTCGTCCCACTCCACGGCGCGCAGTCGCGGGATGAGGCTCGCCGGGACGGCACCCTGCTGCGACAGCGCGACCGCCTCGGTATTGAGCGGGGACAGCGCGTGGGTGCGAGGCTCGAAGCCCCAGCGGGCGTCATGCTCGACGGTCTCGGCCACGAAGGTGAGCTTCACGATCCAGCCGGTCTCGGGGTCCTTCCAACTCGACCACCGCTCCTGCGTCGCTCCGCCGCCGGCGAGCCGCTCGCGGATCACCGCTCCGAAGCTGGTGCCCGCGAGCGGGTCGGTCTCCCCGGCGGTGTGGACGGCGACGTTGAGAGCCGATTGCACCACATAGTCTCGCTCGGCCAGCACCGGACCCTCGAATCGCTCGACGTAGGCAAGATCGGCGCCGGTCAGCGTCGCCACGTCCTCGGCGGTCATCCCGGCGCGGATGTGAGCCTGGATCTCCCGCGGTGGCACCTTCTTATCGGCGACGATGCCGGTCGTCCGGGCGCGCCGGAGCTGAGCGAGGCGGGTGTCGTCGATCTGGACGCGGTACTGCGCGCCATCGGATGCGGCGGCGACGAGGGAGCCGTCTTCCACCGTGACGACTGTGAGCTCCTGCATTCTGAGCGACCTTCCGAAGACCCGCGTACCGATGGGGAAAGCGTGACACGACGGGCCCCCGCACACCGGGAATAACACGCCATCGCGGCCGGTTCCGATGCGTGGACAGGTGCGGGGTGACCCGGATCTGTCAATGCCCGCCGACGGTTTTGCGCCGGGGCGGGCGATGATGCAGACTGTCGCCGCCGCACCGCGGGTCCGGCGATCGGGTGAGAACGGATGGGCATGGCAACCGACTACGACGCACCGAGGAAGACGGACGACGATACCGAGTCGATCCAGGCCCTCCAGGAGCGTGTTCCCGACAAGCTGTCGGGAGTCGTCGATGTCGAAGACGCCGACAACCCGGGAAGCTTCGAGCTGGCCGGCCAGGACCTCGCCGACGTCGATCTCGACGTCGTGGTGCTTCCCGCGCAGGCCGACGAGTTCACCTGCGTCGAGTGCTTCCTGGTGCGGCACCGCTCGCAGATCGATCACGAGACGAAGCTCGGTCCGGTGTGCATGGAGTGCGCGGCCTGACCTCTGGACCGCGATCCGGCCCGTGTGGGGGCTGATCACCGGAACAGGGGAGTCAATCCCGGAGCGCGGCGACGAGCTCCTCGGGACGGCGCGTGGAGACCAGCCAGTACGGCGTCGGGTCGTCCGGGTCGACGAGCCGCACCTTCACCACCGGTGAGATCCAGCCGCGGATGAGCAGCCAGGCCCGGGCATCGAGCAGGCGGCCGCGCTCGAGCGAGGCCTCGTCGCCGCGGTAGGGCTCGACCTCTCCGACCACCGCGCGCGGAAGTCGCGCCTGACCCGCGCGGAACTCGTCGGCGTCCACTTCGATCGTGGGAGTGGTGGCGAGCAGGGCGACGACGATCGTCCCGTACAGCGCCGCGGCGATGGCGACCCCGAGCCACGCGGCGATCGGCAGGAAGACGATGATCATGGCGGGGATCACGAGCGCGGTCGCGATGAAGACCCACGGCGCGGGGAAGAGACGCTCCCGGAAGGCTGGCACGGCTCCATTCGACCACGGATGCGCCTGTAGGCTCGCCGCGTGACCGACGTCGACGTGCTCATCGTCGCCGACGCGGTTCCCGCGTACGCGCATCCCGGCGATGCGGGAGCCGACCTCACCGCAGCCGAGTCGGTGCAGCTCGAACCGGGTCAGCGGGCCACCATCGGCACCGGGGTCGCTGTCGCCCTCCCCGCCGGCTACGCCGCCCTGGTCGTCCCGCGGAGCGGACTCGCGGCGCGACACGGGATCACGATCGTCAACAGCCCGGGCACCGTGGACGCCGGGTACCGCGGGGAGATCCGCGTGACGCTGCTCAACACGGACATTGAACGCGCGTACTCTGTCGCGGTCGGCGACCGGATCGCGCAGCTCATCGTGACCCCGGTGAGCCACGCGCGCTTCGTGCCCGTCGAGCGTCTGCCCGGCAGCCAGCGCGGCGTGGGCGGATTCGGCTCGACCGGCTACGCCGACCCGACCGCGAAGGAGACGCCGTGACCGATCCCCTGGATCCCGACGAGACCCCGATCGACCAGCCGAAATCCGCGCCGGAGGACCGGTCGACCCAGGGCCCGCTCGACGAGAGCGAGCACAACCCGGTGCGTCCCTACGTCGACCTCGGCGGGATCAAGGTGCTGCCCCGCCCGGAGCTCGGGATGCGGCTGGAGGTGGAGGAGGGCACGCAGCGCGTCGTCGCCGTCACGCTCGACCTGGCCGAGTCGACGCTGCAGGTCCAGCCCTTCGCCGCCCCTCGCTCCTCGGGCCTGTGGCACGAGATTCGTGGGCAGATCGCCGACCAGCTCCGCCTGCAGGGCGCCACGGTGCAGGAGGTCGACGGATCGCTCGGGCCCGAGCTCCGCGCGGAGATCCCCGCGCCGCCGGATGCCCAGCCCCCGGGCGCCCGCCTCGCGCGCTTCGTCGGCGTCGACGGCCCGCGCTGGCTGCTGCGCGGCGTCGTCACCGGAGCCGCGGTGGCCGGCGATGCGGCGGCGGCGCAGATCGAAGACCTGTTCCGGAGCATCGTGGTGGTCCGGGGAACCCAGCCGATGCCGCCGCGCGAGTTGATCCCCCTCCATCTGCCCGCCGGTGCCACCGCGGAGTGACGGCGACGTGACCGACGAGCGCGACCCACGCCCACCGGCCGAACGCATCGCCCGGGACGAGCCGGACACCTTCTCGACCGCATTCGCCCAGGCGGCCCGCCGCTCAGCGCTCGGCCACCTGACACCGGGGGAGGCGCCCAGCGGACGTGCTCTGCTCGGCGCGATGGGCGGCGTCCGCGGCCTCGTGGAGTCCATCGTGCCGGGGGTCGTGTTCCTCGTCGTCTTCACGTTCACGAGGAACGTGCCGCTGTCGGTCGGCGCTCCGGGCGTGGTGTCGCTGCTCTTCATCGCGGCGCGGCTCGTGCAGCGGCAGCCCGTCACCCTGGCGGTCGCGGGACTGTTCGGTGTCCTGCTCTCCGCGATCCTCGCGATCGTCACCGGCCGCGCCGCGAACAACTTCCTGTTCGGCTTCGGGATCGACACCGTGCTCTCGCTCGTCATGCTCGTGAGCCTCGCCGTCCGTCGTCCGCTCATCGGGGTGCTGGTCGGGCTGCTCACCGGCGACGGCGACGGCTGGCGCGCCGGTCCGGCGAAGCGCCGGGTCGCGGTGATCGCCACGGTCCTCTGGGCGGCCTTCCCGCTCGCCCGCCTCGCCGTGCAGGTGCCCCTCTACCTCGCCGATCTCCCAGCGGCGCTCGGCGTGGCGAAGTTGATCATGGGAGTTCCGCTGTACGCGGGGGTCGTCTGGGTCACCTGGTTGCTCGTCCGCAGTGTGCTCGCGCCGTCCGCGACCACATCCGACGGTCCCGACGACGGCGCCCCGCGGACCGTGTAAAGTATCTCGACGTCAAGATAAATCGGCGCTTCCCGGATTAGGGTTGCCTTGCTGGACGCTCGAGGGCGGCCACCGCGAGGATGGCCCCGCCGGCGAGTGCGGAGAAGCAGGGAGACGTCCATGTCGATCGACAGTTTCGGAAGCCGGAACACCCTCTCGGTCGGGTCGGCCGAGTACGAGATCTTCCGGATCGACGCGGTACCCGGCTACGAGAAGCTCCCCTTCAGCCTCAAGGTGCTGCTCGAGAACCTGCTGCGCACCGAGGACGGCGCGAACGTCACGAAGGCGCAGATCGAGGCGCTCGGCGGGTGGGACCCGCAGGCCGAGCCCGACACGGAGATCCAGTACACGCCCGCTCGCGTGGTCATGCAGGACTTCACCGGCGTGCCCTGCATCGTCGACCTCGCCACCATGCGCGAGGCGATCGTTGATCTCGGCGGTGATCCCACCAAGGTGAATCCGCTGGCCCCCGCCGAGCTCGTGATCGACCACTCCGTCATCGCCGACCTGTTCGGCACCGAGAACGCCTTCGAGCGCAACGTCGAGCTCGAGTACGAGCGCAACGGCGAGCGCTACCAGTTCCTGCGCTGGGGACAGACGGCGTTCCAGGACTTCAAGGTGGTCCCGCCCGGCACCGGCATCGTCCATCAGGTCAACATCGAGTACCTCGCCCGCGTCACCTACACCCGCGAGGTCGACGGCGTGCTGCGCGCCTACCCCGACACCTGCGTCGGCACCGACTCGCACACCACGATGGTCAACGGACTCGGGGTGCTCGGCTGGGGTGTCGGCGGCATCGAGGCGGAGGCCGCGATGCTGGGACAGCCCGTGTCGATGCTCATCCCGCGCGTCGTCGGATTCAAGCTCTCCGGGGTCATCCCCGCCGCGGTGACGGCGACGGATGTCGTCCTCACCATCACCCAGATGCTGCGCCGGCACGGGGTCGTCGGCAAGTTCGTCGAGTTCTACGGCGAGGGCGTCGGCCAGGTGCCGCTGGCGAATCGCGCCACCATCGGCAACATGAGCCCCGAGTTCGGCTCCACGGCCGCGATGTTCCCGATCGACGATGTCACCCTCGATTACCTGCGGATGACCGGCCGAAGCGACGAGCAGCTCGCGCTCGTCGAGGCCTACTCGAAGGCGCAGTCGCTCTGGCACGACCCCGCCGAGGAGGCGCGCTACAGCGAGTACCTCGAGCTCGACCTCTCCACCGTGGTGCCCTCGATCGCCGGTCCGAAGCGACCGCAGGATCGGATCGAGCTGAGCCACGCGAAGCAGCAGTTCGAGACCGACCTCGGTGACTACGCCGACAGCGCCCTCTCCCGGGTCGACGCCGCCATCGAGGGCACCTTCCCGGCATCGGACCCCATCGGCTTCACGGCGCAGGACGAGGACACCGCGCACGAGCACTCGCACCACACTTCCCGCGCGCCGTCGGTGGCCTCCAAGCCGTCGAAGGTGTCCCTCTCGAGCGGAGAGCAGTTCACCCTCGATCACGGGGCCGTCGCGATCGCGGCGATCACCTCGTGCACCAACACCTCGAACCCGAGCGTGATGCTGGCCGCCGGCCTGCTCGCCCGGAACGCCGCCGACAAGGGTCTGAAGGCCAAGCCGTGGGTGAAGACCACCCTCGCGCCGGGGTCGAAGGTCGTCACCGACTACTACGCGAAGGCCGGTCTCACGGACTCGCTGGAGGCGCTCGGCTTCTACACGGTGGGCTACGGCTGCACCACCTGCATCGGCAACTCGGGACCGCTTCTCGACGAGATCTCGGAGGCCGTGAACCAGAACGATCTCGCGGTGACCGCCGTGCTCTCGGGCAACCGCAACTTCGAGGGACGCATCAACCCCGACGTGAAGATGAACTACCTCGCGTCGCCGCCGCTCGTCATCGCCTACGCGCTCGCGGGCTCGATGAACTTCGACTTCCAGGCCGACGCCCTCGGGCAGGACCGCGACGGCAACGACGTGTACCTGAAGGACATCTGGCCGGACGCCGCGGAGGTGCAGAGGACGATCGATTCCTCCATCACGACCGAGATGTTCACGCACGAGTATGCGAGCGTGTTCGCCGGCGACGACCGCTGGCGCTCGCTGCCGACTCCGGAGGGGGACACCTTCGAATGGTCGGATGCCTCCACCTACGTCCGCAAGCCCCCGTACTTCGAGGGCATGACCATGGAGACCTCGCCGGTGACCGACATCGCCGGGGCGCGAGTGCTCGCGAAGCTCGGTGACTCGGTCACCACCGACCACATCTCGCCGGCGGGATCGATCAAGGCCGACAGTCCCGCGGGGCAGTACCTCCGCGAGCACGGCGTCGACCGCGCGGACTTCAACTCCTACGGTTCGCGGCGCGGGAACCACGAGGTGATGATCCGCGGCACCTTCGCGAACATCCGGCTGCGCAACCAGCTGCTGCAGGGCGTCGAGGGGGGCTACACCCGCGACTTCACCCGCCCGGGCGGGCCGCAGTCCTTCATCTACGACGCCTCGGCCAACTACCAGCGCGCCGGCGTCCCGCTCGTCATCCTGGCGGGCGCGGAATACGGCTCCGGCTCCAGCCGCGACTGGGCCGCCAAGGGCACCAACCTCCTCGGGGTGAAGGCGGTTATCGCCGAGAGCTTCGAGCGCATCCACCGCTCCAACCTCATCGGGATGGGGGTCATCCCGCTGCAGTTCCCGGCCGGCGCGAGCGCCGCGTCCCTCGGTCTGGACGGCACGGAGGTCTTCGCGATCACCGGCATCGAACAGTTGAACTCCGGGTCGACGCCGAGGACGGTCCACGTGGTCGCCGAGCCGAGCGACGAGTCGGATGCGGGCAGGGCCGCGGTCGAGTTCGATGCGGTCGTGCGGATCGACACCCCCGGCGAGGCCGACTACTACCGCAACGGCGGCATCCTCCAGTACGTGCTCCGGAGTCTCGTCTAGCGTCGTCCGCTCTCCACAGGCCCGGGCTCTCCACAGATCCGGGCCTGCGGCGCGTTCGGCACCTCCGGCCCCCGAGGCTCGGTGCATGACCGACACCATCCGGGCCGCGAGCGACGCGGACTTCCTCGCGCTCCTGCCCCGTATCGCGGGCTACACCGCCCGCAACTCCGTCGTCTGCGCGCTCTTCCGCGGGCGCGCCTCCGTGGCGGCCTTCCGCCTCGACCTGCCCGGTCGAGGGCGGGCGGCCGGGCACCGCGCGATCGCCGAGTTCATCCTCGCGACGGCCCGCCGGATCCCCGGTGTCGACCGGGTGGCGCTCGTCGTCTACACCGACGACTCCTTCGAGGAGCAGCACGGCATCCCCTGGCCGACCCTCGGCCGGGACGTCGAGCGGCGGATCGGCCGCGGCGGCCTCGACATCGCCGGGCTCTTCTGCGTGGCCTCGGACGGGTGGGGGTCCTACGCCGAGCGGCCGCGCCCGCGACGGCATCCCCTCGAGGAGATCCGCGAGAGCCCGGTGCACACCGAGGTCGCGCCGCTTCCCCGCGCGGAGCTGCCCGAGGTCGGCGACCTCGAGCGCCGCGCGTTCGCCGGCCATCTGCGCACCCTGGACGAGATGGTGCGGCCTGCGGAGCTGGTCGAGGCCTGCCTCGAGGCGCGGCCCGACACCCGCCACCGCGCCACGCTGGCCCTCCTGGTCCAGTCGCCCGCCGTGCGGGACGAGGCGATGCTGCAGATCGCCTTCGGTGAGCTCGTCGGATCGGTCGTCGCCGAGCGCAATCGCCGGCTGGAGGCCCGGCGCCGCGTGCGAGGCGGGTCGATGGACGACGCCGTGCTCGAGGAGGTGCGGGCCGGCCGGCTCGACCTCGACGACGAGATCGACGGGCTGATGCTCGGACGGGGGCGCATCCGCCCCGATGCGGGACGCATCCGCCGCGGTATCGAGGTGCTGCGCTTCACCGTCGCGTGCCTCGAGGATGTGGATCGGCCGGCGCCGCTGTGCATGCTCATCTGGCTGTGCTGGGCGCTCGGCCTCGGCAGCGCGGCGAGCGGATGGCTCGACCTGGCCAGGAGGATCGACCCGGACTACGGAATGACGCGACTTCTGGGCATCCTGATCACGGGCAGCCCCTTCCCCGAGTGGGCGCTGCCCGAGGGCGACGTGGCGAACGACTGACAGCCGGCGCCCGGAACGGCCGGAGGCGGCGCGTTTAGACTGGCGCCGATGTCCCTGCTCGAGAAGATCACCGGCCCGCGCGACCTCGACCGGCTGAGCCGGGACGAGCTCACGCAGCTGGCAGCCGAGATCCGCACCTTCCTGGTCGCCGAGGTCTCGAAGACCGGCGGGCACCTCGGACCGAATCTCGGTGTCGTGGAGCTGACCCTGGCCCTCCACCGGGTCTTCGACTCGCCGACCGATCCGCTCATCTGGGACGTCGGTCATCAGGCGTACGTGCACAAGATCCTCACCGGGCGGCAGGACTTCTCGCGTCTTCGGCAGCGGCATGGCGTGGCCGGGTACCCGCAGCGTGCGGAATCCGAGCACGACGTCGTCGAGAGCTCCCACGCCTCCAGCGGACTCAGCTGGGCCGACGGCATCTCCCGCGCCTTCGCCATGACGGGGCAGGCGAACCGGCACGTCGTCGCGGTCGTCGGGGATGGGGCCCTCACCGGCGGTATGACGTGGGAGGCTCTGAACAACATCAGCGACGACAACGCCCGCCGTCTGGTGATCGTCGTCAACGACAACGGCCGCTCCTACGCCCCGACGATCGGGGGCATGGCGCGGTTCCTCAACCAGGTCAGGACCCGCCCGACCTACCGCGATCTCTACCATTCGAGCCGCCGCTTCTTCGGCCGCTTCGGGGCTCCCGGCCGGGCGCTGTACCGGGGGATCCGGGGCGGGACGCACGGGTTCCTGTCGCGGTTCAGCAACAACGAGGCGCTCTACTCGAACCTCGACATCAAGTACATCGGCCCGGTGCACGGGCACGACCTGCGCAGCCTCGAGGAGGCGCTCACGCAGGCGAAGGACTACGGCGCACCCGTGATCGTGCACGTCATCACCGAGAAGGGGCACGGCTTTCAGCCGGCGGTGCAGGATGCGGCCGATCAGTTCCACTCGGTCGGCCAGATCGACCCCGACACCGGCGAGCCGGCACAGGCCACCAGCCGCCCCACCTGGACCGACGTCTTCGCCGACGAGATGGTCGCCCTCGCGGATCGCGATTCTCGTCTGGTCGGCATCACTGCGGCCATGTTGCGGCCGACGGGTCTGCACCGCTTCGCGGAGAAGTATCCGGACCGCGTTCTCGACGTCGGCATCGCCGAGCAGCACGCCGTGGCGAGCGCCGCCGGCCTCGCCTTCGGGGGACTGCACCCCGTCGTGGCGCTCTACGCGACCTTCATGAACCGCGCCTTCGACCAGCTGCTCATGGACGTCGCCCTGCACCGTGCCGGGGCGACCTTCGTGCTCGACCGAGCCGGCGTCACCGGCCCCGACGGGCCGAGCCACCACGGCATGTGGGACCTCGCGGTGCTGCAGGTGGTTCCCGGCATCCGGATCGCGGCCCCGCGCGACGCGACCCGACTCCGCGAGGAGCTGGCCGAGGCGGTGGCCGTCGACGATGGACCCACCGTGCTCCGATTCTCGAAGGGCGACGTCGGCACCGAGTACGACGCCGTCCGGCGCACCCCGGACGGCGTCGACGTGCTCCGCGAGGCGGCGCACCGCGACGTGCTCATCGTCGCCATCGGGCCGATGGCCGCGGTCGGGCTCGCCGTCGCCGAGCGACTGGCCGCGCAGGGCATGGGCGCCACGGTCGTCGACCCGCGCTGGGTCGTGCCGGTGCCGCGCAGCGTGGTGGAGCTGGCGGCGGAGTACCGGCTCGTCATCACCATCGAGGACGGGGTGCGGGTCGGCGGGATCGGCACGCGGATCCGCCAGGACCTCCGCGCCGCCGGGGTGGACACGGCGGTGGACGAGCTCGGGCTGCCGGACGAATTCCTCCCGCATGGCAGTCGCGCCGAGATCCTCGCGGAGGCGGGCCTGACGGATCAGCAGATCGCTCGCGATGTCGTCGCGCAGGTGCTGGGCCGGCGGCTGCCGCACGCCCGGCCACTGCCGGAGGACGACGAGCCCTCCGACGCCGATTCTCTGGACGCGGGCCCCCTCGGGGCCGACCGCGGCTAGCGTCGGCACCCCGTCGGCACGGGCGGCGACCCGGCGTCGGCGGGCGGCACTACGGTCGGTGTGGGCCGTCCGTATCCGGACCATTCCGGCGCCTCCGGAATCGACACGTGTTCCCGGACGTTACCGACGCCATCCCCGACCTTGTGGAGACCCTGTGACGAACACGATCGACCTCGTCGACACCTCGCCTCCCCAAACCCTCGATCCTCGCAGCAGGGTGGCGATCGTCCTGCTGCTGGTCTCGGTCTTCGTGGTCTTCCTCAACGAGACGGTGATGAGCGTCGCCGTGCCGAGCATCATGGAGGACCTCGATATCACGCCGAGTGCGGGCCAGTGGCTCACGACGGCGTTCGCGCTCACCGCCGCGATCGTGGTCCCGGTCACCGGGTGGTTGCTGCAGAGACTCGCCACGCGCCCCGTGTTCGTCACTGCGATGTCGCTGTTCTCCATCGGCACCCTCATCGCGGCGGCTGCGCCGACGTTCGGCGTCCTCGTGCTCGGTCGCGTGGTCCAGGCATCAGGGACGGCGATCATGATGCCGCTGCTCATGACGACCGTGCTGCAGCTCGTGCCGCTGCACGACCGTGGCCGGATGATGGGCCGCATCTCGATCGTGATGTCCGTCGCGCCGGCCATCGGCCCGGCCGTCTCGGGCCTGGTGCTCACCGCCTTCGGCTCCTGGCGTCTGCTGTTCTGGATCGTGCTCCCGATCGCGGCGCTGATGCTCGCGATCGGAATGGCGCGGGTTCCGAACATCTCGGAGCCGAGAAGCGCGCCGCTCGACATCCTCTCGGTGGTCCTCTCGGTCCTCGGGTTCGGCGGGATCGTCTACGGCCTGAGCGCTATCGGCGCGGCGGCCGAGGGCACCGCGATCGTCGCGCCCTGGATCCCCCTCACGGCGGGCGTGACGGCCCTGGCCGCATTCGTGGTGCGGCAGCTTCTTCTGCAGCGGACCGACCGCGCCCTCCTCGATCTCCGCACCTTCCGCTCGCCGACCTTCACCGTCGCGATCGTCCTGTTCGTCGTCATGATGGTGACGCTGTTCGGCATGGTCATCGTGCTGCCGATGTACGTGCAGAGGGTGTTGCTGGCGGAGCCGGTTGTCATCGGGGCGATCCTGCTGCCCGGCGGGCTCATCATGGGGTTGATCGGACCGGCGGTGGGACGGATCTACGACCGGTTCGGCACCCGGCCCCTCATCGTGCCGGGCACGGTACTGGTCAGCGCCGGGCTCTGGGGGCTGGCGATGCTGACGGAGACGACGCCGGTCTGGTTCATTCTGTTCCCGCACGTGATCCTGAGCATCGGGCTGGGGATCCTGTTCACCGCGCTCTTCACCGCGAGCACGTCGGCACTGTCACCGCGCCTCTACTCGCATGGCAGCGCGACGCTGACGACCCTGCAGCAGGTGGCCGGGGCGGCGGGCACGGCCGCGTTCGTCGCACTCCTCGCGGCGGGCACGGCGGCGGCCGGTGGGACGGATGCGGAGAACTCGACGCCGGCGCAGGTGATGGTGGGCGTGCACTGGGCGTTCCTGACCGGGGCGTTCATCTCGCTCGCCCCGATCGTCATCGCCTTCTTCGTGCGCAAACCGGCCGGTCCGGAGATCTCGGACCCGGTGATCGACGACGCCGCGGCGTCCCGGACGGCGTAGCGCGGGCCACCCGGGGGCGCTCGGGGCACCGCGGAGCGCTTAGGACACCACGGAGCGCTCAGGCCACGCCGCGGATCGGCGGGTGGTGGAACGTGTCGCCGAACGCGCGCTCGGACGCGCCGACCCGGTCGAGGTACGGGGTCAGTCCGCCCATCTGGAACGGGTAGCCGGCGCCCATGATGAGGCTGAGGTCGATGTCCTCGGGTGCCGCGACGACCTGATCATCGGACAGCATGCGGTGCACCTCGTCCGCGAGGCCGTCCTCGAAGCGCAGGCGCAACTCCTCAGCGGAGTAGCCCTTCGCGCCCCGGGGCACGTGCTTCCGGATGATCGTGGCCGCGGCCGGGTCGAGGCCCTTCACCCGACCCTTGGCGTCCTTCTCGTAGATGCGGCCGAGCTCCGCGAGCTCCCGCAGCGCGGCGGAGTCGAAGAAGCGGTCGGGAAAAGCCGCGTGGTGGGTCTCGAGCACGTGCGCGCCGACGGTCAGGCCGACCAGCTCGAGCAGCACGAACGGGTCCATCGGCAGTCCGAACGGCTTCTGCGCCTCAACCACCGTCTCCACCGGGGTGCCTTGCTCGACGGCGTGCATCGCCTCGCCGAGCACCTTCGCCAGCACGCGGTTCACGACGAATCCGGGGGTGTCCCGGGTGATCACGGCCGTCTTCTTCAGAGCCGCCGCGGTGAGCATCGCCGTGCTCAGCGCCTCGTCGGTGGTCTGCTCGGTGCGCACCACCTCGATGAGCGGCATCACGGCGACCGGGTTGAAGAAGTGGAAGCCCACCAGCCGTTCCGGATGCGCAAGCTGCGAGCCGATCCGCTCCACCGAGAGCGAGGAGGTGTTGGTGGCGAGGATCGCGTCGGGGGCGATGTGCTTCTCGATCTCGGCGAACACCTGCTGCTTGACGGCGAGTTCCTCGAAGACCGCCTCGATGACCCAGTCGCAGTCGGCGAAGTCGGCCTTGTCCACCGTGCCGGAGATGAGCGAGCGCAGCCGGCCCGCCTCGTCCGCGTCGATCCGGCCCTTGGCGAGCAGGGCGTCGACCTCGCCGCGGATGTGCTCGAGTCCCCTGTCGACGCGAGCCTGGTCCAGGTCGGTGATGACGACCGGAACCTGGAGGCGGCGCAGGAAGAGCAGGGCGAACTGGGAGGCCATGAGTCCGGCGCCGAGCACGCCCACCTTCGTGACGGGCCGGGCGAGCTGGCGATCCGGTGCCCCCGCGGGCCGCTTGGCGCGCTTCTGGGTGAGGTTGAAAGCGTAGATCGACGCGCGGAACTGGTCACCCGAGATGAGGTCGGCGAGCGCCTCGTCCTCCGCGGCGAACCCGGTCGCCTTGTCGGTGTTCCTGGCGGCGCGCAGCAGCTCCAGCGCCCGGTAGGGGCTCTTCGGCACGGTTCCGATGCGGCTGCGGAGCGTCTTCTCCGCGACCCCGACCGCGATGTCCCACTTGATCGCCCGCTCGAGCCTGCCCGGCTGGTGCGGGCGCTTCACGGCGATCGTGCCGCCGAGGACACCGTCGGCCCACTTCAGCGAATCCTCGAGGAAGTTCGCCGGCGGGAACATCGCGTCGACGATGCCGAGTTCGAGCACCTTCGGCGCCTTCAGCATCCGGTTGTTCTTCAACGGGTTCGAGATGACCACCTCGAGCGCGTTCTCGATGCCGATCAGGTTGGGCAGCAGCCAGGCGCCACCCCAGCCGGGGATGATCCCGAGGAAGACCTCGGGCAGCGCGAACGCGGGCACCGAGGCGTCGATGGTGCGGTAGGTGGAGTTGAGGCCGATCTCCACGCCGCCGCCGAGGGCCAGCCCGTTGATGAAGCAGAACGAGGGCACACCCAGCTCGGCCAGTTTGCCGAGCGCGAGATGCCCGAGCTCGGCCATCTGCCGCCCGGTCTGGCGGTCCGGGATCTGCCCGACCTTGGACAGGTCGGCTCCGGCGGCCAGGATGAAGCGCGTGCCGGTGATCCCGACCGCGTCGATCTCCCCGGCGGCCGCGCGAGCGGCCAGCCGGTCCAGCGTCTCGGCGAGCTCGATGAGCGTGGCCGGGCCGAGCGTCGAGGGCCGGGTGTGGTCTCGGCCGTTGTCCAGAGTCAGGAGGGCGAGGGTGCGCCCGCTCGGCAGCGGGATGTCCCGCACTAGCGAGTGCGTCACGACCTCGTCCGGGTCCAGCGCCGCGAGGGCGGCGAAGCGGCCGGCAGGATCCGCCGTGGCGGTGGGAGTGGGCGCGGTCATGGTCAGCGTGTCCTCTTCTTGCCGTCGAAGTGCGGGTTCTCCCAGATCATCGAGCCGCCCTGGCCGAGGCCCACGCACATGGCGGTCAGTCCGTACCGCACCTCGGGATGCTCGGCGAACTGGGCGGCGAGCTGGATCATCAGACGCACGCCGGAGGCGGCGAGCGGATGCCCCACGGCGATCGCGCCCCCCCACGGGTTCACCCGCGGATCCTCGTCGTCGATGCCGAAGTGGTCCAGAAGGGAGAGCACCTGCACGCTGAAGGCCTCGTTGAGCTCGAACAGCCCGATGGCGTCGATGGTCAACCCGGCCTTCGCGAGCGCCTTCTCGGTGGACGGGATCGGACCGATTCCCATGACCTCCGGCTGCACCCCGGCGAAGGCGAAGCTCACAAGGCGCATCTTCGGCTCGAGCCCCAGTTCCTTCGCCGCCTTCTCACCCGCGAGCAGCGCGACGGTGGCCCCATCGGTCAGGGGGGAGGAGTTGCCGGCGGTCACCCGGCCGTGCGGCCGGAAAGGGGTGCGCAGGGACGCCAGGCCCTCCATCGTGGTCTGCGGCCGCATCCCCTCATCCTGGGTTGCGAGCCCCCATCCGCTCTCCCCGGCGATCGCGACCGGCACGAGGTCGGGCTGGATCCGACCCGCCTCGTAGGCGGCGGCGACCTTCTGCTGGCTGCGCATCCCGTAGCGGTCGGCGCGCTCCTTCGTCAGAGCGGGGACCCGGTCGTGCAGTCGCTCCGCAGTCGAGCCCATGTTGAGGGCATCAGGGCTGACGAGCCTCTCCGCGAGGAATCGTGGATTCGGGTCGGCGTCTAACCCCATCGGATGCCGTCCCATGTGCTCCACGCCGCCGGCGATCCCGACGTCGTAGGCTCCGAAGGCGATGGCCCCCGCGATGGTCGAGACGGTGGTCATGGCTCCCGCGCACATCCGGTCCAGGGCGTAGCCCGGGACCGACACCGGGAGGCTGGCGAGGATCGCGGCGGTGCGGCCGAGCGTCAGCCCCTGGTCGCCCTGCTGGGTGGTCGCCGCGATGGCGACGTCGTCGACGCGGTCCTTCGGGAGCTGGGGGCTTCGCTCGAGGAGTCCGATCATCGCCTTGACGATGAGGTCGTCGGCTCTCGTGCCCCAGTACTGGCCCTTCTCGCCGGCCCGGCCGAACGGGGTCCGAACCCCGTCGACGAAGACGACTTCTGCTCTCTCGGCCACGGTGCCTCCGATGTGTCTCGACCCGCGGGCGGGCGTGCGAAACCCCGGTTCATTCTCCGGGATGTCCCCAGCCTAGGAAACCGATAACGCGCACGCCGGGTCCGTTGCCTCTTCCTACGAGGGCTCGGCGACCGCCGCGCCGATGCCTTGGCGCGCCTCGACAAACGCCTCGGCGATCGGTGCCGCTGTCAGCTGGATCTGCCAGGGACGCGCACCCAGCGCACCCAGCGCCTCCGCGATCGCGTCGACCGAGCCGTCGGCGGGCGGCGACCAGGCGAGACGGCGCAACGACTCGGGGGTGAGCAGGTTCTCCATGGGGATTGAGAGCCGCTCCGACACCTCGGTGACGGCGCCCCGGGCGTGGCGCAGTCGCGCATCCGCCTCCGGGTTCTTCTCGGACCAGACGCGAGGCGGGGGCGGTCCGCCGTCACCGGACGCGCGCAACGCCGGCGGCGCGGGGTCGGCCAGTCCGAGCTCGACGGCCGCCCACCACCGATCCAGTTGCGACCGGCTGGCCCTGCCCGTGAACTCCCGCATGCCGGCGAGGGCGCGCTTGGACTCGGGGATGGCGCGGGCGACGGAGAGCAGCGACGCATCCGGCACCAGGCGGCCCGGGGCGGTGTCGGTCTCGCGGGCGTAGTCGTCTCGGGCGGTCCACAGGGCTCGAGCGACGGCCAGAGCCCGCGGGCTGCGCAGCGCGTGGATTCCGGAGAGGCGCCGCCACGGGTCGATGCGGGTCGGCGTCTCCCGTTCGAGGGTGGCGTCGAATTCCTGCCATGCCCAGTCGAGCTTCCCGTCCGCCTCGAGGATCGCGGCGAGTGCATCGCGCAGGTCGGGCAGCAACTCGACGTCGAGCGCGGCGTACAGCAGCCAGCTCTGCGGCAGCGGGCGGGTCGACCAATCCGCCGCGGAGTGCTCCTTGGCGAGGTGGATGCCGAGCAGCTCCTCGACGACCGTGCCGAGGCCCACCCGCGGCAGCCCGGCGATCCGGGCGCCCAGCTCTGTGTCGAAGACACGCAGGGGGTCGATCCCGACCTCGCGCAGGCAGGCCAGATCCTGGCTGGCCGCATGCAGGATCCACTCGACGTCGCCGAGCGTCGTCGCCAGGGCCGACATGTCGCCGATCGCCGGCGGGTCGAAGAGGAAACTCCCGGCACCGCGCCGGAAGACCTGGATGAGGTAGGCGCGCTGCGAGTAGCGGAATCCGGACGCGCGCTCCGCGTCGATCGCGACCGGCCCGTGCCCGGCGGCGAGAGCCGCGACGGCGGAGCGGAACCCGTCCGCGCCCTCGATGACGTCGAGCGGGGCACGGTCCAGGGCCACGGCGTCCGACCTGGGCTCCGATCCGCTCACATCCGACAGGCTACTCACGCGCTGAGCGGCGAGCGGACAGCAGGCTGACCCCGTCGGTCGTCGGCGGCAGTCCGGCGAGCAGGCAGAGCAGATCCGCCCAGGCGCCCACGTGCGCCTCGAACGCCGTGTCGACCGGGCTCCACGAGGCACGCAGCTCGAGCTCCGCACCATCGCCCTGCCCCGCGAGCTCGCCGTAGCCGGTGGAGATGGCCTTGGTCGCCGTGCCGGATGCGGTGCGATAGCGGGCGCCGCGGGCATCGAGGGCATCCGTGAGCCACGACCACGCGACGTCGGCGACGAAGGGGTCCATCCCGATGTCCGTCTCCAGCGGAGCCTGAGCGTAGGCGACCACCCGCCACGCCCCACCCCACGCCGAGGGCGACTCCGGGTCGTGCAGGAGCACGAAGCGTCCGGTGCCGAGCAGCGAGTCGGTCGCGTGCGCGCTGGGTCGCACGTCCGCAGCCAGAGCGACGGAGAACGGCGCGAGGCCGGCCGGGGCCGCGATGGTGCCGACGGTGAGCTCCGGGCGGGATGGTGCCCCGCGGACCGCGTCGATGGCGGCGCGGAACGCGTCCGGTACCTGCGCGTCGCTGTCCGTCACGAGTGGAAGACTAGGCTCCGCGCTCGGGGCGCCGACGAGAACACGCCGCCGAGGGGGACCGTCCTCGACGGCATCAGACGGTCCGCACGGGCGCCGAATCCAGGGGAGACGCATTTGCGACGCGCCGCGTGGGTCACCGCCATCGCGGTCGGAGCCATCGGCGCGCTCGGGGCGCTCGCGTGGACGGGCCTGAGCGTCCTGGTCGCGCGGACGGTGGTGACGCCGGTGCGCCGCTACCCCGACGATGTGGCGATCCTCGCGATCGACGAGACCACGGTGACGCTCAGCGCGGACGCCGAGACGAGCGTCCCGGGTCGCTACGGTTTCTGGTTCACGCAGCGCACCGGCTACGCGCGGCTGGGAGACGTGGTCCGTCGAGGTGCCGGCAGCGTGACCCGGCAGATCGAGGAGGTCGTGCATGGCGACCTGAGGGCCGCGAGCGCGGGCCGGTGGACGGGCTGGTACTACCTGACGCCCGCCGATCTCGGCTTCCCGCACCACGACGTCGAGATCCCCACCGAGCTCGGCCCGCAGGCCGCCTGGCACATCCCGCCCGAGCCGCACGCCGAGGGCGCGCCCACGGCATCCGGCGACTGGGCGGTGCTCGTGCACGGCCGCGGGGTCACCCGATCGGAGTGCCTCCGCGCCGTTCCGACTCTGCGCGCGGCGGGCCTGCACTGCCTCGTCGTCTCCTACCGCAACGATCCCGATGCGCCGGCGAGCCTCGACGGGCGGTACTCGCTCGGTCAGCAGGAGTGGCAGGACGTCGAGGCGGCCCTGCACTGGGCGACGGAGCAGGGTGCGGAGCGGTTCGTGCTGTGCGGCTGGTCGATGGGCGGGGCGACCGTCCTGCAGACGCTGCACCTGTCGGCGTTGCGCGACCGCATCCGGGGGCTCGTCCTCGACTCGGCCGTCGTCGACTGGCGGGCCGTGCTCGAGGAGCAGGGACGGCTGCTGCGGGTGCCCGGAGGGGTGCGGGAGACGGCGATCGTGATGCTCGGCGGTCGCTGGTCCGTGCCGGTGGCCGGCCTCGCCGAGCCGCTCGACCTGCGCCGGCTCGACTGGGTGCGGCGATCCGATGAGCTCGATCGTCCGATGCTGATCCTGCACAGCCGAGCCGACCGCGTCGTCCCGATCGCCCCCTCCGCTCGGCTCGCCGAGCTGCGTCCGGAACTCGTGACCCTGGTGCCCTTCGAGGAGGCGCAGCACACGCGCCTGTGGAACTACGACCCTGCCCGATGGACGGATGCGGTGCGCATCTGGCTCAGCGAGCTTCCGTGAGCCAGCGGGCATAGAAGCCGCCGGACTCGTCGGCGAGGAGCCCCGCGAGCCGCAGCTCGCGTGGCCGGGCCCCCCCGAGCACCGGCAGCTCGCCGCCGGTTGACCGCGGGCTCGTGCTCAGGCAGAGCTCGTCGACCAGGCCCGCGTCGAGCAGCTGCGCCGCGAGCTCGGGACCGCCCTCGCAGACGATGGAGTCCGCCCCGCGCCGCCGGAGCTCTCGGACCACGTCCGCCGCATCCACCCGCCCGGTCCCCGGCAGGGCGGCGTACTCCACGACGGCGTCGGAGAGAGTCGCCCGGGCGCGCGCCTCGGCCGCGGCCGGACCGAGCACCAGCACCCCCGGCGGCTCCGCGCCCTCGGCGGCGCCGGCCGGGACGAGACGACCGGATGCGGTGACCACCGCCAGGCGCGCCGCCCGCGGAACGAGGTAGCCCTCGGCGCGGAGCGTCTCGGCGCCGATCAGCACGACGTCCGCCAGGGAGCGGATCGCGCCGAGCAGCGCCCGGTCGGCGCCGTTGCTCAGGCTCGTGGACGTCCCGTCCGGCCCGCGGGCGCCGCCGTCGACCCCGGCGATGAGGTTCAGGCGGAGCCAGCGGCGACGGGGTGGCGCGTAGAGATCGCGGAGGCGCTCGCGCGCCGCCGGCGCGGCCGTGTCGATCTCCGCCGTGTCGATCTCCGCCGTGTTGACCTCTGCGGCCCCGGCCACCGTCCGGTCAGCGACCGCGGGCACCAGCCGGGTCAGCTTCACGCCGCCGTCTTCTCCCGCAGCTGGCGCTTGATGCGGCCGAGCATCGCGACCATCCCGCGCATCCGAAGCGGACTGACCGCCTCCGTCAACCCCACCCCGAGCGGATAGTCGTCGGGCACGTCCAGCGCCTGCTCGACCGTCAGCCCCTCGAGCCCCTGCGCCAGCACCGAGGCGAAGCCGCGGGTCGTGGGTGCCTGCTCGGGGGCGGTCGCGTGCAGGTGCACCCGTCGCGCCTCGTCGAGTTCGGTGAAGATGTACACCGGCGACTGGCACTCCGCGACCCGTTCCATGAGCTCGGGGTGTCCGGCGTACCGTTCCGGAAGGTCGGGGAGCTCGCGCGAGAACTCCAGCAGCAGCTGCAGACGCTCCTGCGGGGTCACCGCGAGAAAGTCCTCGCGGATCTCCGCGAGGGGCGCAGGCAGTTCCGCGGAGTCGGTCATGCGCGGATCAGCGAGCCGGGACGGTTCCCGGTTCGGCACCGGTGACGATCGGCACCCGCACGGCGCTGCCCCACTCGGTCCACGATCCGTCGTAGTTGCGCACATCGTCGAAGCCGAGCAGGTAGCGCAGGGCGAACCAGGTGTGCGCACTGCGCTCGCCGATCCGGCAGTACGCGATGACGGGCTCCCCGGGGGTGAGGCCGGCGCCGGCCAGGTAGAGCTCCTCCAGCTCGGCACGGGAACGGTAGGTCCCGTTCTCGCCCACCGCTTTCGCCCATGGCACGTTCTGGGCGGACGGGATGTGGCCGGCGCGGAGCGCGCCCTCCTCCGGGTAGTCGGGCGCACTGGTGCGCTCGCCCGAGAACTCGGCGGGGGAGCGCACATCGATCAGCGGCCGCTCGCCGAGCAGCAGCAGGACGTCGTCCTTGAACGCCCGCAGCGTGGAGTCGTCGCGCTCCACCACCGGGTAGTCCACGGCGTCGCGCGCGGAGGCGTCGGTCGTGTACTCGCGACCCTCCGCCTCCCACTTGGCGCGCCCGCCGTCGAGCAGGCGAACGTCGTCGTGCCCGAACAGTTTGAAGACCCAGAGGGCGTACGCGGCCCACCAGTTGTTCTTGTCGCCGTAGATCACGACGGTGTCGTCGCGGGAGATCCCCTTCGCCCCCAGCAGCCGTGCGAAGCCCGCCCCGTCGACGTAGTCGCGCACGACCGGGTCGTTGAGCTCGGTGTGCCAGTCCACCTTCACGGCACCCGGGATGTGCCCGGTCTCGTAGAGCAACACGTCCTCGTCCGACTCGACGACGACCAGACCCGGCTCGCCGAGGTGCTCGGCGAGCCACTCGGTGCTCACGAGCGCCTCGGGGTGCGCGAAGCCCTGGAAGGCGGGGGAGTCGTCGGTCTGCACGGCCATGTCGGATGCCTCCTGAAATTGACGTCGGCGCTCCCGTTACCATGGACGCCGTCCTCCTCGAATGTATCGAGTCGTCCTGCGGGTTCGCTGTCGTGGCGTCAGACACCGACACACTCGGCCCCGGCATCCGGAAGCTCCCCCATGACTCCCGACCCTCGTCTCGATCTGCCGTCGCTGCGCGACCGGACGCCCACCATGACCGGCGAACAGATCGCCGGGTCCCTGACGCCGCCGCGGCAGTTCGCGGGGGCGTCGGTCGAGAACTACCGGCCGGATGCCGACTACCCCTCGCAGGCGGAGGCCGTCGAGCGGGTGCGGTCCTTCGCCGACGGGCTCTCCGGCTCGCGAGGTGGCTCGTTGTTCCGGCGCCGCGCCCGCGAGACGAAGCAGGGCCTCTATCTGGACGGCGGATTCGGCGTCGGCAAGACCCACCTCCTCGCGGCGCTGTGGGCCCTCGCGCCGGGCCGCAAGTACTTCGGCACGTTCATCGAGTACACCGCGCTGGTAGGGGCGCTCGGCTACACGAAGGCGGTGGCGACGTTGAGGGGCGCCACCCTCGTCGCGATCGACGAGTTCGAGCTCGACGACCCGGGCGACACGATGCTGATGAGTCGCCTGCTCGGTGAGCTGGTCGACTCGGGTTCGAGGATCGCGGCCACGTCGAACACCCCGCCGAACACGCTCGGAGAGGGGCGCTTCGCCGCCGCCGACTTCCTCCGCGAGATCACCGCGCTCGCGGACCGCTTCGAGATCGTCCGCATCGACGGGCTCGACTATCGCCGCCGCGAGATCGAGGGCAGCGCGATGGTGCTGACCGACTCGGCGTTCGCCGAGGCCGTCGCCGCCGTCGAGGGGACCGTGACCGTGGACGACTTCGACGCGGTGCTGCGCCATCTGGCCGGCGTGCATCCGTCTCGCTATGTCGGCATGGTCGACGGGCTCGCCGCCATCGGCATCCGCGGCGTGCGCACGCTCGAGGACCAGTCGGATGCCCTGCGGCTCGTCGCCTTCGTCGACCGCCTCTACGACGCGCAGGTCCGCGTCCTCTCCACCGGGGTGCCGCTGGACCGGGTCTACGGCGAGGAGATGCTCGGCGGCGGGTATCGGAAGAAGTACCTGCGCTCGATCTCCCGTCTCGTCGCGCTGACCACCGCTTCCCGGTCTGAGGCTGTCGGCGCCTGATCACCGAAACACAGTGTTTACCTGGGCGGACGCCGCGTAACAGACGCGAAACCTGACCACAGCGGTGGCGAAACCTGCCGCCGACAGACTCTCGGGCACCAAGAGGTGGCGCCCGGATCTCTCTCCCTCATCGGCGCCCGCCCTGTGACGAGAGGTGACGATTCCGATGTTGACCGACGTGGTAACCGCTGCGTACGACGCGAAAGGCTCGGTGGACTCGCTCTGGCTGCTGGTCGCCGCGGGCCTCGTGCTGCTGATGACTCCCGGTGTCGCGTTCTTCTATGGCGGCATGGTCCGGGCCAAGAGCGTCATCAGCATGATGATGATGAGCTTCGGCGCCATCGCGCTCGTCGCCGTCCTCTGGGTGCTCTACGGCTACGGGCTGGCCTTCGGCAAGCCCCTCATCCCCAACTTCCTGGGCACACCGGACTTCGGCATGCAGTCGCTGTTCAACGCCAAGGGCGAGGGCGACCTCGGCGGCCTCGCCTTCGCGGGCTTCCAGGCCACCTTCGCGATCATCACCGTGGCGCTGATCTCCGGTGCTATCGCCGACCGGGCCAAATTCGGGGCCTGGATGATCTTCGCCGGCGTCTGGGTGACGGTGGTATACTTCCCCGTCGCCTACTGGGTCTTCAACCTCAGCGACGGATGGGCTCCGACCATCCTCAAGGTCAACGACTTCGCCGGAGGCACCGCGGTCCACATCAACGCCGGTGCGGCCGCACTCGCCCTGGCGCTCGTCCTCGGTAAGCGGGTCGGCTTCGCGAAGGGGATGGCGAAGCCGCACAATGTGCCGCTCACGCTGCTGGGCGCGTCTCTGCTCTGGTTCGGGTGGTTCGGCTTCAACGCCGGCTCGGAGGCCGCCGTCGACGGGATCGCCGCTCTGGCGTGGATCAACACCCTGGCGGCACCCGCCGCCGCCACGCTGGGCTGGCTGGTGGTCGAGCGCCTCAAGGATGGCAAGGCGACCTCGATCGGCGCGGCATCCGGAGCCGTCTCGGGACTCGTCGCGATCACCCCGGCCTGTAACATCCTGACCCCGGGGTGGGCGATCGTCCTCGGCATCCTCGCCGGCGCGGTGTGCTGCCTCGCCATCGACCTGAAGTTCAGGCTCGGCTTCGACGACTCGCTCGACGTGGTCGGCATCCACCTGGTGGGCGGCATCATCGGCACCTTGTACGTCGGCATCTTCGGAACCGGCATCGGCCTCATCGACACCGGCAGTTTCGCGCAGCTGGGTGCGCAGGCGATCGGAGCGTTCTCGGTGATGATCTACTCCTTCGTCCTCGCGCTGCTGATCGGTCTGGCGATTCAGAAGACCATCGGGTTCCGTGTCACGAACGAGGACGAGCTCGCGGGAGTCGACACCGCGGTGCACGGCGAAGAGGGCTACGCCCTCGAAAGGATCTAGAGCTCCCTGCACGACGGCGCGGGGCGTCGGCCTTCGGGTCGGCGCCCCGCTGCTCTCGTAGGGTGACACCGGAGGTGCGCGCGGGTGGTGCAGCTGACGACGGCGGTCGCGATTCTCGCCGCCGTCGCGATGGCGGTCAGCGCCGTGCTGCTCGTGCGCCGATCCGTCCCGATCCCTGCGGTCTCGGTCGTGCTCCCCGGTGTCCTCGCCGTCGGGCTGTCGATCGTCCTCGCGACTGCCACCGGGGTGCTCTCGCCGTGGACCGCCGCGGCGATCGCCTCCGCCGCACTGCCGGTTGCCGTGCCGCTCGTCGGGGTCACCCGGATGGGGCCGTCTCCGGCGGCGGCGACGGTCGGCGCTGCCGTGTGGGCCGCGATCGTCGTGCCCCTCGGGGTCGTCGGACCGCCACTCGTCACCCGCGCCTGCGCGGGCGCCTGCATTGTCGAGGACTTCGGGGGAGTGTTCCCGCTCGTCATCGGTGCGGGGGCCTTCCTCGTGGTGCCGTCCGCTGTCACCATCGGTCGAAACCGGATGCGATCAGGAACGGGGCACCGACTCCGTGACGTGGTCATCGCGTCGGCGTTCTGGCTCGCGTTCGCGGTCTGGCTGACCGCCCTCGAGGGAGACCTCGACGAATACACCGCGCCGCTGGCGACAGCCGCGGTGATCGGCCCGGCCCTCGGCGCGGTGGGCTGGGTGCTCGCCGACCGGATTCGCGGCGTGCAGATCACCGCCCGCCGAGCGCTCCGGCTGGGATTGCTCGCCGGCATGGGCGGCATCCTCTCCGGAGTCGCTGCGGTGACCACCCCGTGGATGCTCCTCGTCGGCGTCGTCTGCGGGTCGGTCGGGGCTCTCACGCACGACTCCCGCGGGATGCGGTCGAGTCCGCCCGCGACCCGTGCCGCGGTCGCCGCGCTGGTCGTCGGGACGATCGGAGCGCTCGTTCCCGGCATCCTGGGCACCACGCTCGGCTTCTTCTTCGCCGCACGCATCGACGTGATCCTGGCCCAGCTGGGTGTTGCCGTGGGTCTGTCGGTCGTGGCGATCGCGGTGTCGATCCCGGTAGCCCTGCTGCTGCGTCGCCGGGCGGCGGCAGTAGCGATGAGGTGAACGGTGGGCGATACCGAGCATCGCGGCGGCTGAGCGAGAGGAGTGCGACCACGTACCATCGACGCCGTGGCGCTTGGAGTGCGATGAGGTGGCGACGGAGATGAGTCCGCTCGCAACCGCGCGTCTCGCTACGGCAGTCGGAATCTTCCTCGTGATCTGCGGGATCGCCGTTGCGCTCGGCGCGACCAGTCCGGAAACGGGCTGGACCTTGATCGTCACGGGGCTGGGGCTGACCGTCGTCGGAATTGCCGTGTGGAGGCGATTCCACGACCCACGGCTCTGACGCCCCCGTTCGCCACGCTGAGGCATGCCGGGCAGAACGTGAGTAGCCACTGCGCCCGACAGAACGGCGACCGCGGTCCGCTTACGACGAGGTGAACGGTGGGCGATACCGGACTCGAACCGATGACCTCTTCCGTGTGAAGGAAGCGCGCTACCAACTGCGCCAATCGCCCGTCCGCACGATTCTGTCACACCCGCGGAGCCCCGCCCGAGCCCTTGGAAGCGGCTCGACACAAGCCTGTCACCCGGTTTGGCCGGGCTCGGGCGATCGGGTAGTCTCGGGCGAGCACCCGGCAACGGGTTCGCGGATGTGGCGCAGTGGTAGCGCATCACCTTGCCAAGGTGAGGGTCGCGAGTTCGAATCTCGTCATCCGCTCGAGTGAAGGCTCACGGCCTCCGGGCCACCTGGTGGCGTGGCCGAGAGGCGAGGCAACGGCCTGCAAAGCCGTCCACACGGGTTCGAATCCCGTCGCCACCTCACTCACCGCACCGGGCGCGAGCCTGGAACGGGCGATTGGCGCAGCGGTAGCGCGCTTCCCTGACACGGAAGAGGTCACTGGTTCGATCCCAGTATCGCCCACCAGAATCTTTCCTAGTTGGCCTTATCATTTAGCGCGCCCGGGTCGCGTCTTGATAGTTCGTCAGCCAACGGCCATCGAGGGTGACTGTCTTCTTTCGTGTACGTCCGCTGTACTCCTTACGCCAGTAGAGCGTCACAGAAGGCCGGACTATTTCGTCATCGAGTACCTGAAATGGGTGGTCAAAGCTTTCCCTGAGGGGCTTGAGCGGAATCCAGACCTCCCATGGGTCCGCCCCCGCAAGCAACTCGGGAGTTTCTTGGTACGGGCGCACGCCGTCGTCGGTTTCCTGCGTCGTGCCGATGATGCTAGAGGTCGTTGTGAGGACGATATTCCGCGCAGATGCTTCGCCGAAGTTGTAAATGCGGAGTCGCATGAACGGCAGTGTGAACGCGCTGCTGCCTGATCCAAAGGCCCGTTCTTCAATGCCGCCAGCGAGGCCGATGCGATCCCAGGTCACGCGGAGGTCAGCGCGATTCTGATAGCGACGCGTCTGGAAGATCGCAACAAAGGACATCACAGCGGCGGCCACTGAGACGACGACGGCGAGGATGTCGAGCGTCATGCGTCCGATGCTATCCCCGACCGGCGTCCGAACAGCGGCCCTGTGTCCTCTGCCGGCTTGGCCCCCATGCGATGCGTCGCGTCCTGACAACACTAGAAGACCAGCTTATTCAATTCCAATATCGCCCGCCACGAAACGCCCGGCTCGCGCTTGCCCCTCGCGTCGGGGCGCCGTCGCGGTCCGCACTAGCCTGAACGAGTGAGTGCGCAGACCGGTTTCGACCTGTTCCCCGACCGGAGCGTCATCGCGATCCGCGTCAACGGCGAGCTGCGGGACAAGGCGACCGCGGTCGAATCGACGGATGCCGTCGAGCCCGTTCCCGTCGACTCGCCGGATGGGCTCGGCATCCTGCGTCACTCCACCGCGCACGTGCTCGCTCAGGCGGTGCAGAGCATCGACCCGGATGCGCGGCTCGGCATCGGGCCGCCCATCGCCGACGGCTTCTACTACGACTTCGACGTTGCACAGCCCTTCACGCCCGAGGACCTGGGTGCGATCGAGAAGGAGATGGAGCGGATCATCCGCTCGGGGCAGCGCTTCGTGCGCCGCCCCGTCTCCGACGAGGAGGCGCGGCGGGAACTCGCCGGGGAGCCGTACAAGCTCGAGCTGATCGGCCTCAAGGGCGGGAGCGCGGCCGAGGACGCATCCGTCGAGGTGGGCGCGGGCGAGCTGACCATCTACGACAACGTGGATGCCCGCAGCGGGGAGACGGTCTGGCGGGACCTCTGCCGGGGGCCGCACGCGCCGAACACCGGCGCCCT
>JACRGJ010000023.1 GCA_016212425.1 Micrococcales bacterium | reverse complement strand
GCCGTCGGGCTCGATGACCGCGTCGACGATCGAGCCGAGGAAGCACGAGCGCTCCACGACCTGCTCGCGGGCGATGAACCCCGCGTGGCCACCGCCCTGGGACTGCCCGCCGACTCGCACGCGGCGGAAGTCGAGCGCACCACGGTCGGCCGCCGGCGGAAGGCCGACGCCGCGCGCGTCGAGGATCTCGAGCAGAGCAGCGAGCCGGTGGTCGATGGAGTCCGCAGCTGGCACGGAGAGCTCCGACGACCGACCGACCTCAACCTGGGTCGGGTCGCTGGTCTGCGGCCGGGACCCCGATTGCAGATCTGCGATGCCCGCCGTGGCGGCCGCCGAGGAGCGTTTCAGAAATGAATTCGGAATGGGGCACTCCTGAGGTCATCGACAACAGCGCGGCGAAGCGCGACCATCGGGGTCATGCGAGGGGTGGGCGGCCTTACCCGTGCCGTACTAGTTAGGCGGCACCGCCGTGCCGGGCGAAGCCGCCCGCAAACCAAGAGGGTGCGTGGGTTGGGTCGCCGAACCAGCCCCAATCGTTCAACGTGTCGACGAACAACTCGCGATCGTATGTCTCGTAGGAATAGGGACTGAGGGCAGACGCGAAGTGGCCGAGCGCGTCGGCAACGTCGAAGATCTCGTCGACTGTGTCGCCTCCGACGATGATCGCGCCGTGGGCGCAGCCGAAATCGGGAAGACAGCCTTCGCACCAGTAGAGTTTGCCGCGGTAGCTCATTCCGAACGGGGAGTCGAAGCGGATGCCTAGGTCGCGCGCAGCTTCTTGCCATGCGCGCGCCATGCCGCTGACTGCGATCGTGTCACGGTCACCGAGCACCACGTCCGCCTAACTCGTAATAGTACCCACAACGTCATCCCGATCTTCCAGTTCCGTGTAGCACGGCACGGTTGCCGGTAACGCCGACGTTATCCAAGGTGGGTGTTCGCGCTATCCAGGCGGTAGCACGTTGATGCCGACCGGCTTGCACCCCCATGGGGCCACCGGCCTCGGCTGCCCCCCGGCGCCGCGACCCGCGCAACGCCGGGGCAGCCGCCCGAGAAATCAGCCGACCAGACGAACGAGCGTGCCGATGACGCGGTTGAGCTTGGCGACCAGCGCGGCATCCAGCGAAGCGACGTAGCCCATCGCGCGCGCGACCTCGAGGCACGAGAGGGTCTCTCGCGCCGAGGCGAGTGCGGTGTGGTAGCGAGCCCCCCGAATCTTGCCACGACTGTACATTCCCTCTCCGACGTTGAGCGCGATGCTGCTCGAGCAACGCCTGAGCTGCCGGGTGAGGTCCGAGTCGCGTCGCTCGATCTGAGCGATGACCCCACGCAACTCCCGCAGCAATTCGAGAATGATCGGATAAATCTGCAACATGTTCGCTTCTCCTTCGTCGGCGAAATCCGACGGCAAAGAAGCACCCGCCGCGCCGCGGATGCGCGGCTCCGTCTGGAACACGCTCGCGGATGCGCGGCTCGTGACCGACGTCGAGCGGCACGAGTGGCGACAGATGGTCGAAGCGCTGCCGCGCCCCGCGCGCCACCGCGTCTACGTGCAGCTGGAGCGGACCTGGGAGGGCGGGCCCGCCGACGACCGCCTCGGTTACCTCGCGTCCGTCCCCCCGCTCGTGGCGGCGTTTCGGGGCGCGACGGAGCCCGAGACCGCCGCGTTCTCGCGGGGCGCGGCCATCATGCTGGCCGGTCTGGTCGGCGAGATCGCTCGAGAGTTGCGGGGAGAAGAGCATCGGGCGGAGGCCGACCGTCTCCTCGCGGACATCCAGGCCATGCCGCTGCGGTCATCCGTCGAAGCGACGCGCGGTCTGCTCCTGCGCGAGGCCCGACTCGCGCTCGATCCGACGTCGATCCCCGATCCCGTCCGGCGGGCCCGACGGCCGTCGCCGCGTTAGTTCAGGCGATGAGCGTTGCCGTCGTGCGGCCTCCTCGGGGGCGACGACGCGTCTCATCGAGCTGACGGCCCCCGAGCTGGCGAAGAGGTGAGTCGGCGGCCGTTGCACCAGCGCCGGACGAGGTCCGTCGTCCACTGACCGCCCTGCTCGAGCTCCGCGAGCGGGACGACCCGGAACGGGTTCGGTGAGAGCGCGTCGCGAACGCGCGGCACTCCGGTGGCGGCGGCTGGGACGTCCGGGAAGTGCAGCACGTATCCCGTGATCTCGTCGGGCGCCGCACCGCTCTCGGCCCAGAGCCGCTGGGCGTCGGCGAGCGACAGCACGATCTCGTCGTGATCGAGCGCGAGGATCCCGTTGGCCGGAAACGACACGAGCGCGCCGACCCGAAAGCGGTGCAACGTCCCGGGCCGCTGCGTCACGGGCGCGGCCGTCCCTTCGAGCGGCGGCGGCGCGGCCGGATCGACGGGCAACAGCGGCGCGATGCCGATCTCCTCTCCGCGCCGCACGCCGAGCACCTCCGCCAGCTCGCGGCCCAGCACGACCGACCCGCTTTCGAGATCGGCCGGCTGCCCGGCGACCGCGTACACGCGCAGCCGCTCGAGCAGATCCGCGCTGCGCCCCTGCACGGGCATGCTGAGGAAACGGACCGGTCCGACGATGAGCGCCTCGAACACGACGAACTCGCCGACCCGTATCTCGGCGACCTCGCCGAGGCCTCCCAGATGCGTGCTCGGACATCGTTCGACGACCTCGCGCTCGGCCCCGAAGGAGCCAAGCTCGTGCGCGCCGACAGCGAGCGGTTCACGGTGTTCGAGTACGACGTCATCGACCAGTTCTTCGACACATCGATCGACACGCCGCTCGGCGACATCGACCTGCCGATCGGCGGGGGGTTCCGCCTCGACCTCGAGGGCTTCTTCGAGGCCCGCTACCAGACGACCGAGATCCGGATCGTGGAGGCGGCGGCCGCGCTCACGACGGCAGGGTCGGTGGCCACCGTCGACGCGCCCTACGAGGACGGCTGGGGTAGCGCGCTCGATCTCCACGTCGAGCCACGTGGCGAGTTCGAATGCGAGGTCGGCCTCACGCTGCTTCCCACGCTCTATGTCGAGGTCGCGGGCGAGTCGCTCGACTTCTCGATCCCGGTCGACCTGCAGCTCGACGCCGACTCCGGCGCCGCGGCGTTCGCCTCTGCCTCTGCACGCCTCGGACTTCCCGACGCGCGCGTCTCGGCCGCGGCGCTCGACCTGTCGGACTCCGGACGCGGGACGCTCCGCATCGACAACGACGGCGAGGCGACGCTCTCGGTGCGACTGTCGGCCAGCGACCCGACGATCGAGCTGGGTCGCTCGGCTGTCGAGATCGCGCCCGGCGCGAGCGAGCAGATCGGCGTGGAGATCGTCGGCGAGCCTCCGGACCCCGCGCGAGCCGGGGTGTTCCTGCAGACCAACGACCCGGACGCGCCGCACCTGGCCGTGGGAGTCCTCGGGGAGCCGGTTGATCCCGGGCTCGATCCCGATCGCCCGGACCGCGGTGACGATCCGGACGCTGACCGGACCGGGTCCGATCCGGACGACCCAGCAGGCGGCTCGCCCGTTGACCGCGACGGCCTCGCAGGGCCGCCCGGTCTCGAGGGCGGCTGCCGCGTGGTCCCCAGGGGCCCGGCCGGCGCCCGCTCGTTGCTCGTTGCGCTGCTCGGTGTAGCGCTGCTCCTCGCGCGCCGCCCGCGTCGGTAGCTCCCGGGGCGCTGTCGGCGTCGGTGACGCCGGTCTTTCTCGGCCTGGGAGCTGGCCCTCGAGCACTCGCTGGGCAAGCTCGATCTCGACCAGGAGGTGACCTCCTGGATCGCGATAGCGGCTGCGTATCCCGGGGTTCGGCTGGCGCCGCTCGAGCTCGATGATGGACGCAGACCACCGCGCTGCCGGGCCCCTTCCACCGCGATCCGGCGAAGCTGCGGCGCTACTTCGAGGCCTATGCCCGCAACTCCGCCGGCATCGTGGAGGACAAGACCCTGTTCGAGGCGGCGGGGCTGAACCGGAAGACCGCGATGGCCTACGAGCAGCTCCTCGTCAACCTCATGGTCATCGACCGTGCGCAGCCCTGGAGGTCCGATCGCCTGAAGAGGCTCGTCCGTTCTCCTAAGCGCTACCTCATCGACGCGGCGCTGCTCGCCGGCATCCTGCGCCTGGATGCGAACGCGATTCTGCGCGACGGGGACCTCCTCGGCCGCCTTCTCGACACCTTCGTCGCGTCCCAGCTTCGCGCGGAGTTGGCGGTGGCCGAGTGCCGCCCGCGCCTCTATCACCTGCGTCAGGAGCAAGGCCGGCATGAGATCGACCTCCTCGCCGAGGTCTCTGCCACGCGCGTGATCGCCATCGAGGTCAAGGCCAGCGCCGCACCCCGAGGAGACGCCGCTCACCATCTCGCATGGCTTCGTGACCAGCTCGGGCAGCGCTTCGTCCGGGGCGTCGTGCTTCACACCGGGCCACGAGCGTACGAGATCGACGAGCGCATCCTGGCGGCACCAATCGCGACGCTCTGGGCGTGATCGGCCAGGAGAGGCCGACCCCATGCAGACAGCGGAGGAACGGCCGGTTGTCGATGAGCCCCCACGGCCGGAGGTCGAGAGCTCGACGACCTCGGTCCCGCGGGGAAGGCGGGATCACCGTGCTGCTGCGCGGGGTCGAGCGAGTGGTTCTGACACGATGAACCTGGCGCCCCCTGGCGCCCTGGCGGTTCGCTTTCTGGTCGACTCGAGACTAGCGTTGCGGCGATGAGGAGACTGCCGGCCATCGCGGTGCTGGTCGTGGCGTGCGGCGCGGCACCGGAGGAGCGGCCGGCGGCGACGGCCACAACTGGGGGCCCGAGGAGCGCGGTGGGGACGGACGTCGGGGTCGCGGCGGCGCCGCGAGCGCCTCCACCGGCCGCGCCGCCGACCCCTCGCTGTGCGGAGCCGGTGGCGCCGAGCGAAGCGGGCGCGCCTGGACTGAGCGCACCCGCGACCGACGTCTCGATCGCAGGCGGCATCTCCCTGTACGTCCCGGGTCCGTACCTGACTGACGGGATCGCCTTCGATCGCTGCGGCGCCGTCGAGACGATCGGGCCGCCCGCGACCGACCGGATTCGGTACACCGTCGTCCTCGCTGGGGCCGACGCGCCCGAGGAGCGCACCTTCGGCGTGAGCGTGCCCGAGGCTCGGCTCCTGCCGTTCGACGTCGGTGACGTCGTGCACGTGCGGATCGGGGTGCGGCGGATCCAGATCCATGCCGTGCTCTCGGGGATCGTGACCGACCAGGCGGGGCGGTTGCTCCTGGGCTTCTCGGGCGAGGGCGACACGACCTGGGCGCCCGGCTGGAGCGTCGCGATGGGGCCGATCACGGAGCGCATCGGCAGCGTGCGGGGGCACGTGCTCGACGTCGCGTATCTCGGAACGCGTGGGCGCACAGCCGAGACGGCGTTCGTCCGGTTGAGGACGTCCGACGGCTCCTGGCTCGTCCTCGGCTCCGCCCGAACCCTCGCACGCAGCCGCCGCGGTGGGCCCGTCGTGCCGCCGCACGACTTCTCTCCGTACTCGACCTTCGCGGTGCTGCGCGAACGCTGAGCACGATCGACGATCAGTCCCGCGGGGAAGACGGGGGCCCGGCGGAGGGCTCGGGCGCGGGCGCGGGCTCGGGCGCGGGCGCGGGCTCGGGCGGGCGCAGGTCGAAGTCCACGTCGATCTGGGCCGTCCACATCCAGCGGCCACCGCCGGGCTGCACCGACGGCTCGAGAAAGCAGATCGGCCCGGTGAGCAGGCTGACCGCCGAGGTGAAGTAGAACGACGCCGCGAGCCCCGCCGCGCCGAAGGCGTTCGACCCGGTCTGCACGTCGGCGGCGAAGACGATCTTCTGCAACCACGTCCGTCCGACGACGATCTCGGGCGCGGTCAAGCTGGCGATGAGCCCCGCGCGGTGCACCGACCCGTCGGGCAGCGTGAACAGGTGCTCGCCGATCGCGTAGTAGTAGCCCACGGCGGCGAATCCGCCCACCCACGGGATCGTCTTGCCGACCATCCCGTAGACGACGTCGTAGTCGGTGCGGCTCTCGCCGCTGCGGTCGGTGCCCACGCCGAAGATGCCGAAGCCGACCCCCGGCTGGCCGCGGAAGAAGGCATCCTCGGGCAGCGCCAGCTTGCCGTTGAACAGCGCCGGGGTCTCGCTCGGGAGCATCAGGTCGAAGCCGACCTCGAGACCGAGCATGCTGAGCGGCAGCACCCCCATGGTCAGGCCCAGGTCGACGGGGTAGACGGGCGAGCCGGCGACACCCGGGACCGGGCCCTTCCAGAAGTACGTGTCGTAGGTGAGGTGAGGGACGGCGAAGCCCTGGGCGACCGGCGTCGACGGCGCCCAGACGACCGTCGAGGGGGTGGCCGCCGCGGGGCCGGCCGCCGCGACGGTACCGAGCAAGGCCACGAGGGCGAGTTTGTGCGCAGGCATGGGCATCTCACGCCGTCTTGGCGACCGGCAGGTCGGACGTGTAGGCGTCCTCGCCGTGCAGCGAGGCGTCGAGGCCTGCCTCCTGATCCTCCGCCGTCACCCTGACGGCGGTGAACCTGTTGATGACGACCAGCATGGCGTACGTGAACACGAACGCCCAGGCTGACGCGCCGAGCACCGCCACGGTCTGCTTGAGGAAGAACGCGGTGTTGCCGGCGAGAAGCCCGTTGGCGCCGGCGGGGTTGACCGCCTTGCTCGCGAAGACTCCGAGCGCGATGGTGCCCAGGATGCCGCCCACCCCGTGCACGCCCCAGACGTCGAGCGCGTCGTCCCACTTCAGGCGGTTCTTGAGGCTGACGGCGAGGTAGCAGACGACCCCCGACACCGTGCCGATGATCGCGGCGGTGGTCACGGTGACGTAGCCGGCGCAGGGCGTGATCGTGGCCAGGCCGGCCACGGCGCCGGTGAGCAGGCCGGTGAACTTGGGCTTCCTCTCGAAGATCCACGCGAGGAGCATCCACACCGGGCCGGCGAAGGATGCGGCGACGTCTGTGTTCAGGAACGCCTGGCCGGTGACCGCGTCCACCTGCAGCTCGCTGCCCGCGTTGAAGCCGTACCAGCCGAACCAGAGCAGGCCCGTGCCCAGCGCGACGAGCGGGATGCTGTGCATCCCGGCGTCACTGACCCGGCGCCGGCCCACGTAGAAGACGGAGGCGAGCGCCGCCATGCCCGCGATCGCGTGCACGACGATGCCGCCCGCGAAGTCGAGCACGCCCCAGCGAGCCAGAAGGCCGCCCCCCCACACCATGTGCACGAACGGGAAGTAGACGAAGAGCAGCCAGCCGACGAGGAAGATGAGGTACGCACCGAAGCGGACGCGGTTGGCGAAGGCGCCGGTGATCAGCGCAGGCGTGATGATGGCGAACATCATCTGGTAGGCGACGAAGACGAACAGCGGGATCCTGGCAGCCCCGGGGTAGGGGGTCTCGAGGTCGACTCCGCGCAGGAAGGCCATGTCGAGGTTGCCGATGACCCCGTGGTAGTCGCCGCTGAAGCAGAGCGAGTAGCCGACCGCCCACCAGAGGATGGTCGTCACCCCCATCGACACGAAGCTCTGCATCATGATGGCGAGCACGTTCTTGCGCCCGACGAGGCCGCCGTAGAAGAAGGCGAGCCCGGGGGTCATGAGCATGACGAGGCTCGTCGCGAGGAGCATGAAACCGGTGTTGCCCGTGTCGAACGGCATGGACTTCCTCCGATGGGAACGGCCAGACCCGGCCGTCGGCGGGCACGCTAGCAGCCGGCGATGAGCGTTTCGTTTGCGCCGTGTTTTCGTTTCGCGCGCCTGCCCGCCCGCGCCCTTGCCGCCTGCTCACCGGAAGCTGGATAATCCGACCGGCGCTCGACGCGCCTTCCCTCCCGTGCCGCGTATCCTCTTCGTGGAAGACGACCTCAGCCTGCTGGCGAGCATCGGCTACATCCTCGAGCGCGAGGGGTTCTCGGTCGACTGCGCGCCGACCGGCCAGGAGGCGCTCGCGCGGGCCGCAGCCGAGCCGCCCGACCTGATCCTGCTCGACCTGAACCTGCCCGACATCGACGGCCTCGCGGTCTGCCGCCGACTGCGCCTCGACAATGCGACCGCGAACGTGCCGGTCATCCTCGTCACCGCACGCACGAGCGTCGACGACATCGTCCTCGGCCTCGAGCGGTTCGCCGACGACTACGTGACCAAGCCGTTCCACCCGCGCGTCCTGCTCGCGCGCGTCCAGCTCCTGCTGCGCCAGCGGGGCCTCGCGCCCGCCGCTCCCGACCCGACCCTGCGCTTCGACGGGCTCGAGGTCGATCCGGTTGCCCGCAGCGTGCGGGTCGACGGCAGGCCGGTCGATCTGACCCGGACGGAGTTCGACCTGCTCGTCCTGTTCGCCGGCCACCCCCGGCGGGTCCTCACTCGGGAGGCAATCCTCGACGAGCTCCGCGGCGACGAGGTCACGGTGACGGAGCGGACGGTGGACTTCCAGGTCGCGGGACTGCGCCGCAAGCTCGAACGCGCGGCACGCTACATCGCCACGGTGCGCGGCGTCGGCTACAAGTTCGAAGGCTGACCGGACCCGCCGTGCTCCGCGACATCCCCATCCGCGCGCTGCTCGTCGTCGGCTTCCTCGCGGCCGGGCTGCTGCCGCTCATGATGGTCGCAATCGTGAGCTACGAGGCGAGCCGTTCCGAGCTGAAGAAGCAGGCCTTCCGCCAGCTCGAGTCGGCGCGCACCCTCGAGAAGGCGGGGGTCGAGCGGTTCTTCGACCGCCGCGTCCGCGACGTCTCCGTGCTCGCGCACGACCCGACCCTGCGCGCGGCCTTCGACGAGCTGTGCGCCGCGTACCGCTCGGCCGGCGGCGCGGCCGGCCACAGGCTCGCGGGCCACGACCGGGGGCGCTTCGACGCGCCCGCCTCGTACCGTCAGGTCCACGATCGGCACCTTCCCTTCTTCGCCCGCTACGTCGAGGAGCTCGGGTTCTACGACCTGCTGCTCCTGGACGCGACGAACGGGGAGACTTGCTTTTCGGTCGAGAAGGAGAGCGACTTCGCGGCGGTCGTGGCGGAGCAGCACACGGCGCTCGCCGACGTTCTGCGCGAGGTCCGCAGCGGGAAGGGCGAGGTCCTGTCGGACACACGGCCCTACCATCCGTCGGCCAACGCGGCCGCGCAGTTCGTCGCCGCGCCGATCGTCGGCGACGGTGAAACCGTGATCGGCGTGGTCGCGCTGCAGATCTCCATCGACTCGATCGACGCGATCGTGGGCGAGCGCGCAGGGATGGGGCGCACCGGCGACACCTGCCTCATCGGCTCGGACGGGCGCCTCCGGTCCGACTCCCGTCTCGATCGCGCGCGCACGGTGGAGGCGTCCTTCCGCCAAGGGCCCACGAGCGGAAGGGCGGAGTCGAAGGCCGCCCGGCGTGCGCTCGCCGGCGTCACCGGCTCGGGCATCTTCGCCGAGCGCGACGGCCGTCGCATGCTCGTCGCCTTCGCGCCGGTCGACCTCGGCAGCTTCCGCTGGGCAATCGTCGCGGCCATCAGCGAGCGGGAGATCGACGAGCAGATCGATCGCGCGTTGAACGGCCGCGTCGCCGTCTTGCTCGCTGGCTCCACGGTGGTCGCGATCGCGCTCGCCTTGCTGCTGTCCTTCGTCATCGCGCGTGGCGTCCACGCCGCCGCCGGCCAGATCGGCCGCCTCTCCGAGGCCGTGCTGTCGGGCGACCTGTCGGCGCGCGGCGACCCGTACGCCGTGCCCCGCGACCTTCACGGGGTCGTTCGGAGGGTGAACGGTCTCATCGACGCACTGGTCCGTGTGACCGACGACAAGCGCCGGCTCGAGGAACGGCTGGCCCGCATGCAGCGGCTCGAGGCCATCGGCACCCTCGCCGGCGGCATCGCACACGACTTCAACAACATCCTGACCTCGCTCTTCGCGTACCTCGACATCGTCACGAGCGCCATCGAAGGCGCCGTCCCGGCGCAGGGCCGTGCGTCCTCCGGACTGCGCCAGATCGAAGCGGGCCTCGAGCGCGCGGCGGTCCTGGTCAAGCAGATCCTCACCTTCAGCCGCCAGCTCCACGCCAGGCCACGGCCGCTCGACCTCGCCCTCGTGGTGCGCGAGGCGCTCGGGCTGGTGCAGGTGGGCCTCCCGCCGTCGGTGAGGGTGGAGCTCGATGTCCCCGAGCGGCCGTTCCAGGTCCTCGCCGATCCCGGCCAGCTCCACCAGGCGGTGGTCAACCTGCTCATCAACGCGCACCAGGCGATGGGCGATGCGGGCGGCCGGCTGGCCGTGGCGATCGGCGACGTGCGGAACGAAGCGGACGACGCGCGCCTCGGGCCGGCGCTGCGACCGGGCGCCTACGTGGCGCTCACGGTGCGAGACACCGGCTGCGGAATGGACGAGGCGACGATCGCGCGGATCTTCGAGCCGTTCTTCACCACCAAGCCGGTCGGGCAGGGCACGGGTATGGGCCTTTCGCTCGTGCACGGCGTGGTCTCCGGCGCCGGAGGGGCGGTGCTCGTCGACAGCGAGCTCGGCGTCGGCACGACGTTCCGCGTGGTCCTGCCACGCACGGCCGACGTCGGCTCTCCGGAGGAGATCGCCGCTGCCGCCGAGCCGGGCGGCGGCCACCACGTGCTGTTCGTCGACGACGACGAGCACCTGTGCAGGGCGGCCGGTCAGATGCTCGAGTCACTCGGCTACCATGCCCGCACCGTCACTTCCGGCCGCGAAGCGCTCGAGGCGTTTCGCGCGGCGCCCGAGGCCTTCGACGCGGTCGTCGTCGACCTCTCGATGCCCGAGGTCGGCGGCCTCGACGTGGCGGCCGCCGTGCACGCCGAGCGGCCCGACCTGCCGGTCGTCCTGAGCACCGCCCATCCCGAGCGCGTGACGTCCGAGCGGGCGCGCGCGGTGGGCGTCGCCGAGGTGCTCCTCAAGCCGTACCGCCGCAGTGACCTCGCCCGCCTTCTGGCTCGGTTGCTCGCATCGTCCTGAGCGGAGGCGATCCCGCGATCAGGGAAGCCGCGACAGGAAGCGTGCGATGGGCACCTGCCGGATGCGCGCGCCGCCGACGTCGGGCAGCCGCCGGTCGACCGTGCCGCGCAGGCTCACCTGGAACGCGTACGGGAGGCGCACGCGCTCGAGCAGGTAGCGCAGCCCGGCATCCAGCGGTCGGTCGTCCAGCTTGACCTCGACCGCGATCCACGGCCTGCGCTTGCGCAGAACGACCGCGTCGACCTCGTGCCCGACCGTGTCCCGGAAGTACCTGAGCTCGGCCTTCTCGCCAAGCTCGTCCTCGAGGAAGTGCACGAGGCGCAGAAGGTGCGACAGGACGAGGTTCTCGAGCCGCGCAGGCTCTGCCTCGACGCGCGCCCAGTCCCAGAAGTAGAGCTTCTGCTCCTTCTTGACGGCCTTGATGCGCGGCGCACCGAACGGCGGCACACGGTACACGGCGTAGGACCGCTCGAACACCGAGATCCAGGAGCGCACGGTCTCGAAGGCGACCTCGAGGTCCTCGCGCAGCGCGTTGATCGACAGCACCGACCCGACGCAGTCGGGCAGCCGGTCGTACAGGAGCTCGAGTCGATCGAGGTCCCGGATGGCCTCCAGGTCCCGCACGTCCCCGCGCACGAGCCGCGTCCCGTAGCCGAGGCGCCAGCGCGCTGCGCGCCGATCGGAGCCTGAAAGAAGAGGCTCCGGGAACCCTCCGAGCCGCAGGAGCGCCTCGAGATGCTCCGCGGCGCCCGTGGGGCCCGAGCCCTCCATGGACTCGATCTCCGCGATGACGTCCGCGGGATCGCGCGGCGGCTTCCCGCAGAGCTCCCGCAACGTGAAGGGGTGGAGTCGGTGCAGCAGGTAGCGGCCCTGCAGCGAGTCGCCGCCCCGGCGGTATGCGTCGAGGTGACCGCTGCCGGTGACGAGGATCGCGTGCTCAGGTGCGTGAGCGTCGTACACGCCCTTGAGCCAGCGCTGCCAGGTCCTCATCTTGTGCAGCTCGTCGAACACCCAGAGCCCGGCGGTGGCCGGCAGCGCGGCGTTGTGCAGGGCACGCCGGTGCGCAGGGACGTCCCAGTCGAAGTAGGCGCCGTCACGCCCGGCGAGCACCTGCCGGGCGAGCGTCGTCTTGCCGCACTGCCGTGGCCCCGCGACGAAGACCATCTTGTCGTCCAGATCGCGCTCGACGAGACCGGTCAGGTGCCGCAGGATGGGAGTCGCTGATTTCATGACACTCTAATTTACATCGAACTAAATCAGAGTCATATGTGAAAGACGGCTGCGGGTCAGCCGGGGGGCGGGCAGCGCAGGGGGCGCGGGCCGGGGTACGCGAGACGGCGGCGCGCGGGGTCGAAGAGGCGGGCGGGGTCGAGGGGCTCCGCGCGGCGAGAGAGCTGGTCGGCCAGGGCGTCGCGGAGCAGGCGGTCGGAGATCGACACGCGCGCGGGCGCTCGCTCCGTGTCGCTGAAGACGGCGCTGCCGCCCATCACGAGGAAGTCGCTCGCGACCACCGTCAGCAGGTCGCGGGGGCGGACGGTGCGGCCGTTGGCGCGGCGCAACCGGACTGCGGGATTACCGCCCTCCGGGGCACACGTCACCTCGGCCGTGACGCCGGCCAGGGACAGGATGCCGTCGTCGCTGCCGAGGTTGCGCAGGACGACCGCGGCCAGCTCGGTGCCGGTGAGCCGGAGCGTGGCCACGCGGTTGTCGAAGGGCATGGCGGTGAAGAGCGCGCCGAAGCGCAGCTCGCCGGCGGGCAGGTCCGCCCGCAGGCCGCCGCCGTTCATGACGGCGACGTGCGCGCCGGGCACGGAGGCGAGCAGCAGGTCCGCGAAGAGGTTACCGAGCGCGGACTCCTCGTCGTGCGATCGCGCGAGCGGCGCCGTCGCGCGGGCCCCGATCGGGCGCGAGCGCACGCCGTCGGCGCGGGCGACCGCGGGAGCGATGACGCGCTCGAGGCGGGCCGCGGCCGTGACCGGGGCGCCCTCGTACGAGCTCGGCGAGCAGCGCGGCGGGTCGCCGGGCGGGCACAGCTCGTGCGGGGGCAGGGGCGTCACCGAGACGGGCCGTCCCGTGGCGCGATCGATCACGATGTTCGCGCGGGCGAACGCGCGGCCGTACGCGGGGGCCTCGATGATGGGCACGCCGCCGACCACGTGAGCGACGCCCCCGTGCGCGTGGCCGCCGACGATCAGATCGACGGTCCCTGCGGGCAGCGCCCGGGCCAGGTCGAAGACCTCGGACTCCGGCTCGCACGAGGAGACGTCGGCGGGGTCGTCGAACGACGTGCAGGACGAGCCGGCGTGGGCCAGGGCGATGACGACGCTCGCCCCGCGCGCCCGCAGGCTCGCGGCCTCGCGGACGATCGCGTCGGCGAGCGGCGTGACGCGCAGCCCGGCGAAGTTCGGGGCGATGGTCGTCGTCGGTGTCGCGAGGGTCGTCACCCCGACCAGTCCGACGCGCAGCGAGCCGAGCGCGACCACCACCGACGGAACGACGTTGTCCCAGTCGAGCGGCCGGCCGTCCTCGCGGGTCACGTTGGCCAAAAGGAACGGGAACCGCGCCTGCCGCGCACGAGCCCGGAGCGCACCGCGGGGATCGTCGGTCGGGGAGGCTGGGATCGCCGCGGGTCCCTCGGGCCCGAAGTCGAACTCGTGGTTGCCGATCGCCGCGGCGGCAACGCCGAGCGCGTCGTACGCCTCGACGACCACGTCGCCCTCGCCCAGGTTCGACTCGAGCGTGCCCTGGAACATGTCGCCGCCGTCGACGAGCAGGACCGTGTGGCCGGGCTTGCCGCGCACGGCATCGACGTAGCCCGCGTACAGCGGCAGGGCCTCGACGTGCCCGTGCAGGTCGGCGAGCGCCATGACCGAAAGGACGAGGGGCTCGGGCTCGCGGACGGGCACCGTCGCGGTCGGGCGCGAGACGGCCGGCGCCCGCGGCGTGTGCACGGCACCGGCCGGGCAGCAGGCCGAGGCGTGCAGCACCGTCTGCAGGAGCGCGAGCGAGGCAAGGAGGCGAACGGACATGCGGGTGCGCCAAACGATACCAGCGCCGACCCGAGCAGGCTGCACTTGACGCGATCCCCGGTTCCCCGAACGATCCTGGCACCTCGATGCTCGCTCCCGAGCTCGAACAGCTCGTCCGATTGACCTCGGTGCCTCCGTACGTCCGCTCGATGTACGCGCACCTGCCCGTGCGCCTGGAGCTCGAGCTCACGCTGCCCGCCGAGGTGCCCGACGCTCCGCTCGGGCTGCGTCAGCTCGTCAAGCTCGCCCTCGGCTCCCCGGGCCTGCGGATCGCGTCCGTTCACCGCGGCGCGCTCGGGCTCGCGGTGGGGCATGGCGCGCGCCGGTTGCGGCTCGACGCCCGTGAGCTCGTGAGCGACATCGCCGAGCTCACGCCGCGCATCCTCGGCGGGCTCCTCGGTGAGGCCGGGCTCGCGCGCGTGGTCGAGGTCCTCGCCCAGCGCACCCAGGGACTGTCGACGCTTCAGCGCATCACGAACCACATGCTGCAGTCCACGGACGTGGACAAGGCGCTGCGGACGATGCTGGTCGGGATCACCTCGGGCTTCGGGCTCGGCTTCAACCGTGCGGCCCTGTTCGTCAACGACGAGCACCGGTTCGTCGGCATCGAGGCCGTCGGCCCCGGCGACGAGGCGGAGGCGCACCGGATCTGGGAGTCCATCGAGTTCCAGGACCAGACGATCGACGACTTCCTCGATGGGCCCGCCGGCGACGGCGGCGACAGTCGCTTCCAGCGGTTCGTCCAGACGCTCGAGCTCGGGCCCACGGCGGCCGACGGCGACGAGCTGCAGGCGGCGCTGCGCGCGCCGGTGCCGCAGGTGTTCCGATCGCGCTCTCCGGTCAACGAGTCGCTCACCCGCATGGGGCTCGCGCCCGAGTTCGTCCTCGCGGCGGTTCGTCCGCACGGTCGACTGCTCGGGCTCGTGGTCGCCGACAACCTCTACAGTGGTGCAACGGTCGCGGAGAGCGGCCTCGACGACTTCGCGTTCTTCATCGACCAGACGGCGCTCGTCTGGGAGAACCTGGAGCTGCTCGAGCGCGTCGACAAGCTGGCGCGCACCGACGACCTCACCGGCCTGTCGAACCGTCGCGAGATCGAGGCGCGGCTCGCCGAGGAGCGCTCGCGCTGCTCGAGATCGGGCCAGAGCTGCTCGGTGATGCTCATCGACGTGGACCACTTCAAGCGCACGAACGACGAGGGCGGTCACCGGGCCGGCGACGAGGTGCTGCGGCGGATCGGCCTGCTCCTGCGGAACGCGCTGCGCGGTCACGATCTCGCCGGTCGCTATGGCGGCGACGAGTTCCTGGTCGTCCTGCCGGACACGAGCCGCGCGCACCTCGTGACGGCGGCGAGCCGCATCGGGCAGCTCGCCCGCAAAGCCGGGGTGTCCCTCAGCATCGGCTGCGCGACCTGGCCGGACGACTGTGCCGAGCTGGACGAGCTCGTCGCCCTCGCGGATGCGAACCTGTACCTCGCCAAGAACGCAGGACGCGGGCGCGCCTGCTTCCAGAGCGGCGACCCGGTCGCGTTCTGACTCGCTACAGGCGGGCGCGCGCCTCGAACAGCTTGACGACGGCGCACAGGTCGAGGTCTCCGAGGCCCATCGCCAGGGCCTCCTCCAGGAGCGCGACGATCGCGGCCTGCGTCGGGACTGCGGCGCCGACCTCGTTCATGGTGTCGAGGACGAGCGCCTGGTCCTTGTGGAGCAGCGCGAGCCGGAAGTCGGCGGCGAAGTCACGCGCGGCGATCTTGGCTCCCTTGGCAGCGAAGATCGGCGACGCGAACGCGCCGCTGCCGATCGCGTCGAGCATGTCCGGGACGCCGAGCCCCATCTTCCGGCCCATCACGAGGCCGGCCCCGAGACCGACGACCATGTGCGCCCCGAGCGTGGCGAGCACCAGCTTCATGGCCATGCCGTGTCCCACCGGGCCGACGTGCTTGACGCGCCCCATGCAGTCGAGCACGGGCCGGGCGCGCGCGAGCGCCGCCGCGCGGCCTCCGGCCATGATGAGGAGCGTCCCGTCCACGGCGGGCTGCCGCGAGCCCGAGACCGGCGCGTCGACGTACGCCGCCCCGCGGGCCTCGACCGACTCGCAGGTCCGCAGGGCCGTGCCGCGATCCACGGTCGACATGTCGACGACCACGGCCCCCGGCGACAGGCCCGCCAGTAGGCCGCTCGGCCCGCCGGCGACGGCGTCCACCGCGGCGTCGTCGCTCAGCATCAGGATGAGGATCTCTCGACCGGCCGCCGCGTCCGCGGGTGACGAAGCGAGCCTCGCACCTTCCTGCACGAGCGGCGCCGCGCGCGCGGTCGTGCGGTTGTACAGGGTGAGGTCGTGACCGCCACGAAGGACGTTTCGCGCCATCGCCGCCCCCATCGTTCCGAGACCCAAAAACGCGACCTTCATGTGCGCTCCTCCCGCGGCATCAGGCGTTCATGTCGGACCAGCGGCGCGCCATGCGGCCGAAGATGGCGAGCGCGATGACGGCCAGCACGCCGATCGCCGCGAAGGGGAGCCACACGGCCCACTGCGGGTGGTAGGTGTCCCAGAGCAGGCGGGTCGCGTGGGCCGCGTCGAGGTCGGTCCTCTCCATCAGGCGCGCGAACGCGTCCGACCGCGAGACGCCGACCGCGCGCTCGAGCGTCGCCACCGAACCGTTCCAGTCGACGTCCTCGTGGCCCGGCGCGCGGGTCGCGAGGTACTTCAGGGCGAGGACCGCCTTCTCGCCGTAGTTGCCGTAGATGTAGCCGGCCATCTTCGAGCCGATGAAGCCGCCGATGCCGACCGGGATGTTCACGTACCCGAGGTACAGGCCCTTCTTGCCTGGCGGCGCGATGAGACCGAGGTACTCGTTCTTCTTCGGTCCGGTCAGCATCTCGCCGAGCGAGAACAGGACGATGCCGAGGATCAGCACCCAGCCGTCCGCGGTCAGGCCCGCGACGAGGATGCCTCCCGTGGCGACGCCCATCCCGATCAGCATGGAGGTCAGGGTCCGGATCCGGCGCACGAGCCAGGAGACCGGCACCATGAGCAGGATGATCAGGCCTGCGTTGACGCTGAGCAGCAGCTCCTGCGGCACCTGCAGGCCCCGCGGGGTCTCGGTCGTGAAGTACGCGGGGTTCGGGAGGTGGTGCAGGGCGCGCGCGGTGCTCGAGCTGTCGACCCAGTCGGTGATGAAGTTCGGGTGCAGGTCCCAGAGCTGGTACATCATCAGCCAGAAGCACGACATGATGAGCAGCCACGCCACGAGGCGCGGCTCGAGGATGTTGACGAGCGTCCGTTTGAGGACCTGCAGGGCCGACTCGGTCTTCGATGCGCCCGACGGCTGGTCCTTGAAGGACATCATCAGGAGCAAGTTGAGCGACGTGAACGCGGCGGACGCGAGGAACAGGTTGCGCCACGCCTCGGCCGTGTGCGGGTGGCCGAGGACGGCGCGCGCGACGAGCGGGCCCGCGAGCCCGCCCAGGTTCACGACCCAGTAGAAGATGCCCCAGCCGACCGACGAGATGTCCTTCGTCAGGATCTGGGCCAGCGAGCCCTGGATGCTGGGCTTGAAGAACGCCGTGCCCGTGGCGAGGACCATGATGGCGGCGAAGAAGGCCCAGTACTCGCGGGCGAACGCCATCAGGACGTAGCCGAGGACGTTCAGGGCCACCGAGAACGCCATCGTCTTCTTGTAGCCGTACCGATCGGCGTAGCCGCCCGTGAACATCGGCAGGATCGACTGGAAGACGAACCACCACGCGTAAATGGTCCCCTTGTGCGCGGCCGTCAGGTGCAGGCCGCCCGGATCGTCGGCCTGCATGATGTAGACGGGCACGACGGCCCGCACGCTGAAGTACGCGAGCCGCTCCAGCATCTCGACGGAGTTGAGCGCCCAGAAGGTGCGTCCCAGTCGGGAGCGCAGGCTGCCGCCGGAAGAGGCTGCGTCGTCGTTCGTGACCATGCGTGGGGGCCGATGATGGCCCAGATGCATCCGTTCCGACTACACTCGCGGGCGGGTGATCCCTCTCGGTCCGTTCGAGCTGGACCAGCCCATCGGTACGGGGGGCATGGGGCAGGTCTGGTCGGGCTTCCACGCCGGCTCGTGGACGCCCGTCGCCGTCAAGGTGCTCACCGGGCCCGCGGCGCGCGCGCCCCGGTACGTCGAGGGCTTCCGAAACGAGGCGCGGTCCGCGGCTTCGCTCGACCACCCTGCGATCGTCGTCGTCTACGACCACGGCGAGATCCCCGAGCAGACGGAGCAGCTCTCGGGTGGCGCGCTCGTCGCGGGCAGCCCGTACCTCGTCATGGAGCGGCTGCCGGGCGGCACACTCTCGGATCTGCGGGCCCGCATGCAGTGGCCCCACCTGCGCGCGGCGCTCCTCGACGTGCTGGCCGCCCTCGCGCACGCGCACGCGCGCGGCGTGATCCACCGGGACGTCAAGCCCTCGAACGTGCTCGTGCAGCCGCGGCCGGATGGCGGGACCGACGCGCTGTCCGTCAAGCTCAGCGACTTCGGGCTCGCGCACCCCTTCGAGCGGCTGGGCGTCGAGCGCGACAGCCTGCAGATCGTCGGCACCCCCGCGTTCATGGCGCCCGAGCAGCTCCTCTCGCGGTGGCACGACTACGGCCCGTGGACGGACCTGTTCTCGTTCGGGTGCCTCGCGTACACGCTCGTCGCCGGGCACGCGCCCTGGGCGCACGTGAAGGACACGATGGCGCCGCAGCTCTACCGGCAAGCGCCGCCGCTGCACTCGCGCGTGCCGGTGCCGGAGGGGTTCGAGGCGTGGGTCGCGCGGCTGCTCGAGCGCGAGCCCGTGCACCGCTTCGCGCGCGCGGCGGACGCGGCCTGGGCGCTGCTCGCGCTGACCGGCAGCGTCGGCGACACGTGGACGATCCGCGTCGACGGGGACGCCGTCCGCGCCGAACCGAGCTCGCACGGAAGCCGCGCGGAGGCGGTCACGGCGGCGGAGACGCGCCCGGTCGCCGCGTCCCCGATCGGGCCCGCGCTGTCGGCCGGGCTGCCGGTGCCCGGGGCCGTCGAGGTGCCCCCCATCCCGGCGACGTGGCGCGTGTACCGGCCGGAGACGCAGCAGTGGCTCGCCGGCGCCGGGCTCGGGCTGTTCGGCCTGCGGCGCGTCCCGCTCGTCGGCCGCGACGCCGAGCGCGATCTGCTGTGGGCCGCCCTGCGCGCCGTCGCCGGCGAGCGTCGGGCACGGTTGGTCGTCCTGCGCGGTCCGGCGGGCTGCGGCAAGTCGCGGCTCGCCGAGTGGCTCGGGGAGCGCGCTGCCGAGGTCGGTGCCGCCACGGTGCTGCGCGCGACGCACTCACGCCAGCACGGTCCGGCGGACGGGCTCGGGCCCATGGTGGCGCGGCTCGTTCGGTGCCGCGATCGGCAGCGCGCGCACGCGGTGGCGCGTACCCGCGAGGTCCTGACCGCAGCGGGCGTCGACGATCCGGTGGAGGCGCTCGCGGTGGCCGAGATGATCAGCCCCGCCGAGGCGACCGAGGGGACGGGGGCGGCGGTGCGCTTCGGCAACCCGACCGAGCGCCACGAGGTCGTGCGGCGCCTGCTCGAGCGCGTGTGCGCGGAGCGAACCGCGATCGTCTGGCTCGACGACGTGCAGTGGGGCGACGACGCCCTCGCGCTCGTCGCGCACGTGCTCGGGGGGCAACAGACGCGGCCGCTGCCCGTCCTGTTCGTCGCCACCGCGCGCAGCGACGAGACGACGCCGGCCGAGGAGCGGCTGCTCGGACGGCTCGTCGTGCGCCCCGACGCGAGCGTGCTCGAGATCGGCCCGCTGCCCGAGGAGGCGCGGCCGGCGCTCGTGCGCGAGCTCCTCGGCCTCGACGGCCCACTCGCCGAGCAGGTCGAGGCGCGGATGCAGGGAAACCCGCTGTTCGCGGTCCAGCTCGTCGGCGACTGGGTGCAGGCCGGGCTGCTCGAGGCCGGGCCGTCGGGCTTCCGGCTGCGCGAGGGCGTCCTGCCCGAGGTCCCGGCGGACGCGCTGTCTCTGTGGTCGGGGCGCTTCGAGCGGGTGCTGGAGGACCGCCGCGTCGAGGAGGTCGTCGCCCTCGAGCTCGCCGCGCTCCTCGGCACGGAGGTGGACGCGGCGGAGTGGCGCGAGGTGTGCCGGCGCACGATGCTCCCGGCCCCCGCGGGGCTCGTGGAGGAGCTCGTCCGGCTGGGCCTCGCGCGGACGGGCCCCGAGGGCCTCGACGCAGGATGGGCGTTCGCGCACGAGCTGCTGCGCGATTCGGTCGAGCGGCGCGCGCGCGCCGCCGGCCGCGCGGCGGGCCATCACGCCGCGTGCGCCGAGATGCTGCGGCAGCGCACGGGCCCGCGCATCGCCGAGCGGCTCGGCCGCCACCTCGTCGCGGCGGGGCAGCTCGCGGACGCGGCCGATCCACTGCTGCGCGCCGCGCGGGAGTGCCTGGTGCGCGGAGAGATGGACGCCGCCGCGGGGCTCGTCGACGAGGCGCTGGCCGCGCTCGATGCGGCCGGCGCGGCCGAGGACGATCCGCTGCGCGGGACGGCGATCGTCCTGCGCGAGGAGCTGGCGGAGCGGCGCGGCCAGCTCGAGGAGGCGGCGTCCTGGGCGGAGCGCGCCGTCCGGGAAGGGACACGGCAGAATCGACCGAGCCTGCGCGCGGAGGGGCTCGGGGCGCTCGGCCGCGTGGCGCGACAGCGGGGACAGCTCGCCCGCGCGTGGTTGCAGCTCCGGCGCGCCGAGCGAATCGCGCTCAGGGCCGGCGCGCGCAAGGTGCTGGCAGGCGCGCGCCGCCACATGGGCAGGCTCCTCGGCGATCGCGGGGAGCTCGATCGTGCGGCCGAGTGCTACCGGCTCGGCCTCGCGGACTTCGACGCCGTCGGCGACGAGGAGGGCGCCGCGTTCTGCTCGTGGGGCATCGCGACGCTCGCGCGCAAGGCCGGGCGGCACGACGACACGGTGCGACAGCTCGGCGACGCGCGCAGGCGGTTCGAGAAGTGCGGCAGCCGGATGGGCGTCGCGCTGTGCGTCAACCTGCTCGGGGAGGTGGCGCGCTTCCGCGGACAGATGGACGAGGCGGAGCTCCACTACCGGAGCGCGCTCGCCGGGTTCCGGGCCGTCGGCTCGGAGGGGGACGCGAGCGTCGTCGAGTTCAACCTGTGCCTGCTGCTCGTGCACACAGGGCGCTGCGACGAAGCACGCGGAACGCTCGAGGCCGGGCTCGCGAAGACGCGCCGCGCCGGCCGCGACGCGCTCGCGGTCTCGATCCTCGCCGCGCTGCTGCCGTGCGCCGCTTGTGCGCGCGACTGGACCGCGTGGGACGGGCACATGTCCGAGCTCGCCGCGGCGTCGGGGCGGCTCGCGATCGTCGACG
>JACRGJ010000019.1 GCA_016212425.1 Micrococcales bacterium | reverse complement strand
CGGCTCCCCCCGCGGTGCGGGCGGCGGTGCGGGTGGCCGCGTCGACGGTGGCGCCCAGGGTGGCCGAGAGCACGCCCACCGAGACGCCCACGAGGATCGCGAGCACCGCCGCGAGCCCCACGGTGGGCTCGCGCACCGCACGCGCGACCCCGATCAGGGCGGGTGCGCGGCGACAGCGGCGCAGCGCGCGCTGCCCGGCCCGCAGCGGCACCGGGTACAGGCGCAGCACCAGCACCCCCACCGCGACGGCGAGCAGCAGCGGCGCCGCGACGAGCAGCGGATCCAGCGCCGCCGCATCCTGCCCCGTCCCGCGATTCACGAGCGACCAGGTCACGGCCGCCGCCGCGACGAGCACCACCACCTCCACCACCCACCGCCCGCGCCGTCGACCCGGTCGCGCGGCGCCGAACGCGGGTGCCCCGGATGCGGTGCGGACCCGTCCGCCGAGGTCGCCTCGAGCGCCCCGGCCCGCTGGGCGCGCGAGCGCCGCCGCGACGGCGGCGGGAGCCAGGCCGAGCCCCGCGCCGACGGCGAGCCCGGCGGGGGAGGGTGGCCCGGGCAGCAGCACCGTGCCGATCGCCGCGGCGACGACGGCCGCGGGCACGCAGAACACGAGCGTCTCCAGCGCCGCCGCGCCGCGCATCCGAAGGCCTGACGCGCCGCGAGCCGAGGCGATCTCGAGAGCGGGCCGCCACCGCCTCAGCACCCCACCGACTCCGAGACCCAGCACCAGGAGGGCGACACCGACCGGGCCGGCGGCCGCGAGCGCCGTCGTGGTCTGCAGCGCGGCGCCGCGGCGCACGCTCTCATCGATCGCCACCGTGGCCCCGGTGCGCAAGAGCATTACCTGCGATCCGCCGAATCCATCGGGCAGGTCGATTCCGCGGAGGGCGGCCGCCCGCAGCTGCGCCCCGATCCGGGTGGCGTCGCGGGAGCGCCAGGCGTCGGCGCGGACGGGCAGCAGGATGCGGAGCGCACCGTCGCGGAGCACCCCCAGATTGCCGGGCGTGCGGGGGGACACCACGGCGGCCACCACGAGGCTGGGCGTACCGTCGGCGCTGAGGCGCACACCGGGTTGCACGAGGCCGGCGCTCGCCCGCCACGCCAGCGCGCCCGGGTCGCGCGGCCGGTAGACGCCGGCGACCAGGTACCCCGGACCGGACCCGAGCACCGTGCCCACCGAGGCTCTCAGTTGCGCGGACGACCGCTCTGACAACCCGATCGGCACGGGCGGGGCGCCGGTCGGGATGGTGAAGGTGCCGTCCGCGTTCTGGGCGGGCGGCGCCACGTCGCGCCGCCGCGGCGCGCCGGCGATCCACCGCACCCGCGCGTCGAACCCCGGGTCGGCGACGAGCGCGAGGCCCACGAGTCGTCCCGGAAGCCCGGGCACGGCGACGTACGCGTCGGTGGTACGCACCTGGAGGACGGGGGTGCCGATGCCCGCGCGGGCGGGCTGCCCGAGCCGGGCCCGGAACTCCTCGACGGCCTCCGTCACCGGCGCCCACACCGCCGCGCTCGACCCGGGCGCCTCGGTGGGGAGGGGAAAGTATCCGTCGCCGCTCACGGAGCGGCTCACGTCCGGTACCGCGGCGAGTCGCGCGCGCAGCTCGGCGTCGGCGTAGCGGTTGAGCACGGCGGGGGTCGCGACCGCGAGCAGCACCGTCACCGCCACCACCGCCGCGACCAGCAGCGACGGCCCCAGCCCCGAGCGCAGCTCCCGGAGTGCCAGCCCCGCCCCGCCGACCGCCGAGCGTCGGAGGCTCATCGTCCCGGCTCCGTGACGAGGGCGGTGCCGGCGGCCGAGCGGATGCGGTGCGCGGCGACCGCGACGATCCCGGCTAGGGCGAGGGCGAGCGCCGCGACGCCGATCCCGGTCGGCAGCGGATCGATGCGCAGCGCGATGGGTAAGCCCCGAATGGGGTCGGCGACCGCGGCGCGGGCGAGTCCCGGCACGAGTAGCCCGCTCGTGAGCAGGCCGCCCGCCAGTCCCGTGACCGTGCCGTAGCCGAGCACCGCGGCGAGCTCGGCGGCGCGCTCGCGCCCCTGCCGTCGCGGATCGACCCCGAGCGCGCGGAAGACGCCGACGTCTCCGCCGCGGGCGCGCCCGTCCGCGCCCACGACCGCGGCGACGGCGATCAGCGCGAGCAGCACCGCCCCCGCCGCCCCGATCCAGAGCCCCGATGCCGCGGACATCACCGCCGAGACGGCATCCGCGTCGCCCACCGAGCGCACCTCCGCTGCCGGCAGTGCCGCCCGCAGCGCCCGCGCCTCGGCCGCCCCGCCCGATACCCAGAGCTGCACCGCGCTCGTCGGGTCGGAAGTCCGCAGCTCCGCGTCGCGCAACGCCGCGAGGTCGACGAGCACTGCGTCGGAGCCGCTGCCGGGCACCGCGTCCGGGGTGGCGCGCACCTCGATGCGCAGCTCGCCGCCGTCGCCGAGGGTCGCCTCCGATCCGCCGGTGAGGCCGTTCACGGCGGCGAGCCGCGCTCTCACCGCGGCTCGGAGGGTGGACGGCGCGGAGGGCATCAGACGCACCACGGTGTCGACGGCGGGGTCGAGCGGCACGACGGCGCCGAGGTTGCGATAGGGAGTCGCCGCGACGACGGGGGAGACGTAGGGCACGTCCCAGGTGCTGCCGGTGTCGAGCGCTTCGGCAGCGGTCCGCAGCGCCGACAGGGCGACGGCGGTGGTGACCGGGGGCGCTCCCGGGTCCTCGGCATCTCCGGCGGGCGGCAGCGTCACCTGCACGGCCAGCAGCCGCCGCGCGTCGGCGGGCAGGGCCGCGCTCCACCGGGTGCGGTCGGCGGGGTTGGGGCGCAGGGTCGCGTCGAGCACCTCCCCACCGGCGCCCAGCATCCGCAGCACGATGGCGCTCGGGGCGACGGGATCGCCCGTGGCGGTGAGCGTGAGGGCGCCGGCGCGGGCGGGCAGACGGATGCCGGGGGCGGGCGCGGCGATGGCGCGGGCCAGCGCGGCGCGGTCGGGCACGGCGGCTCCGTAACCGACCGGGGTGGCGACCCGGCGGATGCCGTCGGCAGGCACCCCGACCAAGGTCACCGGTGTCTCGCCGAGCGTGGCGTCGAAGGCGGTGGCGAAGGTGTGCGGCGCGTCGAGGCGCTCCGCGACGCGTAGCAGCCCGGTGCTGTCGGCCCCGCGGGCGACGACGTCGGCGCCGAGCCGCAAGGCCCGATTCTCGGCGGAGGCGCGGGAGAGGGTGGCACCGTACGCTCCGGCGGTGACGAGCGCGGCGGCGGCCAGGGCCACGAGCACGATCGCGGTGGCGACGGAGGGCAGCCCGCGGGACAGCCGCCGCGCGGCGAGCGCGCCGAGGGTCGGGCTGCGGCCGCGGACGGCGGCGGCAGCGCGGGCGGCGAGCGGGGCGAGGGTCACGGCGAGCAGCGCCACCGCGACCACGGCGAGCGCCGGGGCGGGGGCGGCAAGGGGGTCGAGGGGGGCGCCGGCCAGCGGTGACCCGAGCCGCAGGAACTGCGCCGAGCTCGCGACCGCCGCGCCGACGACGAGCACGACGGCACCGCCGGAGGCGAGCCGCCGTGCCCGACCCGAGTCGTTCTGCTGCTCGCGGGTGAGGGCGCTACGGGCGGTGCGCAGCGCGGTCCCGCCCACGAGCAGCGCCGCGCCGATACCGATGCCCACCGGCGCGGTCACGGCGACCACGGCGACCACGGCGGGCACCGGGACCCCGAGCCCGGCGCTCACCACCGCGGCGGCCATGGCGCTGCCGACCCCCGCGCTGGCCCCGGAGAGCACGAGCGCCTCGAGCCCGGCGCCGACCGCGAGCCGCAGGGCGTCGGCGCCGCGGGAGCGCAGCAGCACGGTCTCGCGCAGCCGCGCGGCGGAGAGCAGCCGCGCGAGTTCGACGAGGGTGAGCGCTGCGAGGGCACCGAGGACGAGCAGAGACACCGGAGCCGTGGCGAGCACCGCCGTGACCCGCTGCTGGGTCGCGCGCACCGCCTCCGGAAGCCGCCCCGCCGTATCGACTCCGGTGCCGCCGAGCGCACTGTCGCGCAGCTGTGCCGGCAGCACGGTGCCGAGCCGGCTGAGCGAGCCCAGGCCATCGAGGCGGATGCGCCCCGTGTCGGGCACGATGGTCCACCGCGCGAGCGGGTCGATCCCGGTGCTGCGCCACACCGCCGGGTCGACGACGAGCGGGCCCGCACCCCCGTCGCCGCGTCCACTGCGCACGGCCCGATCGCCGAGCCACCGCGGGTCGTCGGCGTCGCGAGCCCGCCAGAGCCCGGTGATGCGGATGCGCCGCTCGCCGATGCCGACCCGTTCGCCCACCGCGATGCCGAGTATCTGCGCGGCATCGGCCTGCAGGCTGGCCTCGTCGGCACCGCGCGGCCAGGTGCCGCCGGTGAGCCGCGCCGCTCCCGGCAGCCCCGGGTCGCTGAGCAGCAGCACCTCCCGCGTCGCCCCGCCGACCCGGGCGGGGATGGCCGAGTCGCTGCCGAGGCTGCGGCTGACCTCGAGGGGCGCGCTGCCGGAGACCCGAGCGATGGCGCGCCGCACTCCGCGGTCCTGGGCGTCCTGGGCTTGCGTGGTGTCCGGGGCTTGCGTGGTGTCCGGGGCTTGCTTGGTGTCCGGGGCTTGCGTGGTGTCCGGGGCTTGCGTGGTGTCCGGGGCATCCGCGGCGCCCTGGGCTCGCGTGGCGCCGGGGTCCTGTGTGGCGCCGGGGTCCTGCGTGGCGCCGGTGACCCGGATCGCAATCCGGAACCCGCCGTCGACTCCGCGCAGCGCACCGATTGACTCGCGTGCCGCGGCGGTGGTCGACCCGAGCAGGTACCCGGGCACCCCGGTCGCGAGTGCTCCGGTCACGGCCCCCACGAGCGCGAGGGTGGCGAACAGCCCGGCGTGTGCGCGCAGCATCCGCAGAGCGAGCACCGAACCCCCTCACACGACCGTCCCTCACCCTACGCGTGCACCTTTGCGGCTACGGAATGGATGAGCGGCCATATCGTCGAGGGTCGAGGGTCGAGGGTCGAGGGTCGAGGGTCGAGGGTCGAGGGTCGAGGGTCGAGGGTCGAGGGTCGAGGGTCGAGGGTCGAGGGTTGAGGGTCGCCGGTCGCCGGTCGCCGGTCGCGGATCGCGAGGCCGGGGATCGCGGGGCCGCCGCTCGCCAGGGCGGGCGCATCGCGGATGCGTCACCTCCCGTTACGCGACAAGACGGCGGTGCACGGGGTTCGGCGGATGCGCCGCGAGGCGACGCCGGAGCGGGTCGACGTCGGCAGGGGGCACGAACCAGACCTCACCGCTCGCGTCCTTCTCTATCTGCCAGCCGTTGTTGTGCACCAGGAGATGGTCGAAGCGGCAGAGCAGGATGGCGTTGTCCAGATCGGTGTCGCCGCCATAAGACCAGGGGCGGATGTGATGCGCTTCAGTCTGCGATACGGCTCGCCCGCATCGTCGGCAGCATCCGTCGCGTGCGGCGAGCGCGGTGCGCTGCCGCGCGGAGAAGCGCCGTCGCGTGCGGCCCAGTCGCATCTCATCCTTCCGTCCGACCCTCATGAAGATCGGAAGCCCGCCGTCGGCGCAGATCCTCCGTTCGGCGGTGCCGATCGAGACTGCCGCTTCCTGGCCGCCGATCCGGGCGAAGCCGGTGCCGGTGGCGAGGTCCTTCTGAGTGACCAGAACCTGCACCGGGGCACCATGCCGTCCCAAGGACGAACGGACCTCCGGGCGGTCGGAGTCGGCGGCGACCTCCAGCAGGTCCACCACCACGTCGAGAGCGATCTGGTCGTTGCTGCGCGGATCCTGGGCGATCCGCTCGGCACGCGCCTGATCGTCGTCCTCCACGAACCGGGGACCGCCCCGGCGGGGAGAGAGCGCGGCATCGACGATGGTCTGCACGCGCGCGGCGGACTCCGGGTCCAGCAGCCCCACCAGCCGCGTCATGCCGTCCTCCTGGGGGAACAGGCGCAGGAAGCGCCGCTCGCGCAGCTCCGCCTCCCGCGCCGCAACCCCGCCCGCATCCAGTTCATCGCGGAGCACCCGGGCGTGGGCGCGGAGGTCCTCGACGGTCACGGTCGGGGCGAGATTCGCGAGTTCGGCGCGTGCGGGATCCAGATCCGCGTCCGTCACGGTCGCACTCACCGCCCCGAGGCCCACCCGGATTGCGTGCGCCTGCTCGATCGAGAGTGTGCCTGCCCGGATCGCGGCCGCCACAATTGACAGCCGTGGCGGCGACTGCCCGGGACCATCGGAATCGCTCGAATCGGTGAGCAACTGACCGACCTCGACGAGCGCCCGGGCATCTCGGGTGGACGACCCGGTGAGGGTCTGGATCAGCTTCTCCGGAGTGCGGGCCCCGAGCCGCTGCGCCAGTCCGGCGTAGCCGAGTTCGCGCCGAGAGCGGCGGGCGATCTCGGCCGCCACATCCGCGGAGGCGGCGTCCACACGACGCCGGATGCCCGCGAGTTCGCGCTGCAAGCCCATCAGCGCGTCATCGCCCACGACGCCCAGATCGGGGAGGGCGAGCGCCTGCGTCAGGGCGACGACGTCAGCGGGGGTGGACACGCCTTTATTCTGGCGCAACTATGGGAACATGTCTACGAAAATGTGGTTTCTGTGGAGAAGTAATATTAGAACATACCTGGGGAGGAGCCGCTGACGCGGGCACCGAAGCGGCACAAGTCCGAGGAGTGGCAAGCGGAGACGAGTCGTTCAAAAGCGGGAGCCCGTGAACCTGAGCCGCACCGCGGTGGCTGCTCGGTTCACCCGCCATCGGCCCGGCGAAGCGTCACCGCGCCATCCACCGCCGACGTGATGGGCAAGACGATCAGCGCCGACACCGTGGTGCCCGCAACCGTGGCGGCATGCGCGACGCAGACGGCGACGACCGCGGGGGAGGCGGGATCCCAGGGAGGCTGTCCGGGCCCCGAGGGTGCGAAGAGCCGACCGCGAGGGAAGCGGGATCCCGCGGAGGCTGTCCGGGCCCCGAGGGTGCGCCACCACGGCCAAGGGCCGAGCGGCGCGATCGGCGCGGTGAGACCCTGGCGCCCCAGGCGCGCTCGATCAGAAGGCCGCTGATCCGGCGTCGACCGCTCCCACGAGGGGTGACACCGCGCGGTGGCGGCCCGCACACTTGCGGCCCCCCACCGAGCGCGCCCCTACCCCTCGGCGACGTCGAGAACCCAGGTGACCCCGAAGCGGTCGGCGAGCATCCCGAACCCGGCCGACCAGGCGGATGCCGCCAGCGGCTCGATCACGGTCGCTCCGTCCGCGAGTCCGTCCCAATACCCTTGCACCTCCTCGAGCGAGTCGCCGCGCACGGAGACGAAGAATGGCTGATCGGTGATAGTCACGCCGTTCTCACGCCGGGTCGACGGCGCCGGACGCGCGGGGGCGCCGAGGATGTCGTAGGCCATCACCTGGAATCCGTTCTCGGCGGCCGCCAGGCCCCACACCACCAGATCGGAGCCGGACGCCTCGGCGGGCATGCCGAAGTCGCCGTAGGTGCGGATGATCGCCTGCCCGCGGAATGCGGCGGCGTAGAACTCGAGCGCCGCGCGGGCGTTCCCGGTGAAGTTGAGGTGGGTGGTCGTGGCGGCGGTCATGGCTGAGCCTTTCGTCGACGGCGCGGATCGGTCGACCCGTTCGGGATGTCCGCACTCTTCCGGCCGTTGCGGTCAGGGTGCGTCCTATATGGTCGGGAAAATCGCCTAGTGCCCACCTCGGATTCGGCGTCCACATCCCGACGGCTGCTTGCGCTGCTCTCGCTGCTGCAGCGTCCCCGCGACTGGCCGGCCCCCGAGCTCGCGCACCGCCTCCGCGTGAGCGAGCGCACGGTGCGCCGCGACGTCGACCGCCTCCGCGAACTCGACTACCGGGTCGAGGCGACCCGCGGACCCGACGGCGGCTACCGTCTCGGCGCCGGATCGGTGCTGCCCCCGCTCCTCCTCGACGATGAGCAGGCGGTGGCGATGGCGATCGCCCTACGCGCCGCGGCTTCCACCGGCGTCGACATCGACGAGGGCGCCGACCGAGCGCTGCAGACTCTCGCACGCCTCATGCCAACCGCCTCGCCGAGCGGATCGCGGGGCTCGCCTCCGCCGCATCCAGCCGCCCCGACCCCACCCGCGGCGACCTCGCCGACCCCGAGGTGCTGCTGCGCATCGGCGACGCCATCCGAGCCCTTCGGGAGCTGCGCTTCGACTACGCGACTTCGGGCGCCGACCAGCGGACCGACCCGGCGCCGCGGCGGATCGAGCCGCACCACCTCATCCTGAGCCAGGGTCGCTGGTACCTGATCGGCTGGTCCGCCGATCACGACGACTGGCGCATTTACCGGGCCGACCGGATGCGCCTGCGCACCCACACCGGCCGCGAGTTCGCCCGGCGCGAGGTGCCGGGCGGCGACGCGGGGGCATTCCTCGCGGCCCGCTTCACCGGCTCGACCGGCGCGCCGGGCTGGGCGTACTGGGGCGAGGCGACGATGGCGCTCCCGGTGCGAGAGGTGCTCCCCTACATCGGCGACGGAGCCGTCGAGCAGCTCGAGCCGGAGCGCACCCGAGTGCGCCTGGGCGCGTGGTCGTGGGCGGCGGTCGCCGCCACCCTCCTCCGCTTCGACGCGGAACTCACGCACGTCGAGCCGCCTGAGCTGCGTGAGGCGTTCCGGGAGCTCGCCGCCCGCGCGGGTCGAGCGGCGTTCCAGTAGGGCCGTTCGCGGCGCTCCTGCTCTCCGAGCGGAGGCGCCAGAGGGAATCCGTCCACGAGGCGCGTCCGACGAGAACATCGAGCACCCGAGGCGCGAAGAACCGCCGCTTGTAGGCATCGGGATCCAGCGCACGGAGGATGCCCAGCTCGACCAGCTACCCGACCAGAGCATTCGCCCGAACATTAACGACGCCGAGATCCGCTTTCACTTTGCGGACTATGAATGACGGATATGCTACCGCGAGATCGACGAGCTTGTGGGCCGTGTCCGCCCGGAGGGGAGAGGCACGCACAATGTCCTTCAACTCCGACTGAACCGCGACCAGCGCGGTCATCTGGGCGTGGGTCTCCCGGGCCGCCTGAGTCAGGCCCGCCGCGAAGAATCGGATCCACGCGTCCCAGTCGCCTCGGGTGCTCACACCCAGTAGCGCGTCGTAGTACTCACGGCGACGTTGTTCGAACCATCCGGAGACCGACAGCGTGGGCTCGGTAAGAACACCGCGGAGCAGTAGCTGCGCGACGATCAAGAACCGTCCTAGTCGACCATTGCCGTCGCGGAACGGATGCAGTGTCTCGAACTGATAGTGAGCCATGCCGGCGGCGACAACCGGATCGATGTGCTCCCGGTGATCAGCTGCGATCCAGTCGGTGAGGTCGTGCAGGCCCGTCTCAAGACGGAAGCCGGCGGGTGGCGGAACGAATCTCGCGGCCTTGATCGGGAACTCGAACGCATCGACGCCCTCCTGCCGACCGGCGACGACTTGGCCATCACGTAGCCGACCCGAAGACTCCGCTAAATCCGTGCCGCGCATGAGAATCCCCTGGAGTTCACTGAGGAGTCCAGGGGTGAGGGAGCGTCCCGAGCTGACTCGCTCGAAGCCCTGGGCCGCCATGCGCACATAATTGAGCACCTCGACCATTTCGACGGTGCCGGGGTCATCCTCGTCTGCGGTGAGGACATCGGCCAGGGGGGCGTAGGTCCCTTCCAGTTCCGAGGTGCTCTGCGCCTCGCGCCGAAGTGTCGGCTGGCGGAGAAGCGTAGGGTTCGGAAGCTGACGCCCGGTGCTGTCCAGCACGGCGGGTGCGGCCCGCGCGTTCGCGACCGCCAGGTTCGAGGCGGTGGATAAGAGCGGGGTCAACGAGCCGAGGGCGTCAGGGATGAACGCCCGGTGCTCCCATGCGCCCAGGACCGGATCGACTCCGCTGACCGGCACAAGTGTCCCCATAGCGCCGGATAGGAACATGTCATGGCGCGAAATGTCAGTCTTAGGGTCGATCACCGACATTGACGGCTCAAACGTGCCGCGTACGGTCTGCGGATCCTCCTGATCGACGCGGATGTATCACCCACATCCGCCTGCGCAGCCGCCGGCGAAGGTGAGCCCGGTGGTGCCGGGCGCCCTCCGCGTCGGAAGGTGGAACGCGGTCGCCTGCGCCTACGACCCTACGGTCGAGTGCTCCGCCTCGGAGTACTTTGCCAGCACCGCCTCTTCAGGCGCGGCCACTGCTCCTGCGACTCGCCCCCGTCGTTCGGTTCCGGGTCGAAGAGGGTGCGGACGCGGATGCTTTATGTGAAGTAATATGGCGCGCTTGACAAATTCGGCAGAACCTACAAGCTCGACGGTGAGGCCGATCCGTCATCTCCATGCTGTTGAACGCGGTAACTCGTCGAGAGGTGCTTTTTCAATCGATAACTCATAGGCACGAAGGTGGCCGCAGTCACGCCTCCGGATATAACGGCACCGACAAGCGGAACCGCTTTGGCGACCGCGTTCGCGAAGATCGTCTTCGACATTTGAATTCCAAGACGCCTCGCCACCGACTTAACGATAGGGTAGATAACGCCCTTTGTGAGCGCCTGCTGGGGAAGTTGTTTGGCCGTCTGGGTTGCTATCTTAGCACTCAACGCTCGTAAGCCGTTGTTAGCTGTATTGACGCCAAACATGACTCCGACAAACAGCGTGAGAATGTTCTTCGTCACGTCATTCATGCCATACGGGGAGTCCTCGAATAGTTCCGGCCAGTCGTATAGATATGCCAGCTTCTGCGCAACGCGAATCACATGTGCGAAGTACTGAGCGGCATCAGCAGGAATTGTCGCGACCATCGTGATGCCACCCGGAAGGCCCGCGGCCGCTGAGAGGGCTGTCACCCTGGTCGCTTCGGCCCTGATCGCCGCATTCGCGGCTCGCTCGATTAGCTCGGAAGAGACTCCTGCCGAGTCGCTGCGCGAGACCGTCTTCTGGCTCTCGCAGCCGGGCATCCGCGACGACATCGCCGAAGCGCGATCGGCGCTCGCACACGGTGAGGCGCTCTCGGCCGACGATCTTCGCGCTCGACTCGGACCCTCCTCCTTGTGAGCTGGTCGGTCGCGTTCGCCCCCTCGGCGGTCCGCGGCCTCGAGCGGCTTCCGCCGCGCGTCGCCACGGCCGTGATCGAATTCGTCACCGCGACGCTGCCGATTACCCCACAGCGGATGAGCAAGGAGTTGCGAGGGGAATTCGAGGGTCTGCGGTCGGCTCGCCGCGGCGATTATCGCGTGCTGTTCCTCCTCGAGGGGTCGACCCTTCTCGTCGTCAGAGCCGCGCACCGGTCCGACGCCTACCGCCTCCCTCCGCCGGCGAGTTGACGAGGCTCGCGGCGGCGGATCTCCGACCGGCGAGGGAGGTTTCTCGATACCGAAATGACCGGCGTTAGCGGTTCGCAGGCGGGAAGCGCGGGCGGTCGTCACGTCACCCTCCCGCGAACCATCGGACGCGAGCTCGTCGCGCACGGTCATCAGCGCACCGCGGAAACAGCGCGGAGCGGAGTTCGTCTTGCTCGGACGCACCTCGGAAAGCCATACTGCGAAGTCACTCGCGCCCGAGACTCGATCCTCACGCGTCCGAACTGCCGAGAGGAGCGCGATGACCGGCCCGTCCGCCGACGACTTCTATCGGCCGTGGGAAAGGACGATCGCCGGTTGGCCGCATTTCCAGGAGAGCGTCTACGAGCTCGCCGTCCGCTATCCCAACCAGAGGTTGCTGTGGCGTGGGGCGAGGGATGCCGGATGGGGAGTGGAGAGTTCCCTGTACCGGCAGCTCACGACGCATCGGGGCCGAGCGCCCCGCGAAGAGGACATGGTGGAGGCGGAACGCCGCATCCTGGCTCTGGCCCGCGAGACGTGGCGATTCGACGGCATGGGTGCTCTCGAGACATTCGCCCATCTTCAGCATCTCGGGGGTCCCACGCGGCTTCTCGACGTGACGGAGAATCCCTTGATCGCCGCGTGGTTCGCGACGGAGCGGGAGTCGGGCGGCGACGAGACGGATTCCCGCCTGTTCGCGTTCGTGACGCCCGGGCGAGACATCCGCCTCAACAGCCGATGGGGCGGTCGCGACCCGCACTGGCATGCGGTCAGTAACGCCTCCGAAGATCAGCGACGCCTGCACCGATGGGGTACGGGCACCGGCCGGCGGTACTGGCGTCCTCCGGCTTACGACGCCCGGATCAGTTCGCAGAGTGCCGGTTTCCTGCTGGACGGTGTGCCGATCCGGGCAGCCGAGAACGGCTTCGGCCGAAAGGGGCCGGACACCGAGGAGACCTGGTCGAGCGATGACATGCGCAAGTTCGGGTCCATCCCGCTCAAGCTCACGACGATCCGTCGAGGGGAGCTGAGGGCGACAGCGGCACCCGTGTTCACCTTCCGAATCGCGGCGGATGCTCGCGCCAACATCCTCGACCAACTGGAGCGCCGCTACGGGTACAACGCCGCGGCGATGTACTCCGACCTCTATGGTTTGGCTCGGTATCTGACGGCCCGTCCCGACCGCTGGGCGGATCCGTCGTGAGCGGCCCGCCAGTCTGGAGCGGGCAGCGGATCGATACGCGTTTCCCCACCTGCCTATATGAGAGGAACCGCCTGTGACCCCCATCGCCGCACGCTTTGCATTGCAACAGTCGTGGTGGATCGCGAGCGAGATCGCCCGGCGCCACGGCAACCTCGAGATCTCACGGGTCGGTGACGATCGTTTCGGTGGCATCCTGCTCGTGCACGCCGGCCCGGAGGGCCCTCGCGTGCAATTCCACCTCGCAACGGGAGTGCAGTGGACGACGCGCGAAGGTCGCCTCGAGTCGCTCGGTTGGGACGAGGTGATCGGTTCGGACGATCCGCACGTCGTCGTTCGACGGCTCGAGCGGGCCGCCGGGTTCGGTCGGCCGACGTCTCCTGCTCCGACCAACCCGCGGACGATCGTCTATCGAATCGCGGCCGCCCTGCTGGCGTCGAAGATCGATGACCGCCACGCGTGGCAGGTCGTGCCTGCACCGCTCCTCGACGAGCACCCCGAGGAGACGCACGCGGCGTTAGCGGCGTTCCCATCGACCGGACGGCAGATCGAGCACGCCTGGCGGGATATCGCCGAACTGCGCGAACACGCCCAGGCGACGGGCCGCACCGCCTACTGGCACGAGACGTTCTGGTTCGTCCTCCGAGACGTCGAACCCGTCATGGTGCTCGATGAGGCGGGTTATGCGCACCTCCCCGACGGGGTCCGGATCAACCTCCTCGACCTCTACCGCAGCCAAGGTCGAGACATCGCCAGGGTCGTCGGCGTGCTGCTCATGAATCCGGATGCGGCTCTGGCGATCGCTCAACGGGGCAATCGACAGGGTGGGAACGCAGAGGACGGGTTCGTCTCGCTGGCCGAGTTCGAGAGGGCGGTCATGGGTGGCACCGACGCGGACCAGCACTCGACCCCGGAGCCCGAACCCACGCCGGAGCCCGAACGATCACCCGGGCCCGACTCGAGGGCGCCGATGCGTTTCCCGGCTCGCCTGATCGAGGAGCGCTCATGGTGGCTCGCGTCGCAACTGACGCGCCACGATCCGGAGTTGCGCGTTCACCAGATGCATCCGGGCGGCGGAATGTACGACGTGCTCCGCATCTATCGTTCGCCTCGGGACGAGACGTCGGGGATGCCCTCCGACGTCATCGATCTCAATCGGAACGGTGGCATCCACATCCATGACACTCCGGAGAATCGGCGGATCTCGTGGGAAGAGGTCATCCTCGTCAAAGACCCTGCCGAGGCCGTGAACGAGCTCGAGCGGCTTCGTGGCTGGTCGCCGACGGACGCCGTCGAATCGCCGGCGTCGCTGGTCTACCGGGTGTGTGCCAGGATCCTGCTCCGCACGCTCGCCGACGATCGCCCTTGGGATATCACTATGGGATATCTGGATGCGGATGACGCGGACGCCGGCTATCACTTCGACGTAAGTCGCTTCCCCTCGGCCGCCGCCGCCACGTCCCATCTGCGCGAAAGTGACTGGCTGGCGTGGTCGCGCTGGTGGGTGGCGCGGTTGAACGGGAGCCCGGTCCTCGTGATGCACGACGCGGGTACAGCGCACAATCGTGACGGCGACTCGATGGATCTTCTCCGGCTGCGCGACGATATCGACGGTCTGACGTCGGCCGTTTTCCGGTTCGCGGTCTGAGCGAACCTGCACCCCCGCACCCCTCACGCGCGACGTGCGTCGAGGGTGCTGATCCGGGGGAGTTGGTCGAAGCCGGCGTCGGCGTGGAGCAGCGGCTCGCCTGTCTGGATGGCGGCCGCGGCGATCAGGCAGTGGAAATCGGCGTCCCATCCCGGGCCCTCCAGCGCCAGTACGTCTCCAAGCCCGAGGGGCTCGACGGCGCTGATGCGACGAGGAGGATCGAGTGTTCGTCATCGACGTCCCTGATGTCGTCGCCCGATCGTTCGATGGCCGTGGCGTCGGTGCCGCCTGTGGAGAACTTCTCGCCCCGGCTGCGAACCTGCTCTACCGTCGAGGTCATGCCCTCCGCCTTCCGGCTCCACTCTGCGGTGGTGGTCGCTGCGGCGGCTGGCTTGCTGCTGAGCGGCTGCACTGGCGGAAATACTGCGTCGACGCCCACGCCTCGCGCGACGCCCTCCGCGACTCCGTTGTACCCCTCGGAGGAGGCTGCCCTCGCCGCCGTTACCGAGGCGTATGGGCGCTACGTAGAGGTGTTGAGTCAGGTCGCTAGCGAGGGCTGGTCCGACTTGTCACCACTTGACGCCGTCGAGGCGGGGGATGCCCTCGACGCAGATCAAGCTGCGGGTGAGCGCAATCGATCGGAGGGTCTACGAGCGATCGGGGCCAGCACGTTCACGGTTGCCAGGGTTCAATCCATCGCCAGCAAGGAGGTCACTGCCTACGTCTGCCTCGATGTTTCTGCCACTCGCATTGTGGACGGCACCGGCGCTGATCGAACGAGTCCGAATCGGCTGACGAACATCCCATTTGTCAGCCGCTTTCGTTCTATCGAAGGCACACTGACTCTGACTAGGAGTGACCCATGGTCGGGTCGGTCGTTCTGCAAATAGCGGTGGTGATAACCGCGCTCCTTACCGCTGGAGCCGTGAGCGCCGAAGATAAGGGCGGGTCCGGTTCCGATGCACTCATAAATGACGGGGCAGTCCGAGTTGAGGGCGTGAAGACGCTCCCGGGGAGCCCTGCACGAGACTCGGGTGTGGGGTGGGTGCGGCCACGGAACACGCCGAGACCCCGCCTCCGCCCCCGCCGCCCACGGTGCCCTCGGGGTTGTGCGCCGGGAGCGCCCGGGTGTGCATCACCGAGCCGCGAGTCGCACCGCCACGGGTTCCGACGCCGCCGGCACCGGCCGCGCCGGGCACCCCGGCGGTCACGTTGCGGGACATCGCCGACTTCCGTCCCGCCCCGGCCGCTCCCAGGAGCGAACCGGCGGGGTGGGGTGTGGTGGGTTTGGAGACGAACTTCGTCGCCGCCGATGCCACCGAGACGGTGGGTGGGATGCTGCTCGGACGCCCCGCATCCGTGCGCTTCACCCCGGTCGGGTACCGCTGGGACTACGGCGACGGAAGCACCCGCACCTCCTCGGGACCGGGGGCGAGCTGGGTCGCTCTCGGCGTCCGCGAGTTCGACCCGACCGGCACCAGCCACCGCTACCCGGACCGCGGCACCTACCCGGTGACCCTTACGGTCGAATACTCGGCCGCGTACTCCTGGGACGGCTCGGCCTTCACTCCGATCGAGGGCACCCTGACCGCACCGGCGGGTACCGCCCCGGTGCGCATCCTCGTCGAGTCCACCGTCCTGGTCGGCGCCGACTGCGCCGCCAACCCCGCCGGTCCCGGCTGCTGACGCCTCGGCCCGGCCTTCGCCCGCAGGCCCACGCCGCGCGGGCAGCACACGATCGGGTCGCGGCACGGTGAGCGCTTCCTGCACGGGTCACGCGTCCGCGTCGGCGGACCGCAGACTGGAACGATGAGCTCACCCGCCCCCGCCGTCGCGTCCGAACGCCACCAGGTGCTGGTCATCGGCGGAGGCAACGCCGGCCTGTCGGTCGCCGGGCGTCTGCACCGGTACGGCGTGAACGACGTCGCGGTCATCGAGCCGCGCGCCGAGCACCGCTACCAGCCGCTGTTCTCCCACGTCGCCGGGGGCCGGGCGCGGCTCAGCAGCACCGTGCGGCCGCAGGCGTCGGCCTTCCCGCGCGGGGTGCAGTGGATCCAGGATGCCGCCACCACCATCGACGCCGACACGCGCACGGTCACGCTCGAATCGGGTGACACCGTGGGGTACGAGCACCTCATCGTGTGCCCCGGCATTCAGCGCGACTGGGGCCGCATCCCCGGACTTGCGGATGCGGTGCAGACGCCGCAGGTCGCCTCGCACTACGAGTTCGAGCTGGTGAACAAGACCTCGCGGCTGCTGCGCGATCTGCGGGCCGGCACGGCGGTGTTCGTCGAGCCGCCCGGGCCGGGGTCGTGTTCGGGGGCGGCGCAGAAGCCGATGTACCTCGCGTGCGACTACTGGCGGCGCAGCGGTGTGCTGGACGGCATCCGCGTGGTGCTCGTGGTGCCGGGCGAGACGGTGTTCGGCATCCCGCTGATCGACCAGGAGCTCGACCGGAAGATCGCCGAGTACGGGATCGAGTTGCGCACCTCGTCGGAACTGCTCGCGGTCGACGGGGTCGACCGGATCGCGACGATCGGCTCGGCCGGCGGCGCTGCGGGCGAGCGCATCGCCTACGACGTGCTCAATGTGGTGCCGCCACAGTCGGCGCCGGACTGGCTCAGGTCGACCGGCCTCGCCGCGGCGGACGACCCGCTCGGCTTCGTCGACGTCGACCCCGAGACATTGCAGCACCGCCGGCATCCGCAGATCTGGGCGCTGGGCGACGCCGCCGCCACCCGCAACTCCAAATCGGGTGGAGCGCTGCGCAAGCAGACGACGGTGGTGGCGAAGAACCTGGTCGCCGCGCTGAACAGCAAGCCGCCGAGTGCGCGGTACGACGACTACTCGGTGGCGCCCTTCACGGTGTCGCGGCACACCGTGGTGTTCGCGGAGTTCGACGACCAGTACCGCCCGCAGCCGACGATCCCGTTCTGGCCGGATCTCGCCCGGGAACGGCGCCTTACCTGGGTCTTCGACCGCTACATCCTGCCGTGGGTGTACTGGCACCTCATCCTCAAGGGCCGTGCCTAGCGTCGTGACCGTCGGCCCTTCGCGCTAGAATTCTGTGCATGACGACATTGCCGCTGGCCGAGGCTCGGGCGAAGCTTTCCCGGTTGATCGAGTCGGCCGTGACGACGCATGAGCGGTTCGAGGTCACTCGTAACGGCGACCGCGCCGCGGTGCTGCTCAGCGCTGAAGACTACGACGCCCTGATCGAGACGGTCGAGATCCTGAGCCGGCCGGAGGATGTCGAGGAGATCCGGTCGGGGTTGGAGGATCTGGTGCGCGGCGATCTCTCACCCGCCGAAGAGGTGCACGAGGCGATGGTTCGGAAGGGGCGCATCAGGGCGTGAGCGATCCGGCGGCCTTCGAGGTCGTGTTCACGCGAACCGCTCGCCGCGCGTTGGAGGTCGGGCTGCCGGAGGCAGTGGCCGCGGCGGCGTTCCAGTTCATTCAAGGTGCTCTGCGCGACAATCCGCATCGTGTGGGGAAGCCGCTGCGAGAGCCGCTCGCCCCTCTGTGGGTTGCGCGACGCGGCGAATACCGGGTGCTGTACCGGCTCGACGACGGACGGCTGATCATCCAGGTGGTGACGATCACCCACCGCCGCGACGCGTACCGGCGGTAGCGCGTCCCGACGAGCCCGTGCCGCAAGGAGCCTGGGGCGCGGTGGGGAACGAGCCCGCTCAGCGTTGGCCGACGAGCCCGTGCCGCGGGGAACCTGTGCCACGGGGCGGAACGGACCCACTTAGCGCTGGCCGACGAGCCCGAGGAACGCGCTCAGACGCGCGACTCCATCCGGGGTCTGCGGGAGGTGGTCGGCGATCGCGGGGGAGTGCACGAGGTAGGCGGCCCACTGCGCGCGGGAGATCGCCACGTTCAGGCGGTTCTTCGAGAGCACGAAGTCGAGGCCGCGGGGGGCGAGTTCGGGGGAGGAGACCGCGAGCGAGACGATCGCCACGGGCTTCTCGCGTCCCTGGAACCGGTCGACGGTGCCCACCTCCGCTTCGCCGAGGCCGGCATCGCCCAGCAGGCTCGCGATGAGGTCGACCTGCGCGTTATAGGGGCTCACGATGATGACGTCGGATGCGGTCAGCGGCCGGGTGGCGGCGGGCGGCGCCGTCCACGGGCGCTCGACGAGGTCGCGCACTAGCTCCACGACTCGCCGCGCCTCCGCGACGGAGGAGGTGGTGTCGTCGGCATGCTCCACCGGGATCGGATGAAGCCCCGGGGCGACCCCCTCGAGGAGACGCTCGGCGGTGCAGGGGTGGGCGGCGAGGCGGTCCTCGTAGGAGAGGTGCGAGACCACCGCGGTCAGCTCGGGGCTCATCCGCCGGGTCAGCGGCAGGAACACGCCGTACTCGGGAGGGAGCACATCCGCTCCCGCGGCGACGAAGCCGAGCGCGGAGGTCTGCACGGGCTCCGGATGCTGCGCCTGGCTCACCTGCGGCAGTTGCTGAGGGTCGCCGAGCAGCAGCACCCGCTTCGCCGCGACCGCGGCCGCGATCGTCATCGCCAGGGAGAACTGCCCCGCCTCGTCGATGACGAGCAGGTCGAGCGATCCGCGCGGGATCTGGCTCGCGTTGGCGAAGGTCCACGCGGTGCCGCCCACGACCGCGCCCCGCCCGGCGCTGCGGGCCCGGTGCAGGAAGGTGGCCACCTGCGTGCTCTTCAGCCAGCTCCACGGGGCCGTGTCGTCGGGTTCGCGGGCGGAGGTGGTCTTCGCAATCGCCTCCGCGGGAAGGCCCGCCTCCGCGACCGACTCGAGGAAGTTCTGCACCGTCGTGTGTGACTGCGCCACCACGCCGACGCGCCACTGGTGCCGGCCCGCGAGTTCGGCGATGACCCGGCCGCCGGTGTAGGTCTTGCCCGTCCCCGGTGGGCCCTGCACAGCGAGGTAGGTGTGCGGAAGGTTCAGGAGGGTCGCGGTGAGCGAGGCGATCGGGTCGGTGTCGGGAGAGGTGCCGACGCGGGGGGAGGTGCTGGCGCCGGGATAAGGAGAGGTGCCGACGCCGGGGGAGGTGCTGGCGCCAGGCTCGGGGGAGGCGCCGGGGTCCGGCTCGCGCCCGACTGCGAGCGGGGGACGGCGCAGGAGGAGGTCGCCGATCGCGTCGGCGGGCAGCTCGGGAGCGCGGTGCAGGGCGGATTCCGCCCACTCCGCAATCGCCGACTCGATGGGCGCGGTCTCGATGGGGGCGGACCCGGTGAGCGCGATCGGCAGGTGCGCGTGCGCGTCGGCCGTGCGCTCGCCCAGGCGTTCCTCCAGCAGCACCTCCCCCTCGCTCACCTCGAGGAACGTCGCCTTCGAATGAGCCGGGCGGTAGATCGGGGCGGTCAGGCGGCCGCTACTGAAGTCGAGTGACGCATCCACCTCGAACAGCACGAACGGCGCCCGACTCTCGACGACGCGGGATCCGGCCCCCCACGCGCCGCGAAGACGCAGAACCCGCCGCAACGACCGCTGCCCGTCCTCCTTGTGCCAGTCTTCCTCCACCCGCGCGTCCTCGATGGCGAAGACGTTCGCGGAATTCGCCCACTCGTCGATCGGGGTCTTCAGCCGGGTGAAGTGCTCCTGCCAGAACCGTTTGCGCTCGCGCCTGTGGAAGTCGATCGCCGAGGACAGCAGCCCCCACGCGCTCTGCGCGGCCGTGCGGTCCGGCGAGAGCCGATCGCCCGCGTGCTGCTGCAGCCGGGCGGCGAGCGGCGACTCGGCCGGTCCGGCATCCGCCGCGTCCTCCGGCTCGGGTTCGGGTGGAGCGGGCGACACCCCGGCCGCCCGGGCGAGGCCCTGGAGCCAGTCGCGCAGTTCAAGGGTCGACACGCAGTCGTCCTCGTTGTAGGCGAGGATCTGCGCCAGCACCCGCTCTGCTTCCTCGGCCTCGCCCGCATCGCGCAGGTCGCGGAATCGCACGTACTCCTCGATCGAGTCGGCCGCGTTCTGCACCTCGGCGCCGCGCTTCTGGCTGCGGAACACCTTCTCCACCACCTTCAGCGAGTAGGAGCGCTCCCCGATCCGCACCGCCCGCTTCACGATCGGATACAGGTCGACCAGCACGCCCTCGCGCAGCAGGTCGTCCACCGCGTCCTCGCCGATGCCGTGCCGCGCGGCAAGGGAGAGCAGATGCGTCTGCTCGTAGGCGGCGTAGTGGTAGATGTGCAGATCCGGATGTGTCTCCCGTCGCCGGGCGACGTCGGCGAGGAACTCGGCCAGGGCGAGCTTCTCCTGCGCGAGGTTGTGGGCGAGATACGCGGTGAAGCGGCGGTCGGGGTCGATGAACCCGAACAGGTAGTCGAGCCCCCAGCGGGTCTCGTCGTCGCTGGTCGCCCGCTCGCTGTAGAGCGGATCGCCCTCGAAGTCGAAGAACAGATCGCCGGGGCTCGGCGCGGGGATCGCGCCCAGCGCGGCGGCGTCGTGCACCCGGAACGTCGGTGCGCCGTCGGCGCGGGTCGGCTCGAGCTGCTGCCGGGCCTGCGCCTGCAGCCCGGCGAGCCCGGCCCGCGTCATCCCGTCGATCTTCTCGGTGCGGTTCGCCGCCAGCTCCGCGAGCGAGCGGATGCCGGCCGCCAGCAGGGCCTGCCGCTGGCCGCCGCGGATGCCGCCCACCAGGAAAAGGTCGTCGGTCGCCTCCAGCTCGGGGGTGCACCACGCGCAGCGTCCGCAGCGCGCGACCGCCGGATCGTCCCAGCGCACCGGGCCGTCCGCGGCGAGGCGGCCGTCGATCGCGGCGCGCATCGCGCTCCAGCGGTTGCCGAACACCGGCTCGATGTCCTTCAGTTGGTGGTCGCTCACGCTGCGGTCGCCGAGGATCAGCCGCACTACTGGGTGCGGATCGAAGCCGTGCCGCCGGAGCCGATCGGCATATGCCGCCAGCTGCATAAGCGCGGTCACCTTCGGTCGGCGGGCGAGCTTCGAGTCCTGCACCTGATACCGGCCGTCGCTGTGGCGCACCAGGAAGTCGGCGTAGCCGACGAAGTCCTCGCCCACGAAGGCGCCCTGGTAGATCACGTCGGCTCCGGCGTGCAGCGCCGCGAGCGTGCGCTCCGCCAGCTCCTCGACAGGGACTCCTCGACCGGGGAGTTCCACCACCGTCGCGTACTCTCCGCGCAGCTCGTCGAGCACCCGCTCCTCATGCACGAAGCCGAGCGCTTTCGCCCGCTCGTTGAGGGCATCCGTCGGCTCCTCGATCATCGGCACCCGGCCGAGACGCGCGTCGAGCTGGCGCAGGAACGCGAATTCGCACCCCGCGAATGCCGTCAGGTCGCTGGCACTGGTGACCACCCGGTGGTCGTCGGTGACGCGCATCCGCTCTCCTTCCGCCTGCCTCGATCTTCGCTCAGCGCGTCGAGTCTCGCGGATGCCGCCGACACTGAGCGCGGAGATCGCGGAGAGCGGCTCAGAGCACGGCGCGCGGAGTGCGCGGAGTGCGGCTCAGAGCGCGCGGATGCGGTTGCCGCGCGCCTCGTGCGTGAGTTCGGCGAGCCCGAGGAACTCGAGCAGCGGCGGCAGGTACATGCCGAACCGCCCTCGATACCCCTTCCGCAGTCCGTACCAGCCCCCGACGGGATTGGCCGGGTCGCGGCCCCAGGCCTCCACCGATCCCGGGGGCGCCGGCTTCTGCTCGTCGGCGGCGCCGAGCGGAACCCAGTCACCCTGCGCGACCAGCCACGCGTGCAGGTCCTCCGCCGCGCTCAGGTGGTAGCGGAGGGTGGTGCTGCCGACCTGGCAGACCAGCGCCGGGGGATCCGCGGACTCGTCGCGGTGCATCGTGTAGGCGCTCGACCCGGGCGCTGTCGTCAGCTGCCACGGCTCGGCGGCGGTGCCGGAACCGGTCATGGTGCTGATCATCCTCCTCGTGCACCTCTCCTGGGAAGGCGTCCGCGGCTCGCGCTCCCCGCAACTTCGTCGGAGGATCCGCGCGACAAGACCCCACGACCGCACCCGGGAGCGAAACCCCGACGAAACGGCGTGCGCTACCCCACGGGCGCGACGAGGCACACGAGATGACCGTCGGGATCGTGCAGCACCGCTTGCCGCTCGCCCCACGGCTGATCGGCCGGTGCGTCGACCACCCGTGCTCCGACAGCGACGGCGGATGCGGTGGCCGCGTCGACATCCGCCACCCGGAAGCTCGGCGCGACGCCACCTCCGCCCGGGGTGGGGGTGCGCTGACGCAGCAGCACCTCGAGCCCGTCGCCGTGCAGGGTCACGAGGTCATCCGAGGCGTAGGTGCGCGACATCCGCAGGACACCCTCGTAGAAGGGAAGCGCCCGCTCGAGCGAGGACACCGAGACGAT